>JAZOCR010000094.1:0-11699 GCA_045596605.1 Eubacteriales bacterium | reverse complement strand
TGGACGTGTGTTTTTTCTTCAATAGGATTAAAGACACTCAAAAAACGTGGTGTGTTGGAAGGATTTCAAAATTCCATACCAGTATATACTGATGAAATTGAAGATGATATATTTGTTGATGAAAACAAAATCAATTTTTGTCGTAAGTGTGGCAACAAGTTGCTTGATAATGCAAAGTTCTGTAACAAGTGCGGAACAGAGGTAATAGAGGAAGTAGGAGGTCAAGACAATGAAATGTAACCAGTGTAACCAAATTATTCCAGATGACAGCGGATTTTGTCATCTTTGCGGGAATAAAATTCCAGAGGAACCTACTTATGCTGAACCAAAGAAGCCAAAGAAAGATAAAAAGCCGATGAGCAAAAAAACGAGAAAGGCTATTATGCTCACAATAATCTCCATTTTATCATTGGCGATAATTGCTATTCTTGTTTTTCTTTTCGTTATCCCTATGGTCAAATATAATCACGCACAAGAATTGCTTGAGAACGGAAAATATGACCTTGCCTATTCCGCTTTTGCAGAGTTGGATGATTATAGTGATTCTCAAGACAAACTCATAGAAACTCGATATTTACAAGCTGTTGATTATAGAAAAGCAGGAGAATATGATGTTGCCAACTCTATTTTTGAGTCTTTAGGAGATTATAGAGACAGCAAAGCTTTAATACATATCCATGACTACACCGTTAGTGATTCGGTTGCTCCAACTTGTACTTCTAAGGGAAGTCAAACATCTATTTGCTCTGGTTGCGGTAATAGCAAAGTAAAAATCATTGATACAATTGCACACAATTATGTATTGTCAAAGCAAACAAAACCAACGTGTATTTCTCCTGGAGAAGATATATATGCTTGTTCAGAATGCGAGGCTTCTTATAAAAAAGCTGTAGATATGGTATCTCACAATTATGTACTTTCAAAGCAAACAAAGCCGACATGTATTGCTTCTGGTGAAGACACATATGCTTGTTCGGGATGTGGAGCATCTTATAAAAAAGCTGTTGCCGTTGTATCTCATAACTATGTATTGGCAAAACAAACTAATGCAACGTGTCTTTCGGCAGGAGAGAAACGTTATTCGTGTTCAATGTGCGGAGATTCATATACAGAGAAGATTGCTCAAACATCGCATAATTGGAAAAACGCTACTTGTTCTGCACCTAAAACATGCACTACTTGTGGAAAGACAGAAGGAAGTGCTTTAGGACACTCAAACAATGTGGTTTGCTCTCGTTGCGGAGTTACTCTTTTTAAGACTCTTGAGTATTCTGGTTATGGTGTTGGTTATGTTATGGATATTGATTTGCCCAAAGGAAAGTATAACTTCATCATCAATTATTCTGGTGGTGGATACTTTAAAATCGATTTCAATGACAGAATGATTAAGAATTCGGTGGGAAGTGCATCTTGTGTTCATCAGTACACCTCCAGTGGTTTAACCGATGGGTATTTTAACATAACTAGTGCAGAAGGATATTGGACAATAAAAATTGAAGCTATAGGAAATTAATGTAGAACATAAGGAGGAGTAAAAAATATGGTACAAATTATAGGAATAGCACTATGGGCACTAATTCCAGGATTTGTTGCAAAGAAAAAAGGTAGAAATTTCTGGGGGTATTATTTTTTGAGTTTTCTTATTTCCCCTCTTATTACAATGATTATTACTTTCTGTTTATCTAATCTAAATGAAACTAAAGCAATTGAATCAACATCTGTCAGCACTGAAAACGCAGATTCGAACGAAGCTGATATAGTTAAATACTGTCGTAAGTGCGGTGAGCAACTCATAGACGGCAGTAAGTTTTGTCGAAAGTGCGGTACAGAAATCGTAGACTTACAGAAAGGGACTGATTAACAATGAAATCCAAACAAAAAAAGGAAGGACCTACTGACGCTGTAATGTTTTGTAGAAAATGTGGTAATAAGCTTTTGCCTGATACCATGTTCTGCGAGTTGTGTGGCACAAAAGTTACTACTCCAATTATGACGAATGAACAGGAGAATGTTACTCCCACCAATGTTCAAGAGCCTCAATCCTCAAAAAAGGTTGGCAAGGGGTCTATTATTCTTTTTACATTATTAGGGATACTATTAGTAGCATTTATAGCTAGTGCAATTTTTTCTATAAGTAGACTTAGCACAGATGATGGAGACTTTCATGGCAAAGGTAATGGTTCATTTTCAACTTCTTACCAAGATAGAGAAGATAAAGTCATTGCCGAAAATTCATCAATAAACAAATCAAACAACACACAAAATTCAAGCACCACACAAAAAACAAGTACGACACAAAATTCTAGTAACACTCAAAAACCGAGTGCTACACAAAAACCAAGCAATACTCAAAAACCTGTCCAAAACAATACACCCAAATATACTTGTTTGAATGTTGGTTGTAACAATACTGTATCAGCTTCAGGGCAGTATTGTTTCGAGCATAAGTGTGCAAAAAGTGGCTGTAATAAGCAAAAATCATTTTCCTCTCCGTATTGCTCGTCGCATAGTTGTTCGGACACAGGTTGTGATAATCTGGCAGATGGAACAGGCAATTATTGTACTGAGCACACCTGTAACGAGAGTTATTGCACATCAAAAAAAGCATTTAACTCAAATTACTGTTTAATGCATGGCTGTAATGAAACTGGATGCAAAAATGGAAGAAATGGTTATGGGCAATACTGCTATGAGCATACCTGTATGGAAGGTTCTTGTACGTCTGGAAAGGAATTTAATTCAAATTATTGCAACAGACACAGTTGTAATGAAATTGGATGTAAAAATGCTAGGAGCGGTTATGGGCAATACTGTTTTGAGCATACCTGTTCAAAAAGTGGTTGTTCTTCCCAAAAATCATTTGGTTCAAACTATTGTAACTCTCATGAATGTAAGTATCCAGGATGTAATAATGCCAAAGACGGTTATGGAATGTATTGTTTTTTACATGATGATTAAAGGAGATAAAAAATGATTTGTAATAAATGTAATCACAAATTGCCAGAAGATAGTGAATTTTGTCAGTATTGTGGCAACAGAATAGAAAAAGAAGATGTACAACAAGTTGATACCATTGAAGAAGTTAAGGATGAAATTGTTTCTTCTGAAGAACATACGGAAACATCAGAAATGGAGTTGCCAGATTTAGAAAATGCAACTCCCGAAGAAGCGTTGGAGGCTATTATTAAACTTCAAGCTGAGCAAACAATTAAGAACATGGAGAAAAATAGCCAAAGCCAACCCAATTACGAGGGTGATGCTGATTTTGGTCTTGTTCCAGAGAAGCCGATTTACACCCTTGCTCTTAAGTCCGTTGACGGAGAAAGAGAATATTTGAATCGTCTTTACACCGAAAATGGTGTTAAAGTTAAGTGGGAAAGACAGGGTTCTACAAGTGCAGAAAGTGTTAGCGGAATGATTGACATTTACAACACTTACCTTCCTACTGGAGAATTCTATAAGACGATTTACATAAATATGTATGGTGCAAAAGCTTCGCAAGGTGTTCCGAAAGGATTTGTGTTCGTAAAACCAAAAGAAAAGCGAACTGCTCCTAGTAATGTCATAGGTAACACTCCAAAGCCAAAGAAGAAAAATGCCTTTATTTCTTTTGCTAATATATCTTCGATAATACTAGCAGCGCTTTCGATTGTGATAACAATTTTTGTAATGACGCAAGGAAGTCAAGATGACGACTTTATGGCCTGTCAGTTGGTTTCGTTGACAGCCTATGGCGTGCTTCTTGTTTTCTCAATTATTTCACTTATAAAAAAACGTTTTAAATTATTAACTGGACTTTCGTTTGTGTTATGTTGGGTTGTTGGTATTGTTGAAGCTCTGGCTATAGATGGTTACAGTTATTATCATTCGAATTACGAAATCGTATCAATATGTAGCATAATATGTTTTTTAATTGCAATTATAATTTTTTTAATATTGTTGTTTCCTACTAGTGTTGCAATAAAAGATAGTTGGTATCAAAGCGTTAGATATCACGAAAAATGTTATAAGAGAATTGCAAAAATGCATACTTATCTCGAAAAGGGTATTATTTCTCAGGAAGAATATGAAAAGGTGAGAAGTGAAATTTTAAAAAATATAAACTAAATTTTGTGTTATATTCTGACAACCTCAACCATATAATAAAATGTGAGACAAACTCACACCTCTCTCATATCTGTACTCACAGAAAATACAAGGGGCAAGAATTATAGTGGTTGAAAATACAAAGGGGACAACCCTGCCCGTAAGGGCAGGAGAAAAGCCGTCAGAATGTTTAATCGTTCTGGCGGTATTTTTATGGTGGTGGAAATATGAATTATTGGTCGTGTGAGCTTTTTGAAGAAGATTTGAAAAGTAAAAACTATATGCAACTGGCTGATTGGCTCATTGCTTGTCACGAGGTTGTAAAAAGAGAAAACTACGATACGGACGAGGAATACCTTGATAAGTTAGAGGCATTTTGTCTTGAATGGGAAGAACATTACAACAAAGACATAGAACAGAACGGCAAAAACAGCATTTACCTTTCTGAAAAATTCAAAAAAGCTCTTGCTTATATAAGGTATAAAGAAAGACTCTCTGTAACGCTTGATTTTGGCAATGGCATTTATGAATATCCTAAGGACACTTATGACAATCAGTTGAGTAGTTTCTTTGCACCAGAAAAAACATCAAAGTATATCAGCAATGATTTTCTATCTGGTGATTATGAAAAGATTCTTGAAATATTCAAGCCAGAAAACAAATCCTGCTACCGAGCAAAGCTTCACGATGTAATTTCTGAGCAGAGTTTTTGTGATGTTACTATCACTATAAGAGCATTCAAAGACAAAGAAATGCTCAAAACAATGTCATACAGAGAATTTCTTAAAGAGTGCGAAAACGACAAACACTATAAAGAAGATTACATCACAACACAGAAAAAGAGTAATTACAATGAATCTCTGAAATTTGCAGGAATATCAAAAACTGTTTATAACGATTTCCAAAATGCTTCATCCTATGAAAAACAATTCGATAAAAAACTTTTTGTGAATATAGCATTCCTTTTAGGATTGAATTATGGATATGCCGAAAAGCTTCTCAACTATAACGGATATACATTTGAAGATAGTTCAAGGCAATTTGATATTATTTGCGGTAAAGCTTTCAAGATTGGGTTCAGCCGTCAAATGACTATTGACCTGATACAAAAACGAAATAATGAGCTATCAGACTCGGAAACAAAATTTGTTTTGATACCCAATCTAACCTCTAACAAGTAACTAAACATACCTATCTGTCACAAACAATGTGACCAAATGTGACCAAAAAAGGAGTTCTGACTCGTCTGAATCAGAACTCCGATTTTTTATTTAAGTTGTGAAAACCCTTGTATAAGGCTTACTTAGACGCTTCTTCAACAGCAACAGCCACTGCAACTGTAGCACCAACCATGGGGTTGTTGCCCATGCCGATAAGGCCCATCATCTCAACGTGAGCAGGAACAGAAGAAGAACCTGCGAACTGAGCGTCAGAGTGCATACGACCCATAGTATCTGTCATACCGTAGGAAGCAGGACCTGCAGCCATGTTGTCGGGGTGGAGTGTACGACCTGTACCACCACCGGAAGCAACAGAGAAGTACTTCACGCCGTTTTCTGTACACCACTTCTTGTATGTGCCTGCAACGGGGTGCTGGAATCTTGTCGGGTTTGTGGAGTTACCTGTGATGGAAACGCCAACGTTTTCAAGTCTCATAATTGCAACGCCTTCCGGAACGTTGTCAGCGCCGTAGCAGCGAACTTCAGCTCTGGGACCCTTGGAGTAGGGAGTTTCGGAAACGATCTTGATTTCTTCGGTGTTTGCGTTGAATTCTGTCTTAACGTAGGTAAAGCCGTTGATTCTTGAAATGATGAATGCAGCGTCCTTGCCAAGACCGTTAAGGATAACTCTAAGGGGCTTTACTCTTACCTTGTTAGCGTTAAGAGCAATTTTGATAGCGCCTTCTGCTGCTGCGAAGGATTCGTGACCTGCAAGGAAGCAGAAGCACTCTGTTTCTTCGGAGAGAAGCATAGATGCGAGGTTGCTGTGACCGAGACCAACCTTACGGTTTTCAGCAACGGAACCGTTGATGCAGAATGCCTGAAGACCGATACCGATAGCGGCAGCGGCGTTAGCAGCCTTTGTGCAGCCCTTCTTTATTGCGATAGCTGCGCCTACAGTGTATGCCCAAACTGCGTTTTCAAAGCAGATAGGCTGGGTTTCTCTTACAATTTTATCGCAGTCGATACCCTTAGAGAGTGTGATTTCCTTACACTCTTCAATGGACTTAATGCCGTATTCGGCGAGAACAGCGTTGATCTTTTCAACACGTCTTTCGTAGTTTTCAAATAATGCCATTTCTTAGTACCTCCTTCGATTATTCTTTTCTCGGGTCAATGTACTTTACAGCTTCGTCAAATCTGCCGTAAGTACCCTGAGCCTTCTTGTATGCGGTGTTGGGGTCGTCGCCCTTCTTGATGAAGTCTGTCATCTTTCCGAGGGAAACGAACTCGTAGCCGATAACCTGGTCGTCAGCGTCAAGAGCCATTCTTGTAACGTAGCCTTCAGCCATTTCGAGGTAACGAACGCCCTTTGCCTTTGTGCCGTACATTGTACCAACCTGGCTTCTTGCGCCCTTACCGAGGTCTTCAAGACCTGCGCCTACTGTAAGACCGTCTTCAGAGAAAGCGGACTGTGAACGTCCGTAAACAATCTGGAGGAAGAGCTCTCTCATAGCAGTGTTGATAGCGTCGCAAACAAGGTCTGTGTTGAGAGCTTCGAGAATTGTCTTGCCCTGGAGGATTTCAGCAGCCATAGCTGCAGAGTGTGTCATACCTGAGCATCCGATGGTTTCAACGAGAGCTTCCTCGATGATACCGTCCTTGATGTTGAGGGAAAGCTTACAAGCGCCCTGCTGAGGTGCGCACCAGCCAATACCGTGTGTAAAGCCGGAAATGTCCTTTATTTCCTTAGCCTGTACCCATCTTCCTTCTTCCGGAATGGGAGCGGGACCGTGACTCGGGCCCTTGGCTACACAGCACATTGATTCTACTTCATGTGAGTAATTAATCATTGTCTTTTATCTCCTTTGTATTTTTTTGCTATTTTCCATATGAACACGCATATTGTTTGCACAAATACGCAAGTTCATTCATTGCTTACTTCTATGTATTTGCGTTAGGGCTTATTCTATGATTTCGCCCATCATACCGGGTACGCAGCCTGCAGCATTTGACTCGTCTGTGTCAAGGTGCATTGCGGGAGCGAACTTCGGAGAAACACGTACTACTACGTCGCCGAAAATGTTGCTTCTGCCGTCGGAGGTAATCTTAACGCTTACAATCTGCTTGTCAGCAAGGCCGAATTTTTCAGCAGTGTCAGTGTCAAGGTGAATGTGACGCTTTGCAGCAATTACGCCTTCCTTAATTGTTACTTCTCCGCAGGGACCAACGAGTGTGCATTCGCCTGTGCCTGCAATGTCGCCGGACTCACGAACGGGAGCGGAAACTCCGATGCTTCTTGCGTCAGTGAGAGAAAGCTCAACCTGAGTTGCAGGTCTTTCCGGACCGAGAACGCTCACGCCTGCGAGCTCCTTCTTTGCGCCCTTAACGGTAACTCTTTCTTCACAAGCGAACTGACCGGGCTGGGAAAGGTCCTTCTTCTTTGTAAGCTCGTGACCTTTTCCGAAAAGAATGTCAACGTGCTCACGGGAAAGGTGCACGTGACGTGCAGATGTTTCAACGAGAACTGTGTTTGCCATTTCTGTATCTCCTTATATATTTAAATTGAATAAACAAATCATTCTACACTACAGTATACCTTATATGGAAAGAAATGTAAAGAGGAAAATGTTAATTTTTTAACTGTGATGGATATTTTCGGGGAAATATAATAACTTATATTAAAATGCATTTGACAAAAAGATGTTTGTGTGTTATAATGTATCAGTTAATAGTATACTGCCATAAATATTGGAAAAAGGCGGTTTGCGACATATATTTCATCTTTTGTAATATAAAATAGTATCAGACGGCAGTAATGCCGGATTATAAAAATTTCAAAGAAAGGAAGGATGACAAGGTGAAGCTGATTCTTGCAATCATCAATAACGACGATGGACCGATAGTTACCGCAAAGCTGACGGAAGCAGGGTTCCCTATGACAAAAATCGCCTCAACCGGAGGATTTCTTATGTCCGGTAATACTACCTTTATCTCGGGCGTTGAAGACGATAAGGTGGACGAGGCTATATCTATTATTTCAAAATACAGTAAAAAAAGGCTTCAGCCCTCTGTGATTCACGGAGGTATGATGCACGGCACAGGACATGATATAATCGGCTCTGCGGTTCAGGAGGTGCCGGTAGGCGGAGGAACGATTTTCGTTCTCGGCGTTGAACGCTTCCAGCAGGTCTGAGAAGGTGCAATGGATTTTACAAAAAACGGTGCGGTGCTCGCACAGCTTCTCGGAGATATAAAAGCAGGACAGCTCCCGCACACTCTTGTGATTGAGGGAAAGGATTCTGCGTCAAGAAGCCAGACGGCGTCATTTTTGGCTTCTGCGCTGGTTTGTGAGTGCGACGATAAAAGCAAGTTGCCCTGCGGCAAGTGCACAGCTTGTATAAAGGTGGGTGCAAGGCGTCACCCTGACGTTACAGTCCTGGGCTTTGAGGACGGAGCACAGGTGCGTGTAGACGACATAAGGCGTATCAGAACGGATGCGTACGCAACACCCTTTGAAGCGGAAAGCAAGGTAATTATATTCTGCGAGGCGCAAATGCTTAACGTGCAGTCGCAGAATGCGCTTCTTAAAATTCTGGAAGAGCCGCCGCAGAGAGTTTATTTTATACTTACCTGCCCTGCGGCAAATATGCTTCTTCCGACGGTAAATTCCAGATGTGCAAGGTTTTCGCTGGGCACTCTTGACAGTGAGGAAATATACCGCTCGGTGTCGGCAATATTCAAGCAGCAAAGCGAAAGCACAAGGCGCAGATGCAGTGCGGTTATATCAATGCTTGAGGGCTTTGAGATGACAGAAAAGAATTTGCAGCAACTTTCACAGGCTCTTGAAATATGCGACGAATTTTACGGCAGCGGAAGATTTCCTTTTGCAAGTCTTCCGGCAAAAAAAGAGGACACAGATGTCTTAAAGCTTATTTTTAAGGTGCTTGCTCTGTGTGCCCTTGAAATAACCGAAGAAAAAAAGAACGCAAACGGTATGCACGGAATATTTGACAGAGAAGCTCTGTCCGGCGCTGCGGCAAGGTTTTCACTGCGAAGCGCTTTCTCGCTGTACGAGCTTTTTTCAGAAGCTCACGACAAGCTTTGTGCAAATGCCAATCTCGGCGCAGTAATGGCGTATCTCAGAGCGCAATTATCTAAATAAGATTTATAACTAAACAGGAAAGGTTTCAATTTTTATAATGGGTAAAAATAATAACAATAATTACAACAGAGGTAATAAGGATACCTTCGTAAAGCCCGGCGATGAAAGCATAGTGTCCGGGAAGTCCTTTTTCCTGTCCTTCGGGAAGACAAAAAAAGGACCTGCCAATCCGCTTATAGAGAGTGAAAAGAACAAGGCAGAAAATAAAAACGGCGTAAAGGGCGCACAGACCGTAAGCAGTAACGGTCAAAGGGGTGCGGAGAAGAATACGGAAAAGGGTGCAAATCAGGATAAAAATCACGGCACCGGTACTGGAAACAATTCACGTAATTTCCATAAGAATAATAAAAAGAATCATAATTTTCAGAATAAAGGCTCCCACCAGGACAATGTGCGTGAAAAGGAATCACCTAAGGCGCAGCCGGCAAATCCTAATGCGGAAAACGGCGTAAATAAGGGCGCAAACAATAACAGAAACAACAAGAAAAAGAACGGAAAATTCGATAAGCGTGGCGACAGACGCCAGAATCATAACCAGGCGCAAAACACAACACCGGCAGAAAAGAACGCCACACCGGTGCCTGAAAAAAATTCCGACAAGGATTTGAGCCAGAACACCAATAGAAACGACAGAAACGATAGAAACGATAGAAACGACAGAAACGCAAGACGTCAGAAGCATAAAAAGGAAAAGTTCGTTCCCACAGCTCCGGAGCGTGAAAAAGAAGAAGCACTGCTTCAGCCAATCGTTGACAGAACGGAAATAATTTCCGGCACAAGAGGAAATCTTTTTGGCTCGACAAGAAATACCTTCAGCGCCTTTTCTTCGAGAAAGATAGAAGCAGAAACCGGTGACGAGCCGAGATACGTTGACAGAAATATTCCGCTGGCCAAACAGATAGCCGAGCAGTCAAAGCCGAAAACCTACAAGAGAGAGCTTCCGGAGGGAACTGAATCCGTCGAGGTTATCGGAGTGCGTTTCCGTGAAGCAGGCAAGGTGTATTACTTTGACCCCGGTGAAAACAAGGTGGAAAAGGATACGCCGGTTATCGTTGAAACCTCAAGAGGTGTGGAATACGGCTTCTGCGCAATTGCCAACAGACGCATAAGCACAGAGGAGATAGTAGCACCGCTCAAGCCCATTATAAGAATTGCAACAGCCGAGGACACGGAAAGATATAACAGCAACAAGGAGCTTGAAGTGAGCGCCGCAAAGGTGTTCAAGGAAAAGGTAAAGCAGCTCGGACTTGAAATGTCCCTTGTTTACGTTGAATATACCTTTGATAACGGAAAGCTTCTGTTCTACTTTACCGCCGACGGCAGAGTTGACTTCCGTGAGCTTATAAAGGAGCTTGCTTCTGCATTCAGAACAAGAATTGAGCTTCGCCAGATTGGTGTTCGTGACGAGGCGAAGATAGTGGGCGGTCTTGGCATTTGCGGGCGCCCCGTGTGCTGTAAGAGTTTCCTCGGAGAATTTTCACAGGTTTCCATAAAGATGGCAAAGGACCAGAATCTCTTTATAAATTCCTCGAAAATTTCCGGCACCTGCGGAAGATTTATGTGCTGTATAAGATACGAGGACGAGGTTTACCAAAAGGAATACGAGAAAACTCCCAAGGTTGACGCCATAGTTGAAACCCCCGAGGGTCGTGGCATCGTAACGGAAAGCAACGCTCTTAAGGGAATGGTAAAGGTGCTTCTTGATGATAAGCCGGAAGCTACCCCTGCACCTTTTAAGTGTACCGAGGTTAAGCTTCTCGGATATGCAAAGAAGGAAAACGACAATGAAGTGCCCGAGGGAGTGGAGATTCCGGAGGGGGAATAAATAAGAAAATTCGCCGGGAGTGACCTTAATGGCTGCTTCCGGTGGATTTTTTATAGACTACTTCTTAAAATACTGCAAAAAAATAAAAAGCACCCAATGAAATTCCAATTTCAAACACTTTATGGATGAAAGGCAGGTGAGAACATTGAATGCGAGTATTATAGAAAGCTATGTTGAAAAAGTGTATGGATATGCGGTAAACCACACCTATTCTCGAGAGGAAGCTGATGATTTGTCGCAAGAAATACTTTTTACGGCAGTACGAGAATTACCCAAGCTCAAGGATGAAAGCAAATTTGAGCCGTGGCTTTGGGGTGTTGCGAGTAACGTAACAAAAAGTTTTCGGCGTCATATGGGAAAACAGCGCGCGATGTATTCCTATGACATTCCGGAAGATATAGCGTATGAAGAAGATTTTGATAACGAGCAAGAAGTTATCTATGATTTATTGCGTACAAAAATT
>JAZOCR010000093.1:0-10828 GCA_045596605.1 Eubacteriales bacterium | reverse complement strand
TTTGTTCCGTGTCAGTTTGTTCCGTGTCAGTTTGTTCCGTGTCTGTCTGTTCTGTGTCAGACTTCTCCGTGTCGGTTTGTTCCGTGTCCGTCTGTTCTGTGTCAGACCTCTCCGTGTCAGTTTGTTCTGTGTCTGTCTGCTCTGTATATGACTTCTCCGTGTCAGTTTGTTCTGTTTCGGTAATCTCTTTTATAATGCTTTCCAGAGATTTGTCCTCGTTATTGTCTATTTCCTCAAGAAGAACATTTATATCGTTATCGCCGAGAAGAACCAGATAGCAGTTACCGTCGTGAACGTGGGCCGGCACCTCGCATATAAGAATATCATTGCGGAAGCAGGAATCCTGATGTATATGCTCCTGTATTCCGCATCTTGCCTCCTGCTCCAGTGCTACGGTGGTAAGCATAGAGTGGGACAGATTGGAAACAAACAGAAGAATTGCAAGTATAACACTAATTACAGTGCCAAAAAGCTTTTTCAAAGGCTTTCTTTTTATACGCTCTATGTCTTTCACCGCCCTTTCCTTAGTTTACGGAGCGTGGCGGATAGATAGAAAAAAGCACTTTCCCGACTACTCTGTCTTTGGAAATTGCTCCTATCTCCAGGAGCCTGCTGTCCATTGAGCTTACCCTGTTGTCCCCAAGCACAAAAAAGCTTTGTCCGGGAACGTTGTAGGGAAATTCAACGCTTGTCTGTCCGATTGACTTTTCCGAAACGTATGGCTCATCAAGAGACTTTCCGTCTACCGCAACGTTCCCGAAAATATCTATATTCACTTGTTGTCCGCCGGTTGCCACGACCCTGCGCACAAGAACCTTATTGTTGTAATAAAATGCAATAATGTCACCCTGCTTTACATCCTGAGTTTTCCCGACAAGAAGTATCTGTCCGGAAGATAGACCGGGCGACATTGCGTTTCCGTAGTATTTAACTACGGGTATTACGTGAGTAAAAAGATTCAGTAACAGCGAGGTTGCAACAACTGCGATTATCACTATGCGAAAAACAAGCTTTAAAAGCATTTTAGCACTGCTCGTTCGCACAGTTCTTTTTTCGTTCGTTGCCATTATTTATATTTTCACTTCCATAGTTTATGACATGTAGTATATATCATATCATGAACCCACAAAAAAGTCAATACTTAACAGGATTCTTTACATATTAAGCTATTTTTTGTAAAAGTTATCAGGCAAATTATATTTCGTTCTCATTGTTTTGAAATTATATTTTTTAAATGAATTTTTAATTAAAAACTTAAGTATCAAAGCGAGCAATATAAATACATATTTCCGCAAAATACCACTAATAAAGTTTTTCAACATTGCATAAACTACTTTCGAAGCAAAAAGACGCAGAAAAGAAAAAAGCAGAAAGTCGGGTAAGGACTCGATTTCTCCTTGAATCTTGACTCGGCTTTCTGCTTCGTGTAAAGCACCCCGAGCCGTTGTTGACTTGCGGTGTACGTGAATGGCAGCGGAGGATTTCTGTGACTTCCTTATACGAGCAAAACTGCGAAGGACTGTGCGGAGCACGGTCGTGATTTGTACGGCACTTTGAGAGTATTTTACGCAAGGTGTATTTCACGCTTAAAACTATTTAGCGTTATGAGTGATGTGCAAAATGAAGTTATGTTAAATATTATTTCAGTGGTTTACTTCGCAAAGAAAATGCTGCTTTGACCGCAATAGACGGCTTTGGGAGCTTTGCAGTTAAGTATCCGAAATGATAAAAATTACCTCGGATAATAAAAAAATAATGCAATATAATAAAGACAGAGCCGATAAAAGCCTCGGCTTTAGAAACTAAGAAAATTAAGGAGTTATAAAAATGAATAACAAGAGACTTGTACCCGAAGCAAAGGAAGCAATGGATAAGTTTAAGATGGAAGCAGCGTCTGAAGTAGGCGTTAACCTCAAGCAGGGCTATAACGGCGACCTTACCTCTAAGCAGGCAGGTTCTGTTGGCGGTCAGATGGTTAAGAAGATGATCATGAACGCTGAAAATGCAATGAAGAACGGTCAGTAATTTATTCCCAATATCAATTTTTGGTGCGACGCAGTAGCGTCGCACTTTTTATGTTTTTGGTATTGAAATTTCCGGAGTGTTATGGTATAATAAATTGGATATATACATAGGTGCTTTGCAGATAAACAATAGTACTTTAAAATTGTTATTTTGTTGTTTAATATAAGATTCCGAAGCAATAAATAAGGGGAAAACACAATGAAATATAAATATGCACTTATTTTAAGTATATTGGCTTTTATTTCACCAATATGTGCTGTGGCTATAATGTTTTTTACTGAATCTGAGCTTGTTGAGGCTATATCAGGCGGATTGCTTGTCGGCTGTGTGGTTGGAAGTGTTTTTGGCGTTGTTTCTTTAGTCATTAATAAATGGAGAAACAAATTTGTTGGCGCTTTGTCAATTATACCGATGTGTCCATTGGTGATTTATTTGTTATTGTTGATACCATATTTAATAAGCAGATAATTTTAAATTAGTTTGTATTGATATAATCCGAAAAAGGAGACCTCATATGATTTTAACAGTAACGGCAAATCCTACGATAGACAGGGTGTATTTTATTGACGGATTTGAAACCGGAAAGGTGCACAGAGCAGACAGGGTTACACAGTCTGCCGGAGGAAAAGGAATAAACGTTGCGAGAGTTGCAAAAATTCTTGGGCGGGAAACTTCTGCGATGGGCTTTGTTGGCGGATATACCGGCGAATATATCAAGTCCGAGGTGGAAAAGCAGGGGATAACACCCCTTTTTACCGATATAGAAGGTGAAACCAGAACAAACGTTAATATTTCGGATAAAAGCGGCAAATCCGGTGAAATTCTTGAGCCGGGTCCCGAAATTTCACAAGAGGAAAAAAGCAGATTTATAAAAGAGTATTTTGCAAATGTAGACGGCTGTAACATAATTTGCGCTTCCGGAAGCCTGCCGAGAGGGCTTACAAGTGATTTTTACATAGAGCTCGTGGAGCTTGCAAAGCAAAAGGGAAAGCAGATAATCGTTGACACAAGCGGAAAGGCGCTATCTGATGTGCTGTATGCAAAGCCTTATATGGTAAAGCCAAATAAGGACGAGATAAGTGTACTTATGAACAAGCAGGTGGAAACGGATAACGATATAAAAGAAGCCCTGACCTTTCTTTTTGAAAAGGGGATAGAGCTTCCGCTTGTAACACTTGGAAAAGACGGCGCAGCGGCTATGATAGATGGTTGCTTCTATAAATTCTCTGCACCGGCTGTCAAGGCGGTAAATGCCGTAGGCTCAGGTGACAGTGCAGTTGCAGGAATTGCCGCAGGGGTTGACAGTGGGCTTTCGATGATTGATGCGATAAAGCTCGCAATGGCGTGCGGCGTTGCAAACACACAATTTGAAAAGACTGGCTTTCTTACACGTGAGCTGGTAGATGAATTATTGCCGCAGATAAGAGTTACGGCATTTTGAAAGTAAAGGCATTTGTATAATATAACAGGGATTTTGAAAGGCATTTTATGGTATTAGGTAAATTTATAGGAAACAGGGCTTTTTACAGAAGAGTATTGGCGGTAGCACTTCCCATACTTTTGCATAACGTAATAACCAATTTTGTAAGCCTTATTGACAATATTATGATTGGGCAGGTAGGCACGGAGCAAATGACCGGTGTTGCCGTTGTCAACGAGCTTATCTGGGTTTTTAACGTTTGTATTTTCGGCGGTGTGAACGGCGCAGGAATTTTTACGGCACAGTACTTTGGTAAGAAAGATAACAAGGGAGTGCGTGACACCTTCAGGGCAAAGCTTTGCATAGTTCTTTTAATGACAGCGATAGGTGTTTTTCTTTTTACTGCATTTCAGGACGGATTCATTTCGCTTTTCCTTCACGAAGGTAAAGAGGGGCTTGATATAGAGAGAACGCTCGGCTTTGCAAAGCAGTATATGGTAGTTATGATGTTCCAGATGCTGCCTTTTGCAGTGATGCAGGCGTATGCGGGAACTCTGCGTGAAACCGGGGAGACTCTCGTGCCTATGATTTCCGGCTTTGCCGCAGTTTTTGTAAACATCGCACTGAATTATGTGCTCATTTTCGGAAAGCTCGGTGCTCCGGAGCTTGGTATTGTTGGCGCAGCTATAGCGACGGTAATTGCAAGATTTGTGGAATGTCTGATAGTAATTCTGTGGACACACATAAAGAGAGATAAGAACGAGTTTATAAAGGGAGCATACCGCTCCTTTAAGGTGCCAATGGGGCTTGTGCGTGCGATTTCAAGAAAAGGCGTACCACTTATGATAAATGAAATTCTTTGGTCTGTGGGTGCCGCAACGCTTATGCAGTGCTATTCGGTGAGGGGACTTGAGGTAGTATCCGCTTTGAATATAAGTACCACTGTGTCAAATCTTTTCCGCTGTGCCTATATAGCTATGGGAAGTACGATTTCCATACTTATAGGTCAACGGCTTGGCGCAGGTGAAACCGTGAGGGCACGTGAAGAGAATACTAAGCTTCTGACGCTTGGAGTGATGATATGCACGGTTGTAGGCGGCGTTATGGCACTTTTTTCATCTTTGATTCCGGAGGCTTACAACACAACTGACTCCGTAAAGGCTCTTGCGACGGGCTTTATTCTTGTGTGCGCTGTGCTTATGCCGTTTTCCGGCTTTGCCTACTCCTCGTATTTTACGCTTCTATGCGGCGGAAAAACCGGCGTAGCTTTCCTTTTTGACGGTGCATTTATGTGGCTTATCAGCATTCCCGTTGCTTTTGCTTTTTCGAGAGGCACGGCTGTTCCGGTAATTGCTTTGTTTGCGATAGTTCAGAGCCTTGACCTTGTTAAAGCTGCTCTCGGCTTCGTTCTTGTTAAAAAGGGAATATGGGTAAATAATCTTGTGGGTAAAAATAAGGCAGAAAATATTTAAAAAGTGGATTTTGGGCTCTGCAGCTGCAGAGCCTTTTGAATTTTATAAATAAATTTCATCGTACCTATTGCAATTTATACCTTAGGTGTGGTATAATATTATGGTTTAATATTTTCTTACTTAAATGAAAGGAATAATTGAAATGTGCGGATTTGTCGGATTTACCGATTTTAAACATAAGTACGATAATAAGAGTGAAATTCTTTCTAGGATGAGTGAGCGTATAATTCACAGAGGACCTGATATGTCGGGGGAATTTATTGATGAAAACGTAGCTCTCGGTTTTCGCAGACTCAGTATAATAGATCTCTCTGAAAATGCCTGTCAGCCTCTTTATAACGAGGATAAGACAGTAGCGGTTATTTTTAACGGCGAAATATATAACTTCATGGAAATAAGAAGTGAGCTTATAAAAAAGGGACATACCTTTACCACCGAGGGCGACAGCGAGGTGCTTGTTCACGGCTATGAGGAATACGGCACAGAGCTTCTCTCAAGGCTTCGTGGTATGTATGCTTTTGTAATCTATGATAAAAAAGAGAATCTTCTTTTCGGAACAAGAGATATCTTTGGTATAAAACCGCACTATTACTATATAACCGACGACGGCGAGTTTCTTTTCGGTTCGGAAATAAAATCCTTTCTTGACTATCCCGGATTCAAAAAGGAAGTAAATAAGGACGCACTACGTCCCTATCTTACCTTCCAGTATTCCTACGGCGAGGACACCTTCTTTAAAGGGGTAAAGAAGCTTGCGCCTGCAAGCTACTATATCTTCAAGGATGGAAAGCTTACCTTCGGTCGTTATTGGGACGAAAATTTCAGTGCTGAAAAGAAGAGCTTTGATGAGTACGTCAAGATTATAGACGATACAGTAAATGAGTCTGTTAAGGCTCACAGAATAAGCGACGTTAAGGTTGGTTCTTTCCTTTCCGGCGGTGTTGATTCAAGCTATATTACTGCTTGCCTTATGCCGGATAAAACTTTCTCGGTAGGCTTCGCTGAAGGTGAGGGAAGGTTTAACGAAACCGACTACGCAAAAGAGCTTTCTGATATATTGAAAATCGAAAACTATAAAAAGATAATTACCCCTGACGAATGCTTTGAAAAATTCTCTGACATTCAGTATCATATGGACGAGCCACAGTCAAATCCTTCCTCCGTGCCGCTTTACTTCCTTGCACGCCTTGCAAGAGAGCACGTAACTGTTGTTCTCTCAGGCGAGGGAGCAGACGAAATTTTTGCAGGCTACGACTGGTACGCTGATACAAAGGAAGTAAAGAAGTTTAAAAAGATTGTTCCTGGCTTTTTAAGAAGAGCTCTTGCAAGCATAGTAAAACCCCTTCCGAGCTTTAAGGGCAAGAGCTTTATTCTTCGTTCAAGCGGAAGACCGGAGGACTACTTTATGGGTGAGGCTCTTGTGTTCTCTCCCGCTGAAGCACCTGATTTCCTTGCGCCTTCCTGTCGTGGAGGCAAGAGTGCAAAGGACGTCGTTATGGACGTCTACCGTGAGGTTGCGGACAAAGACGAACTTACAAAGAAGCAGCAGCTTGATATGAAGCTGTGGCTTCCCGGCGACATACTTCTTAAAGCAGACAAAATGAGCATGGCTCATTCTCTGGAGCTTCGTGTTCCGTTCCTTGATAAAGTGGTTATGGAAATGGCGGAAAAGATTCCCCACGAATATAAGGTTAACGAAAAGGATACAAAGTACGTCCTGAGAAAAGCGGCAAACAAAACTCTTCCCGACGAATGGGCGGACAGAAAGAAGCAGGGCTTCCCTGTGCCGATTCGTTTCTGGCTTCGTGAGGAAAAGTATTATAATATCGTAAAGGAATACTTTACAGCACCTTACGCAAAGGAATTTTTTGATACGCAGAAAATTGGTGCACTTCTCGAAGACCACTATGCAGGAAAAGCCAATAACGGCAGAAAAATCTGGACGGTATTTACTTTCCTTGTATGGTACAAGAGATTCTTTATAGACGAGAAATAAGGTATAAGTAAGAAAGGACATAAAAATGTCAGAAAATAAAATCCCGGTACCGGTGCTTATCGGTGCAGACCTTAACTGTTATAACGTTGCAAGAGCCTTCCACGAGGAGTACGGAGTAACCTCCTACGCATTCGGCAGATATGAAATAGGTGCTACAAAGGCAAGTAAATTTATAAAGTTTCAGACAGTTCCCTCTATGGATACGGACGAAACCTTTATGGAGATAGTTAACGGCTTTTATGAAAAGCATAAGGCGGATAATAAAGTGTTTTTCATTCTCGGTTGTACAGATGATTATGCAAACCTTGTTGCGAGAAACGCCGAGAAGCTTCGCCCAAGATTTATCGTTCCCTATAGCAGTATGGACATAATGGATACCTTTGTTTCAAAGGAGCGCTTTTACACTAACTGCGAAAAGCACGGAATACTCTATCCAAATACAAAAATCTTTTATAAGAATTCAGACTTTTCTCTGACAGAAGCCGCAAATCTCGGCTTTGAGTATCCCATAATCGTAAAGCCTGCAAACAGTGTTGTATATTGGAAGCACCCCTTTGACGGCATGAATAAGGTTTACGTTGCACACAGCAAAAAGGAAGCAGACGAGATAATAAAGACGATTTTTGCGTCAGGCTACGACGACAGCATTATTCTTCAGGATATGATACCCGGTGACGACTCCCGCATGTACGTTCTTACCGCTTATTGCGGCAAAGACAAAAAGGTGAAGATGATGTGCCTCGGGCACGTTCTTCTTGAGGAGCATACACCAAAGGGCAGAGGAAACCACGCCGCAATTATTACAGAATATAATCCTGAGCTATGTGAGGGCTTCCGTAAATTCCTTGAGGATATAGGCTACGTCGGCTTTGCAAACTTTGATATAAAATACGACGAGCGTGACGGCACTTACCGTGCCTTTGAAATAAATCTTCGCCAAGGTCGTTCAAATTTCTACGTTACAAGTGCAGGAGAGAATATAGCCCGTTATCTTTACGAGGACTATATCAATAATTCCCTTGACGATATTAAGACTAAAATGGCAGATAAAAAGGTTCTATGGACATATATTCCCAAAGCCGTAATTTATAAATACTGTGCTGATAAAAAGTATGCCGATCAGGCGAGAAGCCTTGTAAAAGAGGGAAAGTACATTTCATCACTATGGTATAAAAAGGATCTCAATGCGAATCCCAAAAGAGCCTTTTATGTTTCAGCTATGGTGTTTAATCATTTCAAAAAATATAAAAAATATTGCAAGCGGTAAATATAGAAAGCAGATACTAAAAAATCAAGGAGGGATATCCGATGAAAGAAAGCAATCACCCGGTGCTGGGAATACTTGGCGGTCTTGGACCTATGGCGACGGTTTATTTTTATGAAATGATAACCGCCCATACAAAGGCGGCATGTGACCAGGACCATATTGATATAGTTATAAACAGCCGTGCTACAACGCCGGACAGAACAAGCTTTATTCTCGGGAAATCCACTGATAACCCACTTGAAATAATGGTTGCAGACTCAAAAAGGCTTAAAGAGTACGGAGTTACACTTCTTGCCATTCCCTGTAACACCGCCCACTATTTTTACGATATGCTTACCGACGCAATTGATATTCCGTTTCTTAATATTATGGAGGAAACCGCAAAGTATCTTAAAGAATGCGGCGTAAAAAAAGCAGGTGTTCTTGCAACCCAGGGTACTATTGATACCAAAACCTACAACAGATACCTTGAAGAATTCGGTATTGAGTGCCTAGTGCCTAGTGCCGATGAGCAAGCTCTTATTACGGAAATCATCTACGGTGACATAAAGCTCGGAAAAAGAGCTGATATGGATAAATTCGAGAAAGTTTCGGCATCGCTCTTTGACAGAGGTGCCCAGCGTATAATTCTCGGCTGTACCGAGCTTTCGCTTATTAAGAAAACCGAGGGGCTGGACAGCGGTAAGTACGTTGATTCCCTTGAAGTGCTTGCAAAATGCGCAATAGAAGCCTGCGGCAAAGAAGCGATAGGCTTTGAGCTATAATTACCTAATTTATCAATACTTAAAAGTCAGGACGTAATATGATTTTATCTGAATTACTTGGAAAGATAAAAATTGAATATAAAACAGCGGGAGATTTGCAGTGCGATGCTTCCGATATATGCTATGATTCAAGAAAAGCAAAAGAGGGTACGTTCTTCTTTTGCCTTTGCGGTGCGTCAAGTGATGGTCATAGCTTTGCAGTAAAGGCTTACGATAACGGTTGCCGCATATTTGCACTTGAAAGGGACATTGAACTGCCGGACGATGCAGTAAAGGTGTTTTTTGAAAATACCAGAGAGGCACTTGCGTATGTATCAGCGGCATTTTGCGACTTTCCGGCTGATAAGATGCGTCTTGTCGGCATAACCGGAACTAAAGGTAAAACTACCATTGCACAGATGCTTTCAGCTTGTATGAACAGTGCAGGTATTCCTTGCGGATATATAGGCACAAGCGGTATCGAATACGCAGGCAAGCATTTTGATACAAAAAATACCACCCCAGAGAGTCTTGAACTACACAAAACATTCAGGGATATGCTTGACGCAGGTGTGGAATGTGCTGTACTGGAGGTTTCCTCACAGGCACTGTTTAACTTCAGAGTGGAAGGCATAGACTTTTTTACTGGCATCTTTACGAATCTTTCACCCGACCATATAGGTCCTACCGAGCACCCGAATTTCCAGCATTATAAGTCTTGCAAAAAACGCCTTTTTTCAATGTGTAAGAATGGTATTTTCAATGCAGACGACGATTACTTCGCCGATATGATAAGCGGCGCAAGCTGCAGTATTACCTCTTACGGTATAAAAAACAAAGCAGACTTCAGTGCTGAAAATCTTGCACCCTGGAAAGAGGGCGCAAAGCTTGGTGTTTCCTGCAAGGTTTTGGCAAAGGGGAAGCAAACGCTATTGAAGCTTCCTGTGCCGGGAGAGTTTTCAGTGCTTAATGCCCTTGCGGTTTTCTGTGCGTGCGATAGCTTCGGGGTAAGCGCAGGCAAGGCTTCAAAGGTGCTTGAAAATATATTTGTTTCCGGAAGATTTGAAACCGTACCGCTTTTTGACGATAGAATTTTCATTATAGACTATGCCCACAACGAAGTGAGCATGAGAACGCTTCTTGAAACGGTAAGAAGCTACAAGCCACAGCGAATTGTCTGTCTTTTCGGCTCGGTTGGTGAGAGAACTAAAGGACGAAGACGTGAGCTTGGAACGGTGGCGTCGTCGCTTTCTGATTTCAGTATAATAACAAGCGATAATCCGGGACGTGAAAATCCGTCTGATATAGCAGATGAAATTGCTTCGTATTTTCCGGATAAGGAAAAATATGTAAAAATTCCCGACAGGGAAGAGGCAATCAGATATGCTGTGAGAAATTCAAAGCCCGGTGATATTGTGCTTCTCTGTGGAAAGGGACACGAGAATTATCAGCTTATTGGTAGCGAGCGAGTACCTTTTTCGGAAAGAGAAATATTGATTGATGAGTTCAGACACTTGAAATGAAATAGTAAACCTTGGAGGCAAAAATGAAGCTTCATTATATGGGAAAATATAATAACGACCCTGAAACATTACCTCATTCGGAGCATATGCCGGGAGCCGTTAAGTTTAAGGAAGCAGAAAACAGCAAGCAATTGGCACTTATTGCAAACATTTTGAGTATTGTGATTATGATACTGTTGGCGGTTCCGGCAGTGTTGAGATGTAAAGCATATTTTGCCGATAACTTTTTAAAATCATATTGGCAAATGCTTGCCGGATGTATTTGTTCACTTCTTACTCTCTTTCCACATGAGCTGCTTCACGGAATATGCTTCAAAAACGACGTGTATTTGTATACCAACCTATCACAAGGTATGATGTTTGTAGTCGGTCCTGAAAATAT
>JAZOCR010000092.1:0-5966 GCA_045596605.1 Eubacteriales bacterium | reverse complement strand
TTTTTGTTACTCGTGACAAAAAGTAACATCCCCCGACCTACCGACCTGCCGGCTGTGTCGGACTTTCGTAAAAGATATTACTTTTTTTGAGAAGAAAAAGTACATAGCTCCCCGACCTGCCGACTTGCCGGCTGTGTCGGGCTCTCGTAAAACAATTAATTCTCTTTAAGCCGAATAAATTTCCGCTTTACACATACGTCAAGCTTAAATCGATTTACAAGACCTGTTTCTGTAAAAACAATAGTTGCTTCACCTTTTTCCACAGACATTATTTCCCCCTCACCGTATTTAACGTGTATAATGCCTGTTCCTTTAGTGTAGAGGGAAAGGTCGGGTGAGGTTGATTTTTTGAGAATTTTTGCTGAAGGCTTTGGCACAGCATGAAGCGTACCTGCCCGTTTCTTGGGAGCTTCACCTGTCACCTCCCGCAGAAACAACCCCTTCTTCTGCGGCACACCAAATAGCTTTTCACAGTGTATAATCTGCAGCTCGGTTTTTGCCCTTGTGATTGCAACGTAGAAAAGTCGCCGCTCCTCCTCAAGAGCCGCCTTTTCATTGTCCGTAAGATACTCGGAAGTAGAAGTACACGGAAAAATTCCATCTCTTGCATCAATAATTATCACCCTATCATATTCAAGCCCCTTGCTTGAATGTACCGTTGAAAGAACAACACAGTTCCCACTTGGGTTTTCGTGCGATTGTACGTTTTTACAAAGCTCCTCCATACCCTTTAGAAAATCCCTGATACTGCCGTATTCTCTTGCAAGTGCTATAAGCACAGGGAGCTTTGATGCATCACTGCATCTCTTGTCAAGAAACCTTCCAAAGCAGGTGTCATTGTAAAGCTTTGTTATGGCAAAGTACGCACTCTTTCCCGATAGATTTTTTATTGCAGTACATAATTCAAAAGCCTTCCTCTCACGCCCCTTGTTGCCGTAGACCTCTTCGCAAAGCTCCGAGAGAAGTCCGCTTCCATGCCTTGCAGCACGGCTCACAATGCTTTTTCCTGCCGATGCCGAAAGCCCAAGACCGAGCCTTGGACAAAGCCTTGTGAAAAGCTCTGCGTTTTCGGTGTTCTCGCAAAACTCCAGCATTGCAAGCATATCCGAAACACCAAATGACGTAAAGAATAAAGCATCGTTTTCACGGCATTTGTAGGCGACTTTTTCTCGTGACAAAAGGTCAATAAGCGGAAGTGCACTGTCGTTGTTCCTGTAAAGAATGGCAGTGGTCTTATCAGAGCCTTCGGCATCTTTGCAGATGCGACACAGAAACCTTGCCTGCTCTGTGTAGTCACAAAGCGTGGTTATCTCTATTTCCTGTCCCTGTACGTTGTCGGTGGTCATATTCTTAATTCTTCGCTGTATGTTGTTTGAAATGACCTTTCCGGCCGACGATATTATTTTTCCCGTGCTCCTGAAATTTTTCTCAAGAAAAAGAACCGATGCATCGGGATATGTTTTGTCAAAGTCCAATAGCGCCTGAGGGAAAGCAGCACGAAAGCCGTAAATGCTCTGGTCCTCATCGCCAACCATAAAAATATTTCCGTGTTTTGTGGATAAAAGCCGGATTATTTCGTGCTGTATTTTCGAAGTGTCCTGTGCCTCGTCAACGCTTATATATTGAAATTTATCACTGAAATACTCAAGTATCTCAGGATATTTTCTAAGAATTATATATGCGTATTCAAGCTGGTCATCGTAATCCATTATGCGCTGTGCTTTCTTAAACTCCCGAAAGGCACGGAAAATTTCCGAAAAGCCCTTCGGTGCACCGGAAAGACCTTCGATTTCTTCCTCGCTCAGAAGCATATTTCTCGCATAAGTTATCTTTGATTTCAGCTCCTGTATTTCATTTGGGGTGGGGAAGCTTTCCCGCAATTTGATATACAGATTTCTTATTATCTGCGCACCCTCACCCTCGTTTTCCATAAGAGGGAAGGCACGTGTCTTGCGCACTTTTTCGTAGTACCTTATTATAACTGCGCAAATACCGTTTATCGTTCGAAATTCCGGCGCATTTTCGCTCCCGAAAACCGAGACGTACCGCTCCCGCATATCACGGCAGGAGGCAACGCTGTAGGTAAGACAGAGAAGCTGCCCGGGAGGTATACCAAGACACTTTATCATATACCCAAGCCTTGCAATTGTTACAGTGGTTTTTCCACTGCCGGGTACTGCCAGAAGAAGCGTTTTGCCCTCTGCCCTTTGCAAGGCAAGCTCCTGCTGTGCCGTAAGACTCGTTAAACCGTATTTGCTCTTGTACTGCTCAAAGGTCATAAATACCTCCTTTCACAGTGAAATTGCGTGAAACCGGGATAACCGCAGCTTTGCAGTTATCCCGACTCTTTTGTAAATTATTGCTTACTTAGAAATTTACTTCTGGAAATGTTCAGTACACCCTCCGGAAGCAGAGCAATGTTGTCAAGAGAACGTCCCGTTCCGACACAAACGCAGGTGGTCGGATTTTCGGGAATATGGGTTTTTATGCCGGTTGCCTTTTCAATAAGCTTGTCAATGCCACGAAGCTTGCTTCCTCCGCCGGTAAGAACTATGCCACCGGTGGAAATATCACCTACAAGCTCCGGCGGCGTTGTTTCAATTACTCTGCACACAGCGTCAACAATCTGTGTAAGAGGCTCGTCCATAGCCTCGATAAGCTCCTTTGTGGTGACGGTAACCTTTTTAGGAAGACCTTCAATAAGACATCTTCCCTTCACCTCGCAGGACTGCACCTCCGAAAAGGGCCAGGCAGTTCCGATTTTTATTTTAAGCTCCTCGGCGGTAGTGTCACCGATAAGCATACTGTGCTTTCTTCTTATGTATTTGACTATCGCCGCATCTAGTCTGTTTCCGGCAATTTTTATGGACTCGGAGCTTACAACGTCACCAAGTGATATAACTGCAATATCAGTAGTTCCGCCGCCGATGTCAATAACCATATTTCCAACAGGCTTTGATATGTCAAGTCCGGCACCGATAGCTGCCGCAACCGGCTCTTCAATAAGATGCACCTTTTTTGCACCGGCTCTGTAAGCCGCCTGACATACCGCACGCTCCTCAACCTCGGTAACACCGCTGGGAACGCATATTATAATACGGGGCTTGAAAAAGGTGTTGCCGATAGCTTTCTTTATAAAATATTTAAGCATCTGAAGCGTCATATCGTAATGGTCAATAACGCCGTCACGCATGGGGTGAATTGCAATAAGACCGGCAGGAGTTCTGCCAAGCATCTTTGCCGCCTCCTTGCCGACGGATATAACCTTGCTTGTGTTCTTGTCAACGACAACGACCGAGGGCTCTTCAATTACGACACCCTTGCCCTTTACGTATACAAGGACCGAGGACGTACCTAAATCAATTCCAATATCGTGTATCATCTTGCATGTATCCTTCCTTCAAAAACTTGTCCGGGTATAGCTGTGAAATATGAGATAATCAGTGGTTCTGTGGCTTTGTGGGAAGAGTGAACTTGAAAGCACAGTATTTGCCTTCTTCTGATTCCACCCAGATTTTCTGACCGTGAGAACCAAGTATGGTTTTTACTATGAAAAGCCCAAGTCCCGCACCGCTCTTGTCAAGACCTCTTGAGGGGTCAGCCTTGTAAAATCTGTCAAAGACGTAGGGAAGCTCTTCCTTTTTCATGCCCTTGCCGGTGTTGTATATTGTTACGAGATATTTTTTACCCTCGTATTTGTCAATGGAGATTTTTATTTTGCCACCGTCATCTGTAAATTTTATTGCGTTGTGTATGATATTATACGCAACCTGGTGAATTCCGTCGCTGTCAGCAAATACGGTGCATTTGTCAGCACATGGGTCAAATTCTATTTCAAGATTTTTTGCTTCAATCTGCGCTTCCATGGATATAAGCACAAGACGCAGAAGCTCACAAAGGTCAAATTCCGCCATATTAAACTTGCGCTCCCCCGACTGTATGCGGGTGATATCAAGCAAGGAATTTACAAGCCTTGAAAGCCTGTGGGTTTCCGCAGACACTATTTTGAGATAATATTCCTGCTTTTCCGGTGGAATAGTGCCGTCAAGAATACCGTCAACAAAACCGGCAATGCTGGTCATCGGAGTTCTCATATCGTGGGAAACGCTACCCAGGAAGCTCCGCCTTTGCATCTCATTTTCCTTTATAACCTTGGACATCTCATTGAACGCTCCCGCAAGAGCGGCAACCTCGTTGTCCACACCGGTCTCAGCAACCTGTACGTCAAAGTTTCCGTGAGAATAGCTCTTTGCCGCCTTTTCAAGCTCCTTAAGAGGAGACGTGATTCTTTCACTTATGAAAATCGAAACGACCACCGCCGCAAGAGTAATCCACAAAAAGGAAATAACCATCGTTTTTATAAGCTCGGAAAGGAAGGACTGAACTCCCGCTATCGGAGTGCTTATAAGAATAAGACCTTCAAGCATGCCGGTATCACTTAGTACGGGATAGCTGTAATTTATGTGCCGTTCGCCGTACAGCCCCGAAAGACTGCTGTGCTTTGTGGAAGTACTGCCGGACAGCATCTGTGAAAATTCATTTTTAGGAATGTTTTCAAGCAGGATTCTCGTTCTTGTTGCGGTTTCCGAATGGGAAATGATTTCTCCGTTCTCGTCCGTGAGAATAATCACGGTTTCGTTCATTGTCGCAAGATTTCCCAGAACTCCGGAAAAATAGTCGTCGTAGTAGCGTATTGCTTCAACGTAGCTTTTGCCGGTAGTGTTTGTAACGGTTTTAATCGTTGAGTAAACTATCTGCGCCGAATCGTCCATAGCAAGCTGCTTTGACTCAATGGTGTAGTTTGTGATAAGAGAGCTGACGATAAGAGAAAGGAGAACGAAGCCGATGGATATAAGTAAGGCAAAGGTTAGAATGTATTTTGCACGTATACTGCCCAGAAGATTAAGCTTTTCAAGACGGGAAGCGGTGTTTTTTCTTTCCATACTTTATCTCCTTTCAAAAATTCGTTACAGTATATTTTACTATAAACTACGCCCGCAGTCAATAGGTAATATCAATTTTTGTGAATTTTTTACCCCAAAGATATACTGTAGGAGTAATAAATCCTCGCCGGTGCAAAAATAGTTTTATAATAATAGTATAATTATTCAAAAATTTAGGTTATACTTATAATGGTTTAGGATTTTGATTTAATCCACACCTATCAAGTGTATATAATTTATGAAAGGAAGACCATATCATGACCAACAACAAGAAAATCCTTACATGGATTGATGAAATGGCCGCTATGACAAATCCCGACAAAATAGTTTGGATTGACGGAACAGAGGCTCAGGCAGAACAGCTTCGTGCAGAAGCATGCTCAACCGGCGAGATGATAAAGCTCAACCAGGAGAAGCTTCCTAACTGCTATCTTCACAGAACGGCAGTAAACGACGTTGCACGTGTTGAAGGCAGAACCTTCATCTGTACCTCCAAGAAGGAAGACGCAGGTGCTTCCAACAACTGGATGGCTCCCGCAGAATGCTACGAAAAGCTTTCAAAGCTTTACAAGGGTTCAATGAAGGGCAGAACAATGTACGTTATCCCTTATTCAATGGGCGTAGTAGGCTCTGACTTTGCAAAGTACGGCATTGAGCTTACAGACTCAATCTACGTTGTACTCAACATGCTCATTATGACAAGAGTAGGTACAAACGTACTTGAAGCTATCGGCGAAGACGGCGACTTTATAAAGGGACTTCACGCAAGAGCACAGCTCGACGAAGAAAACAGATACATCGTTCACTTCCCCGAGGACAACACAATTTGGTCCGTTAACTCAGGTTACGGCGGAAACGTACTTCTCGGTAAGAAGTGCTTCGCTCTCAGAATTGCTTCCTACCTCGGCAAGCACGAAGGCTGGTTCGCAGAGCATATGCTCATTCTCGGAGTTGAGATCCCCAATGGCGAAATCAAGTATATCTCTGCTGCATTCCCCTCTGCCTGCGCTAAGACAAACCTCG
>JAZOCR010000091.1:0-8299 GCA_045596605.1 Eubacteriales bacterium | reverse complement strand
CGCCTACACAGTTCTTCTTAACGCTGTCAATGCCATTCATACAAGCGTCTTCGGTCGTATAAACCTCACTTGTTGCGATAACCTGACCGTTAGTTGCCTTAAGGTCGAACTTGTAACCTGTTGCTGTCTGTTTTACTACGAACTTTCCCATTGTATTGTCCTCCTTTAATTTTATATTTTTATATAAATACTATATCACAACATTTGTATTTTGTCAAGTTTTTACAATTATTTACAAAAAAACATATTTTAAATACGGCTATGATGTTGATATTTGGTATTGAAAACTCAGGAAAAGTATGGTATAATTTAAAAGTAATTACATTTTATTTTTTAAGGAAGAATAAAAATGAAAGTTGTACTAAAAGAATTAACAAAAAAATTCCCCGGCAGAAGCAAGAAAAATGACGAAGTCATCGCTGTAAACAATTTTAATTTTGAGATTCCCGATGGAACTCTTGTCGGGCTTCTCGGACCTTCCGGCTGTGGAAAAAGCACCACACTTAACCTTATCTGCGGCCTAATTAAGCCCACAAGCGGAAAAATATTTTTCGGTGAAGATGATGTAACAACTCTTGAACCGGAAAACAGAGGCGTCGGTATGGTATTCCAGAATTACGCCCTTTACCCTCATCTAACCGTAAGGCAGAATATCGCCTTCCCTCTTGAAAATTTCAAGGGAAAAGACAAGCTTACAAAAAGCGAAATTGCTGAAAAATCAACAGAGATAGCAAAGCTTGTTCAGATTGACGAGCTTATGGAAAGAAAACCCAGCGAGCTATCCGGCGGTCAGCAGCAGAGAGTTGCAATAGCACGTGCACTTGTAAAAAAACCGAGAGTTCTTCTTCTTGACGAGCCCCTCTCAAACCTTGATGCAAGACTAAGACTTCAGACAAGAGAAGAAATAAAAAGGATTCAGAGAGAAACAAAAATTACAACTATTTTTGTAACTCACGACCAGGAAGAAGCGATGAGTATTTCTGACCTTATCGTAGTTATGAAAGAAGGCGTAATACAGCAAATAGGTAACCCTCAAAAGGTTTATGACAGTCCCGTCAACCTCTTTGTTGCAAAATTTCTCGGAACACCTCAGATAAACGTTTTAGACGGTAAGGTTGAAAATGGAAAGCTGTATATAGGCGAAGACTGTATCCTTAATATTCCGGGTATTCCTGATAAAGAAGTGTACGTTGGTATCCGTCCTGAAGGATTTATTTTGGATGACAACGGACCACTTACCTGCGCACTCTCAACAGTTGAGGTTATGGGACGTGACATAACTGTCATATCAACAAACAGCTGCACTTCTTCAGCGATACGTTCAATAATCAGTGCGGAAAACCAGGTAGATACTGCCTCCGGCACAGTGAAGTTCAGTGTAAAGCCACAGAAGGTATTCCTTTTTGATAAGGATACCGAAGAAAGAATTCCTTTTGCAGTTAATGAATAAGGAGCAAAATAATGGACAACAAAAATTATAAAGCCTGGCTGTACCTATTGCCCGCAATTCTTTTTCTCGGCATATTTATGGTATACCCGCTTATTGACGTTTTCATATATTCCTTTGAGGAAGGATATAATTCCGCATCACAGACCTTTTTCGGCACAGGAACATACAACTATTCCTACGTTCTTCACGACCCGTACTTTCTTCAGGCGGTAAAAAACACCTTTATTCTTGTCATAATAACAGTTCCTGTATCCACAGGACTCGCACTTCTTATTTCACTTGGTCTTTCATCTATCAAGTGGCTTAAGAATCTTTTTCAGACGATATATTTTCTTCCTTACGTGACAAACACCCTTGCCGTTGGTCTCGTGTTTATGATTCTTTTTAAAAAGACTCCCTATACTGACGGACTTGCAAATCTAATACTTAACCTTTTCAGTGCGGGTCCGATAGATTTTATTGACGGTCCTTACTGGGCTAAAATGTTTGTACTTTGCTTTTATACAATATGGATTGTTATGCCCTTTAAGATACTTATTCTTACAAGCGCACTTGCATCTGTAAATCAGGATTATTATAACGCCGCAAAGGTTGACGGCACTTCAAAGCTGCGAATATTCAGAAAAATCACGCTTCCTATGATTTCGCCTATGCTGTTTTATCTTATAATCACCGGCTTTATAGGTGCTTTCAAGGCTTACAGCGACGCAGTTGCTCTCTTTGGCACAAACCTCAATGCTGCTGAAATGAACACAATTGTTGGCTACGTTTACGATATGCTGTACGGCAACAGCGGAGGTTATCCATCTTACGCTTCCGCTGCGGCTATTATTCTTTTTGCAATTGTGCTTACTATTACCTGTATAAATCTTCTTATAAGCAAGAAGCATGTTCACTACTGAGAAAGGGGGAAAAATAAAAATGGACAACAAAGTTCAAAATAAAACCGGCAAAAAAATTTCTAAAATCATAATCTACGTTTTTCTTTCCCTCTGGGGAGTAATGGTTCTGTTCCCTTTTTACTGGATGGTACTTACCTCCATTAAAAGCTACAGCTCCTACAACTCGGAATACATTCCGAAGTTCTTCACCCTATCACCCACCTTTCAGAATTATATAGACGCATTTACCGCCGTTCCTCTTGCAAGGTATTTTCTTAATACCCTGATTTTCACTCTTGGTACTACCGCACTTATGATGATTGTGATAATTCCTGCGGCATTCGCCTTTTCAAGACTTGATTTCAAGGGGAAAAACCTTTTATTTACTCTGTTTCTGTCACTTATGATGATACCAAATGAGCTTGTTATAATTACAAACTTTACGACTATTACAAATCTCAATATGCGAAACAGCTTTTTCGGACTTATTCTTCCGTCAGTAACATCTGTGTTCTACATTTATCTTCTAAAAGAAAACTTTTCGCAGATACCCGACAATCTCTACTACGCCGCAAAGGTTGACGGAACATCTGATTTCAAGTATCTCTTAAAGGTAATGCTTCCGATTTGTAAGCCCACAGTTGTAACTATAACCATACTTAAAGTCATTGAATGCTGGAACTCCTATGTATGGCCTCGCCTTATTACCGATGACCCGGCGTACTACCTTGTATCAAACGGAATACAGGAAATACGTGAAAACGGCTTCGGACGTGAAAACATTCCCGCAATGATGGCGGCGGTTGTGGTAATATCCGTACCTCTAATAATTCTGTTTCTGATATTCAGAAAGAAGATTATGGCAGGTGTAGCAAGAGGAGGTACAAAGGGATGACAAAATCACTCAGAAAATCACTTGTTCTTTTTCTGGTTTCAATTCTTACTCTTTCATCTTTTTGCTCCTGTCACGGCTCAAAAAAGACAAATGCTTTTGTAATTCCCGAAAGCTTTGATACTACAAAGACTTACGAAATCACTTTCTGGGCAAAAAACGACACCAACCAGACTCAGACCAATATATATAAGAAAGCAATTGCTGATTTTCAGCTTCTTTATCCTAATATAAAAGTAAACTACCGACCTTATACCGATTACGGCAGAATATATAATGACGTAATAACAAATATTGCTACCGGAACAACGCCAAACGTGTGCATAACTTATCCCGACCATATTGCAACATACCTTACCGGTGAAGACGTTGTCGTGCCGCTTGACAATCTTTTCATAAATGAAAAGTACGGATTTGGCGGAAGCGAGCTTTTATTTGACTCCCCAACTCTATCCCAAATTGTTCCACAGTTCCTTTCAGAATGTAAAATAGGCGATACTCACTACGCAATTCCCTATATGCGTTCAACAGAAGCCTGCTATGTGAATAAAACCTACGTTGAAAAGCTGGGATATACTCTTCCCGAAAAGCTCACCTGGGACTTTATATGGGAGGTATCCGAAGCTGCTACCAAAAAAGACGCTGACGGAAACTATATCGTAAACGGTCAGAAGGTACTCATACCATTTATATATAAGTCTACCGATAATATGATGATACAGATGCTTCGTCAAAAGGATGCTCCCTACTCATCAAAAAATGGTGAAATACTTATATTCAATGATACAACAAAAGAGCTTCTTGAAACAATAGCAAGCCATACAAAAAACGGGGCGTTTTCAACATTTAAAATATCAAGCTATCCGGCAAACTTCCTTAACGCCGGTCAATGTATTTTCGCCGTTGACTCAACGGCAGGAGCAACCTGGATGGGAAGTAACGCACCACTTATTGACATAAGTGAAGACAAGCTCGTTCAGTTTGAAACGGTAGTTATGACAATACCACAGTTTGATACCCAAAATCCTAAAATGATATCCCAGGGTCCCTCGCTTTGTGTATTCAACAAGGAGGACCCACAGGAAGTTCTTGCTTCGTGGTTATTTGCTCAGTATATGCTTACAAATGAAGTTCAGCTTTCTTACGCAAGCACAGAAGGTTACGTGCCTGTAACCCTTAAAGTTCAAAATTCAGAAGAGTATAGGGATTACCTTTCAAGAGAAGGCGAAAATAACGAGCTATATTACGACATAAAAATAAAGGCGTCTAAGCTTCTGATTGACAACGTTGACAACACCTTTGTAACTCCTGTTTTTAACGGCTCTGCCTCACTTCGGGATGCAGCAGGTCAGCTGATTGAAAACACAGTAAAATCAGTCAGAAGAAAAGAAAATGTTGACGATAAGTACTTTGATGATTTATACAGTGATATCACTTCCCTCTATCGACTTGACCAAAACAACGGTCAGGCAGGAAACGGAGCAGCACACAAAAAAGATTTCGGTAAACTCCCGGGCACTGCCCGCATTTTACTGATATCACTCGCAACAGCCTGGCTTTTTATTGTTATATATGTCCTAATAGAGCGTGTAAAAAAACGTAAAAAATAGCTTTTTTAATATTGACTTATAAGAAACTTTGATGTATAATAGAACTCAACCAGATATGGTAAAAAAAACTTAAAGGAGAAAGAAAAATGAAAAAAATTCTTGCTGTTCTTTTGGCTCTCGCTCTTGTAGTTCCTTTCGCAAGCTGCGATAAGACAAATGACGAAAACACCGGTGACGACACAAACGTTGTTGACACAAACAAGGAAAACGAAGAAGAAAACAATGAGGAAAACAACGAAGATGTTTCCGATGCTGACGAAGTAAAGGTTATGACTTATGCAGAGTATGATGCTGCAGAGCTCGATACCGAGGTAGTTGTTGAAACCTACGTTCAGGCAAAGCAGTCCTGGTGGGATAACAAGGCAACTGTTTACACACAGAACGAAGACGGCGCTTTCTTCATCTATGAAATGGCTTGTACCGAAGAAGACTATGCAAAGCTTGAAAAGGGTACAAAAATCAGAGTAACCGGTCACAAGGGTGCTTGGGCAGGCGAAGTTGAAATCATGGACGGAACCTTTGAAATTCTCGAAGGTAGTTACATCGCAGAAGCTATGGACGCAACTGCACTTCTCGGTACAGAAGAGCTTATCAATCATCAGAATAAGTTCGTAACATTCAAGGGAATGACAGTTGAATCTGTATCCTACAAGAACGACGAACCCGGCGACGACATCTACGTTACACTTTCCAAGGATGGTACTTCTTATGATTTCTGCGTTGAAATATACCTCACAGGTGAAGACACAGAAGTTTATAAGACTGTTGGCACACTTGAGGCGGGCGATGTTGTTGACGTTGAAGGCTTCCTTTACTGGTACGAAGGCGTTAACCCCCACATCACAGCAGTTACTGTTGCTGAATAATTAAATGAATATGCTTCTCCCCGCTTCAATTGAAGCGGGGAATTTTCTGTTTTAGAGCAATAATATAATTATTACTTATGTTTTTCATAAAAACAAGCAAAAAGCATTTGACATAACTGCCTCATCGGTGTATACTTTATATGTAACTGATATATCAATAATAAATTCTTGGTATATACTGTTCATGTGACAAATATTTTTTAAAGTGGTTACATTTTGAAAATTTGGAAAGACTTTTTTGATTTTGTAACCGTTTCTGTAACCTTTCCGTGTTATAATAAAGCCGTAAACAAAAGATGGGCGACCGAGAAAGGAGGATATATGTCAAATGTGATACGTGGAGAATCGCAGCGTACGATGGTATTCTGCATAGATGCATACCATTCGGGAATACCAATTGGACGTATTTTTAACGGATACATTGAAACGGGACAAAATTTCAGCTGCCTGTTAGAAATGTTAAAAATCACCGAGCATACTCTTGAAGAAACAAACTACCCACAAGCATTTTCGCAAATGCGAAGCTTTCATCCAAGGTGTGACAATTTCTCAAGAAAAATTAACGATGACAAGCAAAAGACCGGAAGCCTTGCTACCTTTCAAATAAGGTTTTTATTCAGACAAAATGCAAGTTGGCAAGGTTCTGTAACCTGGCTTGAGGAAGGATGCGAAGAAAGCTTCAGAAGTGCTCTTGAACTAATCTTTCTCATAAATAGCGCACTTGAAAAGCCATCCTTAAAAACAGCAAACTAAACAACTAAAATTTGCAAACAAGCGCTAATGCAGCGCAAGAGAATACACGATAATGGCAAACCGCCCGAAAGGACGGGACGCAAAGCAAGGGGCCTAAAGCATAAAGCTACGGCAGCCCAGCCGCCGGTATTTCAATCAAAATAAATTTTACTAAAGGAGATTGAAATCATGGCAAAAAAGACTACTATTAAAATAAGCTTCAAAAAATTATTTGCAAGCTTGCTTTCTCTGGTTATGTTAACCGGAATGTTCAACTTCAGTGCATTTTCCGAAGGTACAAACGTTGAACTTGTAAAAAACTATGCTGATACTTATTATCATCAGGACGGAAGCATAGGCACTGAAAACGATTGGGAAATTCGCCTTTCAAAGACAGCTGCTCCAACACAGACTGAAAACGTATACGAGATTACTCTCGATGTACAGACTAAGGATACCACTGTAGAGCTTATCGGCTCAACCCACGGCGCAGTAACGCTCGTTCTTGATGTATCAAATTCAATGAACAAGAGATATTCCGGATGTACGGTAGCCGGCTGTGGTAAGAGTGAAGGACACGCAAATCATCACGAATACGACGAAACAGGATTTCTTTTCTGGGAATGGTGCGATGAATGTGGTGAAGGTAGCTCTGCGCACAAGGAAGTTCACGAATACGTAGGAAACAACAATACTCACCTTGAAAACCTTCAGGAAGCTGTAAGCGATTTCCTTGATGAATACGCAGAAACCGCAGGTGAAGGCGACAGACGTATGGTTTCCGTAGCAGTATTCGGCACAGACGCAGTTACAATTCAGGACTGGATAGATGTAACAAATGCTACAAGTCTTGCAAGTGTTAAAAGCAAGGTAAAGTCACTTTCAACAGGCAACGATGCTTATCTTGGAAATAAATACCTTTGCGAAGGCGGAACAAATATGGAAGCAGGTCTTGTTCTCGGAAGAAACCTTCTTAACGACACCGCTTCCCTCGCAGGTATACCAACAGCAAATCAGAGCCTTATCCTTTTCAGCGACGGCGCACCGACAGCAAGAGTTGGCAGCGTTAACAACACCTCTACCGAAAAGGTTACCTACGGTGGAAACGATGAAGGCACAAGCACTGACAACGTAGACTTTGATGATATATCCACAATTCTAAATGGCGTATCTGCTGCTAAGATAGCAGTTAAGTATAACTATACCGATAACATCAACGTTCTTGCAACTCCCCCGTTCACCCGCGTTATCGCAAGTGGCGTAGACACACTTTCACTTGACCTTACAAGTGAAGCAGGAAAGGTTGTTACAACTAAAACGTCTGCAAGCACGATAGTAGACCCGATGGGAACAGGCGTATCAATAATAAGAACTCCCGCAAATTATAATGAAGAAGAAAGTATATGGAATCTCGGTGCATTAACTCCGGTTATTGAGAACGGCATTTCAACCTACACAATCGTTTATCAGGTTGAGATTGACGCAAACAATGTTGCGCCAGATATTGAAAATCCCGGTTATACAGTTCTTAATGCAGCTAACGGAAAAACTACTTTCAACTATACGATTGGAGAAAGCGAAACAGCCATAAGTGCTGAATTCAACGTTCCTGAAATCCGTGGTATTAAAAAGTATACCGTAAATTATGCCTACACCGGATATGTTCCGGAAAATGCTCCCGAAGTTCCCGCTTCTGAAGATTATAAGTATGGAGCAGAAGTAACTATTTCAAACGCACCAACCCTCGACGGCTACACCTTCTCCGGCTGGAGCAGAGACAACTTCACAATGCCCGCTGAAAACGTTACAATCACTGGCTCCTGGACGGAAGTTATTCCAGAGCCTCAGCCTGAACCCGAGCCTGAACC
>JAZOCR010000090.1:0-1960 GCA_045596605.1 Eubacteriales bacterium | reverse complement strand
CACCTGAGGGAGTGCCGCCGGAAAGAAAATTCTCTATGAATTACGCATGTGATGAGCACGGAGTAAGCCTTGGCGAGCTTGCACCGAGAATGTTTTCATTTAACAGTCCATTTGGCGCTTGTCCCCGGTGTGACGGTCTTGGCGAAACCAACGTGCTTTCTGTTGAGAAGCTATTCCCTGATTTTTCGCTTTCTCTCAGCAAAGGAGCCTGTGCCTGCAATGGCTTTAAGACAATAAAGGATACAAACTGGAGTGGAAATAAAATCAACAGCTTCCTTGAGCCTTACGGCTGCACTATAGATACGCCTCTTTGTGAAATGTCTGAAAAGGCGAGAAACGTACTGTTTTACGGTACTGCTGAAAGAAAGAAATTCGGCGTATCCTTTGACGGATACAGTTATAACGTCGGATTTGCCGGCATTATAAATGAAATTGAAAGACGCTATAAAATGTCCATCAACTCTCCGGATATGCGTGAATATTATGAGGGCTTTATGGAAAATATTCCGTGCGAAAACTGTGGTGGAAAAAGGCTTAAAATTGAGGCACTTTCAGTTACTGTAGGTGGAAAGAATATCGCTGAGGTTTGTGATATGCCTATAACCGTAGCACTCAAATTTTTTGAGAATTTGCAGTTATCCGAAAAGGAAGCCTCGATTGCAAAAGAAATTCTTAAGGAAATTAAGGTTCGTCTGGGATTTCTTAATAACGTTGGTCTTGAGTACCTTACTCTTTCCAGAAAAGCTGGAACTCTTTCCGGTGGTGAAAGTCAGAGAATAAGACTTGCAACTCAGATAGGTTCTTCTCTTATGGGAGTGCTTTATATTCTTGACGAGCCGAGCATTGGACTTCATCAGAGAGATAATTACAAGCTTATAGAAACACTAAAAAAGCTTCGTGACCTTGGTAATACACTTATTGTAGTTGAACACGATGAGGAAACTATGCGTGAGGCGGATTACATTGTTGATATTGGTCCGGAAGCCGGCATAAACGGTGGAAACGTAGTTTTTCAGGGAACTCTTGACAAGCTGTTGAAATGTAAAGCTTCAATTACAGGTGATTATTTATCCGGAAGAAAGAAGATAGAATTGCCTGCCACACGGCGCAGGGGAAACGGTCAAAAGCTACGTGTTATTGGAGCTTCTGAGCATAACCTTAAAAATATAGACGTAGATTTTCCTCTCGGTGAATTTATATGTGTAACGGGTGTTTCAGGATCAGGAAAAAGCTCTCTTGTAAATGGAGTGCTTCTTTCCGTGCTTGCTAAGAAATTAAACCGTGCAAACACAATTGTCGGTAAGCATAAAAGCATTGAGGGGATAGAAAATCTTGATAAAGTAATATCGATAGATCAGTCACCGATAGGCAGAACACCACGCTCAAACCCTGCTACCTATACCGGACTTTTTACTGACATACGTGCACTTTTTGCGTCTACAAACGATGCTAAGGTAAGAGGCTTTAAGCAGGACAGATTTTCATTTAACCTTAAGGGCGGTCGATGTGAAGCATGCGAGGGCGACGGTTCACTTAAAATTGAAATGAACTTTCTGCCTGACGTTTATGTTACTTGTGATGTATGTAAGGGTAAAAGATATAACAGAGAAACTCTTGAGGTTAAGTACAAGGGTAAAAATATCTTTGACGTGCTTGATATGACGGTAGATGAAGGACTTCACTTTTTTGAAAATATTCCTTCAATCAGGCGCAAGCTTCATACACTGTCAGAAGTAGGACTCGGTTATATTAAAATCGGTCAATCATCTACGACTCTTTCCGGAGGTGAGGCTCAGAGGGTTAAGCTTGCAACAGAGCTCGCAAAGCGCAGCACGGGTAAAACTGTATATATCCTAGACGAGCCTACTACGGGGCTTCATACAGCTGACGTTAAAATGCTGATTACGGTTCTCCAAAAGCTTGTTGACGTAGGTAATACTGTTATTGTAATCGAGCATAA
>JAZOCR010000089.1:0-4613 GCA_045596605.1 Eubacteriales bacterium | reverse complement strand
CGAGAATAGTTAGTGTCTTTAACGCAGAGGGTCCACCCGTTCCCATTCCGAACACGGAAGTTAAGCTCTGCTGTGCCGAAAATACTTGACTGGCGACGGTCCGGAAAGATAGGTCGATGCTAACACCGCACTAAGTGCGGCAAAAGGATGTTTGGCACATCCTTTTTTTATAGGCATACGGCAGTAGTCGTGTGTGGATGTGTAAATGACTTTTTTCTCCTTTTTACTGTCATTTATACATAAGTCTGTGTCTTTTGCGTCGAGGGTCCACCCGTTCCCATTCCGAACACGGAAGTTAAGCTCGACAGCGCCGAAAATACTTGACTGGCGACGGTCCGGGAAGATAGGGCGGTGCAGACATCATTTAAGCCGAGCGTATTGCTCGGCTTTTTCTTTTTAATACAAACTGCACTTGTGGAAAAATATCGTAAGTGCAGTTGTTTTATATCTTTATCTGTAAACAATTTTCTTAATAAAACACAAGTTTTTAAAGGAACGCATGCACGCTTCAACAGCCTTTGCGGGACAAGAGCCGAAATCTATAACAACAGAAGCATTTCCGCCTTTTGTTTTTCTGAAATCTCCTAAATAATGAATTTTTGACTTGTTTTCACTGTTGTAACGGTTAAAAAAGTTGTATAGTACAGAGCGCAGTTCATCAATCGCTTGGTCTGTAAAGGAATTTAAATAAAATACTAAAACTCCGGCAGTTGTTTGATTTTTAATCTGATAATCGTAGGGCAACCCCGAATCTGCAGAGCGAATTATTGGAGTATATATATGGGGCAAAAGAAAATTAAGCTTATCCACGTCGTCTTTTGAAATATGCACCTTGAAATCTATATCGATATCAGAAACATCGTCCCAAGGATAAATTCCTTTGCCGCCCACGTCGGAAACTACGCTCCAGACCACTGTAAAGCTTAAAAGTATAAAGGGGGCTGTTTTTTGCTCTATCATCATCGGAAGCTCAAACGGATGGGAAGAAATATCATAGTTCCTCAATTTGTAGTCTTTTGCGAAGGTCAATTCAACTACGTCTGTGAAAGCATCTTTCAGCTCGGGTGATTCTATTAAATCACGAATTTGCCTTGTGAGCGATACGGACATTTTCTTAAAAAATGACTTTGATGGCGATTTCAGCTCTTTACAATAAGGATTATATTCGCCGTAATTTTCTATTTTTAATAGTTTCATATATCTCATCCTTTTATAAACGGCTTTTCATAAGTAAATTCCATAAGTGAGAGAAGATATAGTAGCGTTTCAAAATTCTTTGTTTTGTCGTTGTTTTGACTGCTGTCACGGCATTTTGCACCGTAGTTCTTTAGCATATAGAGCTCGAATAATGTCGATTTACTCTCCATAGGACCGGCAAACATATTAAAGAATTGAGAGCTAATAGAAATTTGGGCATTCAATTTATTTCCTTTAAGACCTCTTGTTTTTTCATCTAAAGAAAAAACATAGCCCTTACCTTTGTAATTCGTACAATAGCTAATCCAAATTATCGGCAACGCAAATAAGAAATGTTCTCCTGCATAGAAAAATCCACCGGATTTATTGTATAATAATTCGGCACAACGGCATACTTTGTCGTGAATCGAATTATTGAATTCGTTTATTGACAGTACGGTGCAAACATCCTCAACCACAATTTGAAAAATATCCTTGAAAAACACTTGATCCTGATATAGCTCCAGAATGCTTTTCACGGCATTATTTGGGTTTGAGCTTTGAATCTTTTCAAAACGCTGTAAAAGGTCTTTTTCATTCGCAGATAAGTTTATATAGTCAATTTTCTTTGTCATTTTAAGCATTTCCTTTTCTTAAAACTCGCCCCTGCGCCTCGTTACGCAATCACCAAATTCATAATCACCGGCGTAACATAACTTTCCACCACCGCCGCGGCTACGAGAAGCGGAATCACAAAGAAGATGTACACCCCAAGACATCTTTTAATATAATAGGAAAAGCTTACGTCGGTCTTTGCTCCGAATATCTTTTTGGTAAGCTGCAAACAGATTCCAAGCCCCATTGCCCAGCAGAGAAAAATTGCCGTAAGCTCAAAAATGCCGTGAGGAAGAATACCTGCCGCAAGAAGCGCAAGAGGACTTACCTCGCTGAAAACGCTATAAGCTCCAAAGGTTACACCCATAATTGCGCCGTTTATAAACACTGCAAAAACCGGGAAGAATATGAAAGGTATAAATCCCCATACCATTCCAATAAAGCCTGCACGGGCGTTGTTCAGAAATAGCAAAAATGCAGAAATATTACCGTTTTCGTCAAGAACACCTGAGCTTTCAAATATTTCGCCGATATATTCAAAAAGCTGCTTTGATACGTCCGGAAATGCGAGCATAAGAAGATATACCGCCACGGAAAACAAAAGAAAAATTGCAAAAACTGTTATATAGGGCTTTACAAGCTTTTTCCTTATAAAGCTTGCCGACATAATAAACTGTTCTTTTATAAATCTCATTTAGTATCTCCTTTCGGTGAAAAAGTCGCAATTACGCTCGCAAAAGTGCCCGAAAAACCGCCTTGCCCTCTGTGGGAAAAGAAAATTCTTCCCTTTTCATCGGCACTGCAGCAGGTGCAGACACTAAGAAAATCAATATTTTCTTTTGGCAGTCCTGCAAGATACGCAAGCTCTGCACACATTTTGCCAATATTAAAATAATATTTTACACCCTGCTCGGTGTCATGCCTGTTTATAAACAGCTCCGGCATAAGATGCTCTGCAGATTTCGATTTCAGAGTTTTAAATGCCTCGTTATAAACGTCCTCGCTTACCTCATAGCAGCAAGCACCGATGCAGGGACCTACCGCACAGTAAATATCCGAGAGATTACTTCCGTTCTTGACCATAGTGCGAACCGCCTCACCCACAATGTCAAGACAAGTGCCACGCCAGCCGGAATGTACCGCACACACAGAGCCGATTGCCTTGTCTGCAAAAAGAACGGGAGTGCAGTCTGCGCTCTTTACGCAAATCGCCTTCACTTCTGCTATCTCCGGCGAAAGAAAAAGCCCGTCGCCGTCCTCGTACATTTCGCTTCCACGTAATATCCCCATTCCGCCATATCTGTCGTCAAGCACAAGAATCTTGTTGCCGTGTATCTGGTTTGCAGATGCGGAATTTTCGGGCGCTGCTCCCACAAGTGACAGAGCACGGGAGAAGTTTTCCACGGTGTTTTCGTATTTATCGTATTTTCCGCCGGAATCCTTGCGCCGTGTGCTGACGTTCAGCGAAGCAAAATCGCCCTTGCTTACTCCGCCACGCACGGTTGTGAATGCGTGGGGGACACCGATGCTGTCAAGAAGCGGCGAGGTGAGAAAGCATACGCCACTTAATTCTTTCAGTTGTATTTTCATTGTGCTTCCTTTCTATGCCAGATTACTTTTATATTTTAACACATAGTGTGTTTCATGTCAAGAAAAGCCTTGATTTTGGCGTTTGTTGCATTTTACCAAAAAACAAAAGAGCATTTTGAGTAAAAAGTAGATATTTCAAAAAAGAGATAAAAAGTCGAAAAAACGCAAAAAAATACTTTACAAATTAAAGCTTTTGTGCTATAATATTTGAGGTTGAAAAAGTGAAATTGCGCAGAAAACAAATCTTTAAGCGGTACAGTGATGCCGGCAAGATTTATTATATTGGCTTGCGTTTTTAATGCGGGCTTTGCGGCTAAATCTTGTACGACATTACTCGTATAAGATTTTTTTATGCCTTTTGGGAGGTGAGCATAGTGCCGGTTCTTAAAGCAAGGATAATAGATGAAAGCGGCGTGAAGCGTGCTATGATGCGTGTTTCGCACGAGATAACCGAGGCGAATAAGGGCATTGACGGTGTAATTATCGTAGGTGTCAAAAGACGTGGAATATCCCTTGCAAATATGATATGCGATAACCTTGAAAAAATTGAAGGTGTGCGCCCGCCTATGTTTGAGCTTGACATTACCTTTTACCGTGACGACCTTGAAAAATGCTCGGAAATCCCCACCTACCATAAGGGAGCTCCGGATTTTGACGTGAACGGAAAAAAGGTAATAATAGTTGATGACGTAATATACACCGGCAGAACGGCAAGAGCAGCCCTTGAAGCAGTGTTCTCTCTTGGCAGACCGTCTAAAATTCAGCTTGCGGCACTTGTGGACAGGGGACACAGAGAGCTGCCGATACGTGCTGATTACGTCGGCAAAACCATTCCTACTTCAAAAAGTGAAATTGTAAAGGTGAACACTCCCGAATACGATGGAGCACTAAGTGTGGAGCTTTACGAAAAGGATTAAATCACGGTATTATTGTACAGTAAAGCTGTCTTAATATAAAAAATATTTAATTTTATTGGAGGAAGTTCAAATGCAACTTATCTACAATGTAAAAGACAAACCCAAATTCAGTCAGGTTATCGTTTTCGCTATTCAGCAGCTTCTTGCTATTATGGCGGCAACCATCGCAGTTCCTGCTATCGTAGGCAACGGAATGACTGCTTCAGCAGCTCTTTTCGGTGCAGGTGTTGGAACTATCGTTTATCAGCTCTTCACAAAGTTCAAGAGCCCCGTATTCCTTGGATCATCCTTTGCCTTTATCGGCTCTATGTCAGC
>JAZOCR010000088.1:0-3542 GCA_045596605.1 Eubacteriales bacterium | reverse complement strand
AATTCAAATTTCAAAACATATCTATTATAGTTTACCATAAATAGATACACATTTCATCACATATCTGTAAAAATTATATCAATATGAAATAAAAATATAGATTTGGGTATAAAAATCAACCCGCCAACACGTATCCGTTTTCCCCTGCTATCGCATCTATTGAAATTACGTTCTTTACACCTGAATCATCATAATACTCAATCAGCCAGGCAGGAATAATATAATAGTCTGATGCTTCACGCTGAATCATTCTATATGACATAGTCATTTCAGAAACGGTAATATCTGGCTGTACACCTTCAGAATCAGTTTTAAGTATATCTGCAAGATGATACAATATGTTAACAGAATCCATAAGCTTTGCGCTGTATTTTTTCTGAGGTGCGTTGTTTAATATACTCCCAAAGCAGTATATAGGCTTATTATCCTTTACAAACACATTCACATAAAGGTCAGTAATTTCAGCATTTGAAATACTTCCCACAAAATAGACTACATGCCCTCCGTTATATGCTGTACAGCCTTTTTTTACATATTCTGCTTCACTGCCTCTGAATGACTTTTTTACAAATCTCTCGGCAATTTTTTCTGCGTTTTTATTTTCGTTTTTTTGCAAAGTGGTACTATAAAAATTTGAAGATACCTGCTGAATATTAATATCCGTCAATGCATTTTCATATGCACATTCAAAAAGCATATTGCCGTCAAGTGACGACGTGCCGACAGTGTTACCTTCCTTATCCTTTACGCTTACGCTGTAACCGCCGGGGATAGTAACGTAATCTTCGGAATTTACAGATATATCAAAAAATGCTTCTGTAATATTCCTATACATTTCAGGAACTTCGCTGTCATCGCTTATATCTGCAGTGTATACCGGAAGATTACTTTTTTTCCTGAGTTCCGAATTAAATTGAACCTCTATACCGATTTTTGAAAGATGCTTCTCTGCAAGCTCTGTCTCCTCTTCCGGAATGTATGAATTATCATACACAAGCCTTACGCAAAGAATACCAAGCAAAACATTAAATACTGCAAGGCACAAAATTATTACAAGCTTTACTTTTGAAAAATTCATTTTGCCGCCTCCGTTTCCGTTTTTACCGTCCAATTAACAGTTCCGATATTATTTCCCTCGTCATCGACGCTTAATGAATATTCTGCACCAAAATAAACGGCATTTCCACCTATTCTGTTTTTGAGCATTGCGTATGCTGTTTTCTGAGACATTTCAGTCTGGTATTCCGAAGAATATATATAGGGCTTTATATGTGCTTTTGCATAGGTAAGACTATCACCCTTAAACTGAAGCAAAATACCGAAATCATCATTGCTTTTAACAGGCAATGCATCTACAGTATAGTCAAAATAAAACTCACATATACCTTCTCTGTAAACGACATCGGAAAACGTTAGTTTTGCTGCGCATTCGGAAAGCTTTTCATTTATTTTGCCGGCAATTTGCGATGCAGTCCTTGCGAGCTGAATAAATCCGTATTCATCAGCTACTGTTCCGTCATAAAGCTTTGATATATGAGTTCCTTCTTCTCCCGGAATAAATTCAACTATTCCATCGTCAGAAATACTTAGTCTTACCATATCTTCAACGAAAACTATATTATAGTCAGCAGTTCTGTAGGTTTTCACATTATCACTGTTCATACCGAAAATGCCAATAAAATCCATAGCATCTTTACTATTTTCGGAAAAGTCAAAAGCATAAGCAAACTCAAGCGGTATAATTGACGGAGCCGTCAGGGGATGTCTGTATGCCGGAAAATATCCGTTTTTACCGTTCTTTATATTGTTTTCTATCTTTATAAATTCAAAATTGCGTGTTTCTTTACTATTATATGTTAAAAAAAGCTCTTTGTTAAACAATATCTTTTTCGATGGGAATATTTTGAGCACCTCTCCGTCTGAAGATACCGCCGTAATATAAGACTCGTCAGATTTATCTTTAAAAAGAAACATATCAGATATTTTGAATCCTGGATTTTCCGGCATCGCCTTATATGTATCTGACAAAAAGGAGCATAAAACGGAATATTCTATTTCTCTTGCGAATTTTACATAAAAATAGTCTTCGCCTGAGTTATACAGCTTCTCAAGATAGGCATTTTTTGCTTCAGCAGAGGATAACAGAACCTTCTCAGAAGCGCCAAGGTACGAGTTTTCGAGTATCTCGGTAAAATTCTCCCATATTTCTTCACTATGCTCCGCCCCAAAGGTCTGGGCATACTTAAAATCCTTACCTGAAACACCTATAAAATAAGGAGAAATGAGTTGTTTTGCGCCGTCTTCGGCATTTTCGGGATTTTTTGAAAGGAGCATAATTTCACTTTCGGGGAAAGACGGCAAAGAGCCATCATCAAAGGTTTCGGCAAACCTTATATATAGTCCGCACAGAGAGAGCATAAGCACAAATAACAGCACCATTACCGCAGTCTGTACATATCCGATTATCTCCTTCTTTTTCATATCTCATTTCTCCATTCAAGGTATTATTAATAATGCTTATTTCAAATTCTCAAGAAGCTTTGCAATATGCGCTCCGTGCTCGACAGAGTCGTCATAAATAAAGCAAAGCTCTGGGGTTGCACGAAGATTAAGTCTTCTGGCAAGCTCACTTCTTATAAATCCGCTTGCACTCTTAAGGCCTTTTTTTACGTCGTCTCTACCCTCGCCAAGCACACTATAATGCACGTTTGCATTACGAAGGTCGGCAGCAGTGTCAACTCTGAGAACACTTATAAAGCTTCCGGAAACTCTTGGGTCCTTGACAGTTCTCAGTATTTCCGTAAGCTCTCTTGCAATTTCTTCATTAACTCTGCCTGTGTGATAATTGTTTTTCCCTTTAGGCATATTTAATATTCCTTTCCTAAATATGGGCGAATTTGCCGCAATAGATTATTCTGTTGCGGCAAATACTTTTTGATTTTGCTTTTTAATGTTTAATACACATATCTTCAGTCGTGCATTACAGACTCAAGCTTACGCTCAACTTCCTCCATAATGAAGGCTTCAAGTATGTCGCCTTCCTTTATATCATTGAAGCGTTCAAGACCGATACCGCACTCGTAGCCCTGTGCTACTTCCTTAGCATCATCCTTGAATCTCTTGAGGGAAGAAATCTTGTCTTCAAATATAACGATACCGTCACGGACAACTCTTATCTGAGCGTTTCTTGCAACCTTGCCGTCAGTAATATAAGAGCCTGCAATTGTTCCGACACCGGGCACGTGAATAGTCTGACGAACGTCTGCATGTCCGAGAACAACTTCCTTGAATTCAGGTGCAAGCATACCGCAAAGAGCAGCTTTAACTTCTTCGATAATATCATAAATAACTCTGTAAGTTCTGATATCAACCTTGCGGCGTTCAGCAGAGTCAATAGCACCCTTATCAGGTCTTACGTTAAATCCTACAACAATAGCATTTGACGCATCAGCAAGCATAACGTCACCCTCGTTGATACCACCTACTGCAAAGTCGGAGGCCAAGCGGTCTTAGGAAGACAAGTTGCCCCCCCAACTCCTTGG
>JAZOCR010000087.1:0-9663 GCA_045596605.1 Eubacteriales bacterium | reverse complement strand
CCTTCGCCGAGTTCAAAGTCAAGACCGTAGAAGTAAGTATTACCCCAGCTTTCAGGCTGTTTTAATGTAAGGTTCTCGAATTTTACAGAACCTGTACCACCATTAAAAACAGTTGAGCTGCCTGCAAGTATAAATGTAGCGCCAGTGTTTGTAGAACCATTCATTGCGGTAATAACTACGTTGCCTTCACATGCATCAACAGTGCCTGACATTGTTGTATCACCGGCAAGAATAATTGTACCGCCATCTTCTCTTACAGTATTCCAGGCTGTAGCAAAGCTGTTGAATGCCTTTTCCACAGTTGTTCCGTCGCCGCCTGCTGCTGCAGAGTCGTTAACGTAAACGGTTTTTGTTGCAGGAAGAGCACCCGCTGTAAAACTCATGCAAGTTGCAAGCATGAGAACTGCGAGAACCATTCCCAGAATTCTTTTGAATTTCATAGTAATTCTCCTTTAGAATTATTTTTGCGGATACACGGTTAAACCTCATAGCAACCATGCATCCATCTTGCATATAGAATACCACTAAATAAGCGATTTGTCAAGTATTTTTTGTTTAAAAATGCGCTTTTTTGAATATTTTTTACAAAATATAATATGCGCAATAATTAACCGTCAGTTTTGTGAATTTTAAATCTTTTTAAGCAGATCACAAATAAACCTTGCACAAAAAATTAACAACATTATGTATACTATGTGCATAAAATGATGTATAATAGTTTTATGGAGTTTTATTATTCCAAAAAAAGCTTTTATGAAAGGATGGGGAAAATGGACGTAGGAAGTAGTAACGGCGGTCATAGTAGTTTCGGAACTGACCCTTACGGGCGAAGTTTAATATTTTTCGGACACGGAAAGCCTTCACTGACTGCGTGCTTTCTGTGATTTTCCCTTTTGTCCGTAAAAACTGCTATTGAACGCTCTGCCTTCCTGTAATTACATTTTGTACTTACAAAAAAACGAGGGGAGAGCTTTTTTCGTGCCCAATTGGGTGCGACATGGCTTTCCCGAAGAAAGGGAGAGACTATTGATGAAAGAAAAAATTCTTGAGCTTCTTGAAGGCAAGAAGTTCCACAAGGCACGTGAGCTGCTTTGTTCTGTGAACAGTGCGGATATTGCGCTGCTGTTCGAGGAAATTGAGGAAAAGGACATCATCGTTTTGTTCAGGCTTCTTCCCAAGGAGCTTGCGGCGGAAACCTTTGCCTATATCGACGGCGATATGCAGAGAATGCTGATAGGTGCATTTTCCGACGGTGAGCTTCGTGCGGTGCTTTCCGAGCTTTATATCGACGATGCTGTTGACGTTATCGAGGAAATGCCTGCAAGCGTAGTTTCCCGAATACTTAAAAACACTGACCCGCAAACCCGCCGTGAAATAAATCAGATTCTGCACTATCCCGAGGACAGTGCGGGAAGCATTATGACGACGGAGTATGTGACACTTTCGGAAAAGCTTACCTGCGACGAGGCGCTTGGTATTATCCGCAAGGTCGGCATTGACAAGGAAACCATTTACACCTGCTACGTTACAGAGAACAGAAAGCTTATAGGTGTGGTTACTGTTAAAGATATTCTTGTGTCAGGCGAAGATGCAAAAATCGGTGATATTATGGAGAGAAACGTTATCTCCGTAATAACCTCGGAGGACAGGGAAACGGTTGCGAGAATGTTTGATAAGTACGACTTCCTTGCACTGCCGGTTGTTGATAACGAAAACAGAATTGTGGGTATCGTTACCTTCGACGATGCTATTGACGTTATTCGTGCCGAGGACAGTGAGGACTTTGAGGTTATGGCGGCTATTACCCCTACCGGAAAGCCATATCTTAAAACCGGTGCCTTTGAGCTGATGCTGAAACGTATTCCATGGCTTCTTCTGCTTATGCTGTCGGCGACCTTTACGGGAGAAATAATCACGTCCTTTGAGGAGTCACTCGGTGTTATGCCAATACTTACGGCGTATATCCCTATGCTTATGGGAACAGGCGGAAACGCAGGCGGTCAGTCGTCGGCAACGGTCATAAGAGGTCTTGCCCTTGACGAAATACGTGCATCGGATATTATAAGGGTAATATGGAAGGAATGCAGGGTTGCAATTCTGTGCGGTGTGCTTCTTGCGGCTCTTAACTTCGGAAAGGTTATGCTGTTTGACAGACTTATTATGGGTAACAGCAGTGTTACTGCGCCGGTTGCGCTTGCGGTGAGCCTTACTCTTATAGTTACGGTAATTATTGCAAAGGTAGTTGGCTGTGCGCTTCCTATCGGAGTAAAAAAGCTGGGACTTGACCCGGCGGTTATGTCAAGCCCGTTTATTACCACTATTGTTGACGCACTTGCGCTGATTGTGTATTTCAACGTATCGGTGGCACTCATTTCAGGACTGTAATAAGAATAAAACAAACAACCTCGGCAAGCGGAAATCCGTTTACCGAGGTTTATCATTTTTAGCAGCTTACAAATCCCATTCATCGGGCTTGCTTTCGCCTTCCGGTGCGATTTTTACTTCTACGTCGCCTATAAGCTTTTTGGTGCAGGAAATAACAAGATTCATTTTCTTTTCGTCGTTTTTAAGCATACCGTAAGCAAAGGAGGGGAGGGTTATAAGCACCCTGCCGCCGCTTTGTGCGTATCCCTTTATACCGCCGACAAGAGAGCCGCAGATTTTATCCTTGGCACGTATTTCTTCCAGAATTTCCGGAATTGCCGACAGGGGCTGCATAGATGTCTGTGTTTTGGGTACCTCTTTCGTTGCAGTATCCTTAGGTGGCTTTTTGTTTTCGGGAAGCTCAGGAATGTCTGATGCTTCAGAAGCTGTTTCGGAAGTCGGCTCAACGTCAAAGGGAGGAGAGTCGAAAAATTCTTCCGGAGGAGCTTCGAGATGTTCCGTGTCTATATCATAGGACTGTTCACGAGCTGTTTTACAAGGAGGCTCGTCGTGAACGGGTGCTTTTTTTTTCACCTCATCATTCTTTACGGTAGCTTGTGCCGCTATTGCAAAGCCACCGCTTGCTATTTTATCCTCAAGCTCGGAAATACGAGTGTTGAGTGATTCGGGCAGAGTCCATAGCTTTACGTCGCAAAGGCGCAAAATACAGGTTTCAAGAACTGCCCTTCTTGAAAGACCGGTTCTTGCCATTCTGCTCTGGGCGTCATCAAGTATTTCCGTGCTGTAAAGAAGCCGTTCTTTAGTGAATTTTTTTGAGCATTCGGAAAGCTCGGAAAGTACGTCGGCTGAGCCTTCGATGAACATTTCGGGATTTTTTGTATACTTAATCATAAGCATATCACGCATAGCGTCGGCACATTCCGATAAAAGCACGCCCATATCCTTGCTTGAATCGTAGGCGTCTGATATTACCGAGAGGGCGTCCTGACAGCTGTTGTCAGCAACCGCACGAAGAAGCTTCATAACAGGACCTCTTCCTACAACGCCAAGGGATTTTGCGCAAAGCTCCTCGGTTATTTCTTCGGTTTTGCCTACGAAAAGCTCAAGCATTGAAAGTGCGTCACGCATTGCTCCGCCGGCAAGCCTTGCAATAAGCATCAGAGCACCGTCCGTCATAGTGATGTTTTCTTCACGGCAAATAAGCTTTAAGCGCTTTGCTATATTTTCAGGGGTGATTCTGTGGAAATCAAAACGCTTACAGCGGGAAAGGATAGTAGCCGGTATTTTGTTAAGCTCGGTTGTCGCAAGGATAAACATTGCGTGCTCCGGTGGTTCTTCAAGGGTTTTGAGTAGAGCGTTGAAAGCACCGGTTGACAGCATATGAACCTCGTCTATAATATAAACACGGCGCCGAAGCTCTGTTGGTGGATAGAGGACCTCCTCACGAAGCTCACGTATATTGTCTACACCGTTATTTGATGCTGCGTCGATTTCCGATATATCAAAGCTTTCCGCAGCTCTTTTGCAGTTTTCACATTCTCCGCAGGGGTCGCCGTCCTTGGGATTTTCGCAGCTTACTGCCTTTGCAAGTATTTTTGCGCAGGTGGTTTTTCCTGTTCCTCTTGAACCACAGAAAAGATAGGCATGGGAAACGCTTCCACGTCTTATCTCACCACGTAGCACGTCTGTTATATGCTCCTGACCGATTACGTCTTCAAATACTGAAGGTCGCCATTTTCTGTAAAGCGCAATATAAGATGACATCAGCTTTCGTGTCCTTTCTTATGATTATAAAATATACACATATTATAACACAATATTACTCTGTTTGCAAGTAAAACAACAGTAAATAATAATTTTTGCGATTTTTCATAATATTTTATCCGAATTTTCAGCCAAAATCATATTATATACAATCATTCTTTACAATTTGTTAAACAATATGGTGAAAAAATGTATTAAAATATGTTTAGGAAAAATGAACTCTATCATATTTTGTTTACAAAAAAATCTATATAATAAAACGGAGGTACAAAAACATGGGATGCAAAATTCTTGTTGCAGATGATGATAATAATATCTGCGATCTTCTGAAAATTTATCTTGAAAATGAAGGCTATGAGATAGTCACTGCAAATGACGGCGTTAAAGCAATTTCTTCTTTTAAAATTTATGAACCCGATCTTATTCTCCTTGACATTATGATGCCGAGAAAAGACGGCTGGCAGGTTTGCCGTGAAATCAGAGAAATTTCCTCAAAGCCGATTATTATGGTAACAGCAAGAGGAGAGGTATTTGACAAGGTTCTCGGTCTTGAACTTGGTGCTGACGACTTTATTACAAAGCCCTTTGACACAAAGGAGGTTGCAGCAAGAGTTAAGGCAGTTCTCAGAAGATATTCAGGTCACGACAATGATGACAGCGAGGTTATCCGTTTTGATAATCTTGAAATCAGCCTTCAGAAGTACGAGCTTAAGCTTGCAGGCAAGGTAGTTGATATTCCGCCTAAAGAACTTGAGCTTCTTTACTTCCTTACATCCAACTACAACAGAGTATTCACAAGAGACCAGCTTCTCGATAAGGTTTGGGGCTTTGATTATCTCGGCGACTCAAGAACCGTTGACGTACACGTTAAGCGTCTTCGTGAAAAGCTTGAAGGCAAGTCTGACAAGTGGACACTTAAGACTGTTTGGGGCGTAGGATATAAATTCGAGCTTCTTCAGCAGTAATTTGAGCAAACAGAAAAACATATGTGAGCTTTGCAATGATTTGCAAAGCTCACTTTTTATATTCCAATAAAAGTGAAAAGTTCGGGCGCAGAACAAACTGCGCCCGATTATAAAATGCTGTTATTTATTTTGTTGCGTTGTAGAACAGAGCAATAATTCCGACTGCTGTGCCACCTGTCGTTACTCCGCTGGAGTTGAAGCCCTGGTTACCTGTAACTCTTACAGTAACCGTGTGCTTGCCGTCAGACAGCTGTGAGCCGAGGAGTGTCTTGCTTCCCGTGAATCCGCAGCCGCCGTATTTTTTGCCGTCCTTTTCATAAAGAGTTGAAGTGCTTGTGCCTGGCATGAAAGGCATAGGATGATAGGTGGACATAAGGGCGTAGTTACATTCTATCCATTCGCCGCCATCAACGCTATATTCGAATGTACCCATAGTAGGACTCATATATGTGTAGAATCCGAAAGCGTTGCCTTCAAAAGTGAAGGTAATGGTATCTCCCTTGGCTGTAGACTGAAGGCCTGTCGCAGTAATATTTTCACTGAAAACTCTGCTTCTGTAATTGGAGCTTGTAAAGGATACTCTCGACCAGGTGCCTTCCTTTGTAACAGACTCATCTGTTACGGGAATTACTGCGGGATTATCAAATATATTTTCATACATCTGCTCCGGAAGCTTCTTGTCCGTATATGTTGCTTTTTCCGGAGGGGCTAATACAATGTACTTTTCAAGCTCTTCCTTGATAAGCTTCGTATAAAGCTCATAGCCTGCATTGTTGGGGTGAAGATTGTCGTTTGTAAATACCTTGCAGTCCCCGGCTTCTTTGTAAAGGTCCCACATTTCTTTTCCGAGATTGATTGTGGTTATTCCATAATGGTCTGCAACTTCCTTGTGAAGTGCACCTACCTGCTGTCTCGGATCGGTAAGACCTGTAAGCAGACAAACAATATCAGCTTTGGGATTTATCTTGTAAACGTTGTAGAACAAACTTTCAAGAATCATTTTGATATTTTCATCTCCGTGAAGTCCCCAGTCATTAACGCTGAATTCCACGAATACAAGGTCAGGAACATATCCTTCGTCTCGGAGCATAAGGTCCTGGCTAAGTCTGAACAGACCAAAGTTTGCCCCTGTATTTGAGATACCGGCATTAATTGAGTGAATTTCTGCTTCGGGGAAAGTCTTTTCAAAATATCCGTGAAGTCTGTCTATAAACCCGTCGTTTCCGGCTTCTTCCTTGCCACCGCCCTGTATAATAGAGCCACCGATATAACCGATTGTAAGCTTCTTGTCAACGGTGAGTCTGTAGTATGTGTTTTCAAACTTTCTGTCTGTAAGCTTTATGCCTGCGCCGGAGGCCTGAGAGGTGACCTTTGCATCATTTGTAGATTCTGCGGTTGTACCTGCAAGTATGGCACTCTTGATATATCCGAGGTCTACAACACTGGGCACTTCACCCTCTGTGATGTTTGCGGCATTTTTCACCGCTTCACTTGCACCGTCTTTGAATGCCTCAAGCACTGCGTTGAAATCATCTGCGTCAATTATTCCTGTGCCTAAAACATTTCCGGGTACAAGAGCACCAAAGTCAATCAGTGTGGTGGCATCGGAGGAGATTTTTACAGATTTCTGTTTTTTACCAAGATATCCGTTTTTCTTTATGCTTACATTGTAAGTTCCGGATTTAATATTTGCTGTGCAAACACCAATATTTTTTGTTTCGGTTGCTTTTACTGTAACCGGTTCGGATTTTCCTGTAGTGTCTTCGAATGTTATGGTTGTATCATTAAGGTTTCCGAGTGCAAATGCACTTCTTGCAGTTGTGAATTTCACAGTTACACCGGAAGCTGCGTTTTCAGATATTACAAAGGTTTTCTTTTCTGTTGCAGGAAACTCAACGAATATTGTAACACTCTTTTTGTCTTCAGAGAGCTCGCATCTTACCTTGTTTGCACTGTTTCCGCCGTTCACAACAACGCCGCCGAAATCGTCAGTGTATTTAAGACCTGAGTATGCGGTAACGGTTACGGCCGCAGTATATTTTGTGTCAAATTTAAACTTTTCATCAGCCGGTTCCCAACTTACCCCGCTTATAGAACCGTTTGCAGCAGCAGAGAAATTACTTGCTCCGCCAACGTTGGTTATGCTTGAGGCAGGAGTGAGGTCGGCAATCGGCTGTGAAATAACGAAGTTTGTATTCAGCTTTGCTTGGCCGTCGTATTTTATGGTATAAAGATTATTTGCACCCTTTGAAAGTGTATAAAGTCCGGCGCTTGTCTTTTCCTTGGTGGTTCCGTTTATGATAAGATTCATGGTGGAATATTCCGGTTTAAGGCTGAATTTTTTTCTTGTTGCATTGTAGGTTGTGACACCCTTTCCGGAAGAAAGCACTACGAAGTCAAACTTTGAACTGTCTGCAACGGAAATCTCAGTATCGTTGTTTGTGATTAAAACGGACTTTCCGCTTATCTTGCCGGAATTGCGCAGGAATTTGCCATTAAAAGTACCGCCGTTTACTTCTGCAATTACGTTGCCGGAAATATCAGACGTTGTACTGCCAAATTCGATATCTGACGAGAAAGTACCGCCATTGATTACTGTAAGTGAAGAAGAACCGAGAGTTACCTTATCCTTAAAAGTGCCGCCGTTAATTGTGAGAGCGGTTTCGTCAGATGATGAGTTATAAAGCTTTACTGCCGAGTATATACCGCCGCTGATTGTGACATCCGAGCCTGCCGCACATTCAATGGAAACTGCGTTTGAACCTGTCATCTTGACAGTCTCTTCAGCGGTGAATTTATTCATGCCGGTGAAGATGGTGTGACTGTCAGAGGTGGAGCTGATTTCAAGATTTTTGAAGGTTGTATCGCCGAGAAGTGAAATCTTTCCGGAAACTATGAGCTTTCCACCAGGAGCAGAAGAAATGATAGCCTCTCCACGCCCGCTCTTGTCAGTAAAGCCTTTTGTAGTGTCGTAATCACCGAGGATTATAATTTTGCCGGAATCGCCGTGTTCAAATATAGCAAGTGCATTTGTCAGATTATCAAGTGCAGACTCCGGTGAAGTACCGCTGTTTGAAGCCTTTCCATTTTTGCTGTCAACGTAAAGAACAGTAGACCTGACTACGTCAAAACCTTTCTTGTTTATGTTGTTATCAAGAACCGCAACATTTCCGTCATAGTCCAGAATATCAATCGATGCCGTTCCCGTTATGTTATCAGGCGCAGGACTCATTATCGGTCCGGATTTTCCGCCGTTTATCTTTACGTAAACATCACCGACAAGTCTTGGAGAATAAATTTTGTCGTCAACGACGGCCGAATTCTCACTTGTAATGGAAACATTTCCGACAGTACCGCCGTTCTGTGTATAATACACGTTACCGGTATGAGTAAAGCGTGCACCGGAGGAGGTTAATGAAAGGTTTGTAATATTACCACCGTTTATTGTAATGTTGATATTACCGTTTAACGTATCGTCCTTGTTGTTTTCGTTTGCACTAAAGCCGGCGGTAAAGTTGGTTATTTCGCCGCCGTTGATTTCGTAATTCATATCAGTGTATATTCTTGAAGCGTGATATCCCGCACCTACAACATAGCCCCAGCTGCCGCTGTTAATTGTGAGCTTTCCGAGCTTTGAGAAGCTTGTTCCGTCTGCTGCAAGATAAATCATACGGCTGTTGGCATTACCTGAAACCTTAAGATCGGAATAGCTCTTATCGCCAAGTGTGAGATTGTAGCCGTTGGCATAAATGCCGCTCCAGGCAGTTTTTGTGATAATATTCAAATCTCTGAAGGTCATATTGCCGCGGAGATAATAGTTTTCCTCAAATGTCAGTGATGAATTTTCATCCCAGCCTACTACCGTAAAGTCACTGCTGAAGCGGGTCTGGCTTGTTGATGCTGCTTCAACAACACTGTCGGTAATGACAATTGTACCGCCGCCCTTTGCATCTAGCTGGCTCATAGCATAGTCGATTGTCTTATAAGGCTTTGAATAATTTCCTTCTGCATAGTCGTCAGCACTGTTGCTGCCTTTGTCTGAGATGTATATTGCATTTGTGGGAATTACGTAAGAGTAAAGCTTATATGTAAGAGTTTTTCCGTCTTCGGATACAGTAACGTTTTCGCCATTCTCAAAATTTTCAGAGAAAACGTAACCATCCGGAGCAGTATAGGTTGCAGTGTATGCGATTACCTTTCCGCCTTCGACTTTAGTTCCAAAGCTGAAACCGTCCGCACCGCTCCATACGGGAGTAAGGGAGACTCCGCTGACATTAGTTGCACTGGCAACTGCTTTCGGGGCATTTATAATTGTGTTTTCAGTGAGTCCCCAAAGCTTTACCGGTGGAGTTTTAAGCGATGTGATTGTGCCACTTGCCGCACTTACACTATAAGCGCATGGAGCTGTTATCATAAGAAATGATAACAAAAATGAAAGAATTTTTTTCATAGGGTTCTCCTTATTCATATAATTATATATTACTATATCAACAGTATAAATTAAACAGATGCAAAAATCAATATCTTTTTTTTATTTTCTAAATATAGT
>JAZOCR010000086.1:0-4873 GCA_045596605.1 Eubacteriales bacterium | reverse complement strand
TAATCGCTATCGGTAAAAACTCTGTCAGTTTTTGTTGCTTTTTTATGAGGGTCATAGGTTTTATCAAGAGTAGCTTTACGTACAACTACAGCGTCTAATACGTTTCTTACTACAATCGGATCAGCTTGGCATAATCTCGCTTTTCCTCTGGGTTTATCAGAAAAATAAGCATTATCCCAAGCCGAATCGTCATAATCAATTCCGTTCCAGTTTTCTATTTCAAGACGTGCATCATAGTGTACACCATTGCGATAGTCATCATAGATAATAGGGCTTTTAGTAACTTTAACGGTTTCATCAGCCTCGTATATAAAACTTTCTTCACCTATTTTGCCTTCAATGGCAAAAGCAAGCTGAGGCGGTCCAATAAAAACAGCTGTATCATAATCCCAAACTGCACCGCCTTCGTTATTTTTAAAGCCGTTACCCAGTATAAATGCAATAACGTTTTTGCCTATTTTAATATAGGGGGCAAGGTCATATTTATCGTAATAACATATATCGTCGGGATTAGAAATATAGGGTGCCATAAGCCCCTTGGTAATCTTCTCACCATTAACGTAAATATCGTAAAATCCCAATCCGCAAACAGTGATTTCAATATTATCAGGAATAGTTTCAAATTCTACCGTTTTTCTTAAATAGGGAGCATTAACGTGCTTGGCAATAGTGTTTTTTTCTTTAGTTGCCGAAATAAACTTATCAGAAAACATATGACCCCTCCGGGACTAAAAAATTCAGCTTATCAGCCTAAAAAAAGTATATAATTATTACCCTTAAAAGTCAACTAATTTTTCCTGATATTTACAATATGACATATAGAAGGAATACTTTCTCCCTGTAAAACCGATGTAGGAGAAAGAAGTGCCCCCGTTGCACAATAAAGTATATTTTTCAAATTACCCTTATTCATCTGTTCCATTATATATGAAGACATCATACTGGCACTGCAACCGCAACCTGATGCTCCTGCGTGAACATCCTGTGCTTCTATATCAAAAATCATCATACCAAAATCGTTATGCTTTTCAGAAAGCTCCGTTCCGCCCTTTGCCCCAAGCTCGTATAAAAGCTGACTTCCAACCGTACCCAAATCCCCTGTATAAATCACATCATAGTCCTCAGGAGTTGTCCCCGTGTCCTCCAAATACTGTAAAATGGTAGAGCAAGCAGCAGGGGAAAATGTCAAGAGAACACCATAAATTTTTGTCTTCCAAAAATTTCCTGTATTTATGCGGGTTTAGAACACTTATGGTGTGTAGGCGGCTATGGGGAGGTAAATGTTAAACAAACACCATAAGGCAGTTTTGTTGTGTATTTTATACAAAAAAGCATCTATTGATTTGACATCGCATTCTGTGGACGAAAATTTTATATCAAAGAAACAAAAAACTGCCATTATAAAAACAGCAGTTTTCGATATAATTAATCAAATAAACTCAATTGAACACCATCAGGCTTTTTAACTTCACTTTGTATTGATTTCACTTTAGATTTGTCAAATTCAGTTTTTGTTATAGCACCATTCCAATCTTCGTCTATCGGAATAGCACCCATTTTTATAAGCTCTAAATTTCCAGGATATTCAATGTTGCGACAATACTCAGTACACCAACCCTTTTTTAAGTTTTCAATTGCACCATTCCAAGTACCACCCTTATTCTTATCGGTTTTAACAACAATTGTTGCATCACTTTGCGAATAGATATATTTATTTCTCATCATAGCAAACCCTACATTAAATCCCGTAGTAGGAGCCGTAGCAGATAATATTAGTAAATTGCCCTTATTAATGGATTTCACAACATCTGCTTTTCGCATTTTTTGCATCATAGAATCAGCCAAATACTCTATAACAAAACCATTATTATCTAATGCTGCTTGTGCTGCCACAGTATCAATTCCTTTGGCACCGCCCGTAACAACTCCAAAACCGTTTTGTAGTGTTTTTGAAACCGTACTTTTTGTGAAATCAATGTCGTCATCATTAACAGTTCGTGAACCGACAAATCCAACTGTCTGCTTATTTAAAAGTTGGGTATTACCGGCAATGTAGAAAATAGGTGGACAGTTATTACCAAGTTTTTGTTTCAATAACCTTGGGTAATTATTTTCTGCTCGTGTTGTAATCATAATTCCCATATTCTCATATTTAGAAATCTCAAAGCTTATGCTACCGCTTCTTTCCAAAAGTCGCAAATATCTATTTGCCAAAGCTTCATCTATTTCTAATTTTTCTAAAAAATCAGATCTACTGAAAAACAACAAATCTTTAGGTTCTAACCCTTTAGAAAATAAAAGCGAAGCAAGTTCTCCCCATTCTCTTGGTTCTAACGGCTTTATATCTGAAGCTGCGCATAGATGACTGCAAAAAATCACTATTGCTTCTGAATTTTTATTCATAACTACTCCTTACTGCTGCTATCAGCTAACGCAAACGGTATGACTTGCTCGCAACCCGCTTGCATAAGCAAATAACCACAAACTGTTAATGTCCATTTGGAATCGACAACATCATCCACCAAAATAAGTTTTTGAGGTATAGAGTAGCACGCTTTAAGATGAAAAGAATTTAAAGCATTGCTACACTGATATGTGCTGTTTTCCATATCTTTTTGTGGGCTTGCATCTGATTTTTCTATTAAATCGACATATTTTAATCCCAACTTATTAGCCAATCGCTTGGCAAAATCTGCTACAAGATTACTTCTAAGCGAAGATACATTGGTTATGGCATATCCGTTTAAATCTATGTGTTCTTTCAAAACATTTGCCGCTTTTGCAACTAATTCGTCACAAAATTGCTCCTTGTTTAAATATTTGCCTTCTTTAACCATTTGACCGTATCCGGGGTCACCATATTTAGAAAGACAAATTCCTTTTTCTAAAATATAATCAATTTTCTTTCCGTTAGGCCATCTTTTTCTTGGCTCAATTTCTAAAATTAAAGCATTAATATACTCAGCAGCTTTATCCATTGACTCTAAAGATAATGACAATCCTTCTATGATATCTTTACCGGTACAATTAGAGCATTTACCACAATTTTCAGCAGTTTTATCATCTAAACAATTAACGCAGAACTTACTATAACAATCTTTTGTTTCTATAAGCTGCTTCATTTGCAAAAGTTCAGCTTTTCTAATTTTTGTGACCGAATCATAGTGCTTATCATCATAGACAAATGCTTTTGGAGTTCTATAATATAATTTATCTTTTCGAATAAATCCTTCACTTTCTAAGAAAGATAATGCCTTCTCAATACTACCTATTCTTGCATTTACATCATTGACAATTTCGCTTTTCTTACTTCCGTCACGACTTTCTATACTACTGATAACTTTTTCAGCTTCGTATCTTGTGGGAAATGCAGCGTCAATAAAGTAGTTATTAATATCTTCATCCTCTTTGCCGGACATTAAAAAGATATATGCATCATCTATGTTTCTTCCGGCTCTTCCGATTTGCTGATAATATGCTACGATATTGGATGGAGATTGATAATGTATAACAAAAGATATATCATCTTTATCGTATCCCATACCAAGCTTAACAGTTGCAACAATCGCCTTAATCCTGTTGTTTTTAAAATCATTCAAAGCTATTTGGTTGGTTTCTTCCATTTCTTCGCTTTTTGAATAATATGACATAGCCGATATATTATTTTTACTTAAAAAATCAGCCAAATAATCACAGTCTCTTTGTGTTAGGCAATATATAATACCAGTGCCGGGGATTTTATTTAGATTTTCTAAAAGCCACGCATATCTATCAACCTTGTTTTGTAAATTAAGAACTTGAATGTGCAAAGATTTTCGTGACAAAGGTCCGCGGGAAACAAAAACATCCTCATTAAATTGCTTTTGTAAATCATTAATTACTCTATCATTTGCCGTTGCGGTTGTGGCAAGTACAGCAACATTTGAAGATAAGGTGTTTATAATTTTACCTATCTTACCATACTCCAAACGAAAATCGTGACCCCAGTCAGAAATACAATGCGCTTCGTCAACAACAAATAATCCGATATTGAACTGATGCAATCCACTTTGCACATCATCCTTAAAAAGAGTCTCGGGTGTAATGAAAATCAAATCCAACTTATCATTAGCTAATTCCTCTAAAATTTCACTTCTTCTATCTTTTACCGTACTATTTAATACATCACAGCGAATGCCTAATTTTTTAGCCATTTCCGCTTGGTTTTCCATAAGTACTAAAAGCGGACTTATTACCATTGTAAATCCGCGGTTCATTCTCCTAAACATTTTAGTACACATAAAATATACAAGGCTTTTGCCCCAACCTGTTCGCTGTACCACTAATGTTCTTTTGTTGGTCATAGTGGCTTCTATTGCCTCATATTGACCATCACGAAAATCGGCATCATCACCGTACACGGATTTTAATATTTTGTATGACTCATCATATATTTCCGGATACTTAATTTCCATACTTTTTTTTCAACCTCTGCTTTTATTTACCAACTATCACGTAAAAGGAATTCAGTAATATGGACTATCTCTATACCATTTTCATTCCCTATTGCCAAATCATCCATACAAACAACATACTTATGATAATGATCCTTAATATCCATCAAATTATCCGTTTCGCGAGTTGATTCAGTCGGTAATTCTACGCAAACTTGAACATATATCTTTTCATCTCTTCTAATACCAACAAAATCTATTTCTTTTGTATCGTTTTTTCCAATATACACATCATAGCCTCTGCGTTTCATTTCAAGATAAACAATGTTTTCCAACATTGCAGAGGTCATCTGTTTATTAAATCCCATTTTGCTGTATTTAATAGATATATCTGAAAGATAATATTTTTCTTGAGTTTTTAAAATAGATTTGCCTTGCAA
>JAZOCR010000085.1:0-23039 GCA_045596605.1 Eubacteriales bacterium | reverse complement strand
ACAAAAACTACTTTAAAGGAGGGATTTACCGTGCGCCATTCGGGCTTTCGCAAAAGCTATCCACTTATAATAATTACGGCACTTATAGTGCTTTTTGCGGGCGCAGTGACGGTAAATTCGCTCGGATATAAGTATATAAAGCTTGAGGGCGGTCTTAAATATTTCGGAAAGGTAGAGGAAAAATACCCGACTACAGGTGTTGTATTCTACCCCGACGGAAAAAGAGGAAAAATAGACACGACTCTGGGCACTATCGAATTTTCCGACGGCAGCACCTACTCCGGCGGTCTTTACGGCATACAGCGACACGGAAGCGGAGTTATGAAATATGCCGATGAAAGCGTGTATATCGGTGAGTTCAGCTTTGATAAAATCACAGGAGACGGAGTGCTCACGCTTGTGGGCGGTGAAAAATACACAGGCTCCTTTGTTGACGGCAAAAAGCACGGTGAGGGCACGTATATATACGCTGATGGAAGTGTTTATACAGGAGAATTTGAGAACGACCGCAAACACGGCTACGGCACACTTCGCAGTGCTAACGCAAGTGTATACGAGGGCTCTTTTGAAAACAACCTTAAAAGCGGAAGCGGAACTATAATTTACAGCAACAGAGACAGCTACACCGGTACCTTCGAAGATGATATGCGCCACGGCACAGGCACTTATACCTGGTCACAGGGCATAAAATACACCGGAGAATTTTACCGTGACACTATGACCGGAAGCGGAAAGCTCATATTCCCCGACGGAACGGTTGTCGAGGGAGTTTTTGAAAATGGAGAAGCGGTAAAAAAGCAACCGGATTCGCAAACAGGAAAAGAATGAATCAATTCGGAATGCGTAATGCGGAATTTGGAATTAATGTCAATTTTTGCAAAGCAAAAATTTTCATTTAAAATGTATTGTAGGGTGCGACGTCCTCGGCGCACAAAAAAACTCAAACGAATTCTTCCTATTGATTGAAACAAAATATAAGCCCCGATAAACTCCGCAGAAATTGCGAAGCAATTCGAGGAGTTTATCAGAATATAAAGTTCTTTGACACACTTTCTTTCAAGAAAGTGTGCGGGTGTGGGCGGAGCCCACAAAAAACTTACTCTCCGATATAAAGAAACCTCGGAACTGTTTTTCCGCAGTATTCCACATCCTCAAGCCACATGGACGCAGGTCTTACCCACACTTCGCCGTCGCCGTAAAGAGCCCTGTAAACTACCATCGGTTCAAGGGTTTCCGAGTGCTTTGCAATATGCAGCACCTCATACTTATTTCCCTTGAAGTGTCGGTATATTCCCGGCTTTATTTCTGCAAATACCTTTTCTTCCATAATTATTCTGCCTTTCTGTCAAAGCTTTGAACTTAAGTTTTGATATTTTTATTGTTTAAATCTCAAAAATATGTTACCACATATATTCTGGTATGTCAATTAAAAATAAAGGAACACTATGAACTCAAAAGCTTTATTTTCAAAAACTTCACCGGCAAAGCTGTTTTTTCTTGCGGCAATTCCCGGCGCAATAAGTATGCTTGCCTCGTCGCTGTACGGACTTTTCGACGGAATTTTCGTAGGACGGCTCCTTGGCGATACCGCCTTTGCGGCACTTAACCTTGCCTTTCCCTTTGTTATAATAAACTTTGCTCTTGCCGACCTTATAGGCGTTGGCTCGTCCGTGCCTATTTCAATAAAGCTCGGTGAAAACAAGGACAAGGAAGCAAGCAACTACTTCACCTGCGCCTGCATTATGATATTTATTGCGGGCATAGTTATGGGCGCACTTTTGTACTTTGCCGCCCCCTTTCTTATTTCCGTACAGGGCGCAAAGGGAACTCTTGCCTCTCTTGCGGTAAAATATATCCGTGTCTACGCAGTTTTTTCTCCTGTAACTACAATAACCTTTGCGATGGACAATTATCTTCGTATATGCGGAAAAATACGGTCAAGCATGGCTCTTAACATTTTTATGTCCGCTTTTACGGTACTGCTTGAATTTCTGTTTCTGTTCGTCCTGCAAAAGGACGTTGAGGGTGCGGCGCTTGCGGCGTGTCTTGGTATGCTTGCAGCGTCACTTATTGCCTTTATTCCCTTTGCTGCCGGCAAAATGCTGCTGAAATTTACAAAGCCTAAATTCAGTCTTCATCTTGTTAAATATACAATATCCGGCGGTGTCCCCGCCTTTCTCAGCAATATCGCAGGGCGTGTTACGTCAATTCTGATGAACACTACGCTTCTCTCCCTTGGCGGTCAGGACGCAGTTTCCGTTTACGGTGTGCTTATGTATACCGGTGATATGGTACAACCGATTTTCTACGGACTTTGCGATGCGCTTCAGCCGGCGGTTAGCTTCAACTACGGAGCAGGCAGAAAGGACAGGTCCTGGGCGATTGAAAAATACTGCTTTGCATCAAGTGCTCTTGTATCCCTTGCGGCAGCGGCAGTGGTGTTTATTTTCCCACAGCAGATTGCGGCACTCTTTCTCGGCAGTGACAAGCTTTCTCTTGTTTCGGACACGGCGTTTGCTCTCAGGATTTTCGGCTTTTCATTTTTCACAAGATGGTTTGCAACGGCGGCGCAAAGCTGTCTTACAGCCTTTGACAGACCCTTTGCGGCGTCTGCGCTCTCCCTTTGCAACGCATTTCTGTTCCCGATAATTCTGCTTGCACTTCTTTATCCCTTTGGACTTGTGGGCATATGGCTTAATTTCCCCATTGCCTGCGCTATGGTTGCACTGCTTGCGGCGTCGGTTTTGCTTATAGGTAAGAAAAAATAAATTATCCGTTATTCAAGGAGAAAACAATGGAAATACTTGAGGGTATAATCTCGGTAAAAGCGGCGATAAACGCAAACAGCCGCAATATTGAATGTGTATACGTTGACGTGGAAAAATACAAAAAGCGTGACCGCAAGATAACTGCCTTCGTGTCCTTTCTGAAGTCGCAGAATATCCGTCCGGAGTTTTGCGAGCGAAGCGTTATAGACGCCTTTGTGATGGGCAATACGGAAAATGCCGGAAGCACTCACGGTGGTGTGGTTGCATCGGTTGGCGAGAGAAGATATTCGGAAATTTCAGATATACTTAAAAAGTGCAAGGAAGACGGCGGCTTTTGTGTATACCTTGACGGCGTTGAGGACCCTTTCAATCTCGGCTACGCCCAGAGAGCGCTGTATGCGTCAGGCGCAAGCGGGCTTATACTTCCATACCGTGACAGAAGCAGTGGTACGTCTGTTATGGCAAGAAGCTCTGCCGGTGCAAGCGAGCTACTTTCAACTGCCCTGCTTGAAAACAGCGAAAGCCCCGAAAAAAGGCTTGCCTTTATCCGCCTTATAAAGTCCTACGGTATTTCCGTATGCTGTGCGGCGGTGTCCTCGGATTCCGTTTCGCTTTTTGAGTACGACGCCGGCTTCCCGATGATACTTTTTATCGGCGGTGAGAAGCGGGGAATTTCACCGGAATATATAGAGAACGCAGACAGAATAATCCACATCCCCTACGCCTCCCCCGACATAAGATTCTCACTCCCTACCGCAACCGTTGCGGCGCTGGCAGGCTTTGAGCTTATGAGGATAAAAGGAAATACTAAATCCAAAGATTAATTTTTGTGAGAACCCGACACAGACGGTGTTGCCGCAAGGTCGGGGGGATATATGTTACTTTTCTTTACAAAAAGAAAAGTAACCAAAAGAAGTTGCTTGCAAATTCTTCGAACATAAGAAAAATTGATTAGAATTTTTCGTTGTCGTCCTCGACGGTCCGCAAATGTCAGACCGCAACAAACAAAAAATTGGCGCCGTATCGGTTTTGATACAGCGCCGTTGTTGTTTTTTTAGAGCATTTGCTTTATTTTTTGAAGTCATGGAGAGAAAGCTTTCCGAAGGGCAAAAGATTAACCCATTTTTGGTTTTCAAGGGCGTATTTTACAGTGTACGCCGTTCCGCCGGTTGTTTTTTTGCAGAAGGAAATAACATACCCACTGCTGTCTACCATTGCTCTGTTGCGTTTATGCATACAGCCTCTGCAATAGCTTTCACTGATATAGGTTACCGAGTCGGCTTCTTTTTTCAAGGCTTCGTATATAGCAACGTCATCGGCTGACCAGCCCCTTGTCTGATTACGGCAAGGCAGAAACAGGTGCAAATTTATATCCCTGCCCGGATATTTACGCTTTATTCTCAGCACGCAAAGCGCCGCAAGGGTATCAAAGCCAAGTGCGCCGCCGCATATAAAATCTCTGTAATCATACTCAAGCATTTTTTCAAGCTCTTTTTCCAAACATTCCTTAACAGCAACTTTTTCCTGAAAAGTAATTTCTCTGTGTCCGGTAAAGCAGCAGGCACGTGATATATCTTTAATTATATCTGTCATTTTTTCTTTCTCCTATGTTAACAATGCAAATGGATACGGACAATAAAAAGTGCGCTCCACAGGGAACGCACCGAAAAAGTGTCTTTCCCTTATTGTTGTCACACAATCTCGTTCCAATTACGGTATGAGTAAAGAGAGAAAACACTTTTTACCAAAGTATTTTCCGTAATTAGAACAAGAATATTCGATTGTGTGACACGGTTAGTATATCACAATAAATGAAATTTGTCAATAAAAAAGTGCGCTCCACAGGGAACGCACCGAAAAAGTGTCTTTCCCTGTAGCTGCTACACTAACGCTCTTTTCCAACACGGATATGAGTTTAAAGGAAAACACCTTTTACCAAGGTAGTTTCCCGTGTTGGAATAACAAATATGCAGTTAGTGTAGCAAGGTTAGTATATCACAATAAATGGGATTTGTCAATAAAAAAGTGCGCTCCAACAAGGGAACGCACCGAAAAAGTGTCTTTCCCTCATTGTTGTCGTACAATTGCCATTTCAACACGGAAATGAGCTAAGGGAAAACACCTTTTACCAAGGTAGTTTCCCGTGTTGAAAAAAAGATATGCAATTGTACGACAAGGTTAGTATATCACAATAAATGAAATTTGTCAATAAAAAAGTGCGCTCCAACAAGGGAACGCACTGAAAAAGTGTTTTCCCTTATTGTTGTCACACAACCTCTTACTGTTATGGGTATGAGGAAAAAAGAAACACTTTTTACCATAATTAGTGTTCCCATAACAGCTAAAAGATATTTAGTTGTGTGACAGGATTAGTATATCACAATTTACAACCTTTGTCAATATAAAGATTTTTCGGTAGCCCGACGACAACGAAAAAGTCTTAAGACTTTTTCTTATGTTTGAAGAATTTGCAAAGCAAATTCTTCCTATACCAAAAACTTCATCGGCAGGTCGGGTTTCTGTACTTTTTCTTCTCGTAAAGAAAAAGTAACATACTAAAAAGCTTCAAATTTAATGAAAGTTTTGTTAGAGATTTTTTGCTGCACTCCACATTTACATTTCACTTTCCTTTTATAACCGTTTCCGCAAAGCCACGGGCGAAAAGCCGCACTGCAGAAAGGGCTTCGTCAAGGGTATTTGCGTCACTGCCAACCTCAAGAAGCAGAGAGCCCTTTGTGAGGTTCTGGTTAAAAATTGCACTTCTGACGTTAATCGGTCTTGCAAGACTTGGATAAAGCTCATTAAGACGCCGTTGCAAATGGGAGGCAACGGTGAGGTTGTCCTTGAAGTATGGGTGATTTCCCCCACCTGCGTTTGTTCCCATAACAAGCATTATCTGTGCACAGTCCTCGCCGTTTATGGTTGCAAGCGGCTTTACACGGGAGCCTGCGTCATTTGGAATTGCGTCACGGTGCAGGTCTATAACGTATTTTATAGTCGGGTAAAGCTCAAGCATCCCGGCTATTTCCTTTCTTGAGCTTTGATATGACGTTATATAGGATATTTCATCGTGCATGGTTTCACTGTGCACGGTAGGTATTCCGTAAAGGTTAAGTATATCCGAAAGCTCCTTTCCCACACGGACTACGTTTTTGCTTTTGTCTGTGGTACGAACACTGCCGTCTTGGGTGCTGTCGCTGTAGCACTCTGTGCCGTGAGTGTGTACTATAAGCACAAGCGGGTCGTCACAGGAAAAGTTATAGGCATTTATAGGATACTGGGAAGCTGCAAGTGCATCGGTGTCAAGGGCAAGGGAGGTTTCGTTGTGGGCGTATACCTTATCACTGCCCCGTGAAAAATTTTTTGACACTATAACGGCATCGGGAGCGGCACTGCTATCTTGTTCAAGCTCGCCATAGGCTGAAGCCGAGGAGGCTTCGGTGTTTTCCGAACTGTTCTTCGCACTCTCCATTACTGCTGCGTTTGCGATAAATCCGCCTTCGGCGGCACCGTAGTTGTTATTTCCTTGCAAAAGCTCGTCTCTTGCTTGATTTTGAGCATCGGAAGTAAAGAGGCTTTGCTCCTTCTCCCGCTCCCCTTTTTCTCCGCTGTCCTTTATCTCATAGAACAATTGTTCGTATTTGTCTTCCAGAACGGTGTATGTAGACATAAAGGCGTTTTGCACGTAATCCGGCGCTTGTACTCCGAAAAAATATATGAGCACCGAGCTAAGAACGACAGAAATTGCGCTGCAAAGCGCAAGCGTTGCCTTCGGGTGTCTTATCTTTGGGGTATACACATACACAGGGGCTGTGTCTTTTTCTTTTTCTGAAAAGACATACTCAAGAGCTTGTTCGGTTTCTTTTTTAGCATTTTTTTGCGTTGCATCATCTGCGACGAATATATGCTCCGGATATTTTGCGCTGTATAATGTACTGTTACTTCTAAGGCTTTTATTGTTTTTTATATAGCTTGGTTTTTTCAATTCCCCGCTCTGTCTTTGAACGGTAAAACGAGTGTACGTCATTTGCTTTCAGCTCCTTCCGATACATCTATATTCGGGAGCTTGTGAAAATATGCAGGCAGGAATGTTTCACGTTAAACATTGTTGTGGAATTTTTTCTTTGTGGTGAAAAATTCAGCAAAGGCTTTCTGATGAAGCTTTCATCAAATTTGAAGCTTTAATTAAGATAATACTTTTTCTTTGCGAAAAGAAAAAGTATTCAAAAAGAAGTCGTTCAGAGGACAAGTCCTCTAAAGACTCCCTTTTGTCCCGCTACAAATTTAGTATAAATTTCGACTTTAGCACACGAAAAAACATTCGTTACCTTGGTGTTTAACCATACTATCCAATACTTACTGCAAAGTTAATTCCACACGAGAATTACATAATTGCACATACTTACTAAGATGTTCAGTGATTTCAACAGACAGAAAGAATTTTCGATAGAAAATTCTTTGAACATAAGAAAAATCCTCAAGGATTTTTCGTTGTCGTCCTCGCCGGTCCCTACAAAAATTGCTTTTAAATATAAATGAAAATTTTTGCGTTGCAAAAATTGACATTAATTCCGAATTCCGAATTATATGCACTGGGCGGAGCCCGCAAAAAATAGGGGCGTGGGGCAGTGTTGCACATTTAAGAAAACAACCCCGTGCAAAAGGACAGTTAAAAGCCGATATGGAAGTTTTAGTCCGTATCGGCTTTTCTGTTAGCATTACCACCTTTGATGGTGAGTAAGTGTGCATTTCTTGTTAGTTTTTTAGTGATATGCTGTCCTCGACAGCGTGATATTTTTGCTGCCGCAAAAGTGATATTGCAAGGCGTTGCCGTGCAGTGATATTCTATTTGCCTTCAAAACTTGCGAAGCAAATACCACTCGGCGCAAGCCGAATATCACTGCGAAGCAATATAACTCGCCAAAGGTGAATAGAGTTGGCGTTGTGTCCTTAGGAACACAACGCCTTTTGCACGGGGTATTGAATTACCTGTTTATATATTCGAGTGGGTCCTGCTTTACGCCGTTAATTCTGACTTCAAAATGTACGTGAACACCGGTAACACGACCGGTTCTGCCCATTTCTCCGATTACCCAGCCTTGTCCGACCTTATCTCCAACCTCAACGGCAAAGGCGTTAAGGTGAGCGTACAGCGTCTGTATTCCATCGCCGTGGTCGATAATTACGCAATTTCCGTAGGTTCCGTTTTCTCCCGCAAACACAACCTCACCGCCGTCGCTCGCCACAATCGGTGAGCCCAGAGGTCCACTTATATCAAGTGCTGCGTGGAATTCGTATGCACCAAATAAGGTTCGTCCGGAGAAATTAGAGGTAATATAGCCGTTATAGGGCATTATAAAGGTTCCGGTAACGCTTGTTTCCTTGTCAAATTCGCTTGCCTGTCTTGTTCCTATTTTAACCCTTTTAGTAACGGGATTTTTAATTATCTTTTCAGAAATCAGCTCTCTGCCGATTTCCACGTCGTCAACGTAGGATATTTCATAGGTGGCACGTCTGATGCCGTCCACGCCGGCGCTTGCAACTATTCGTCTGCCCGCAAGCACGTTATTGTCGTAGGTATACACTACCTCACAGGGAATAACCTCGGTAAAGGTCTTTGTCTGAGTGGTCTTAAAGGTAAGAACCGCCGTAGCGTCTTCTTTATCCATATCAGAGCCGGGAAGCACGTGGCTGTCGTCTGCGCTGTCGGAGTTTGAGGCGGCGTCGTTATCCGTTGAGTCAACAAAATATACTGTATCCTCCGGAAGCTCGTCGGACAGGTCCTTTGAGGTTATGGATTCAAGCTCAGGAAGCATCAGTGAAACATCCGTAGTATTGTCCCGAAGCAGCAGGTCGGAAAGCTCGGAAAGGCTGTCAAGACCAAGAATTTCACGTATTTCCTGCTTGCTCTTAATAACGGTTTTTGGAACGATTATTTCATCTATACGTATTTTATTTGAAAAGGACAACAGTTTATTCTGGTGCTTTACGTCTGAGTAAAGCTGATTATATAAAATCTGCGTTTCTCCGAGTATTTCGTCCATTATAAGGCGGCTGCCGCTTACCGCAACCAGCGTATTATCAATATATAGCCCGTATCCTGTAGAAAGATATTTTTCGGAGGACTTCATAAGTGCGGCGGTAATTTCGGTTTCAGATAAATAAGTCGGCTTTTTAACCGCCGAGACCTTATAGGTCGTAGTTCCGTTTGGTATTTTGTAGCTTATTCCGAGCATATCAGAAAGATTTTCCTCGGCACTGTCAAGCGCTGCATAATAAAATTCCGGGTCCTTTACATAACCGATTCTATTACCGTCGATGTAAAGCTCCAGCACTGCCGTGGTATTAGCGGCAGACACCATATATCTGCCAACACCCAATGCAAAAACAAGCATTATTACCGCAAAGGCATATTTTTTTACAACTGTACCAAGGGAAACTGCGTTATCAAAAAACTCGCTGATATTGGCAGACTTACGCTTCAGATGCTTTGGAAGATGAGAAAGCTTCATCACAAGCACGGGAACGAAAAGCAAAATGCCAAGCACAAAATCCCATATACTTTTTGCGGAAATGCCTTCGTTATCCTTTCCAAACCAGCCCTTTGGATGCTTGTAGAGGTTTTTATACTTTTGCTTGATTTTTCTGTTATTTGCAATTCGGTTCTGTGCGGTTATAAAAAGTGCGTTATAGAAGCTGTCAAGTCTTGGCAGTCCGTTTTCCCGGAACATACTGTACAGCTCTTTAAAGGTTGCTTTGCCGTCGTTGTTTAAATCTGCTCTGCGGTTTATTTCATCACGGCTTGATTCTTCCTGCTTTTCCATTTGCTTGGTTTGCATGGAAAAGCCGCTTTCAACTTTTTCGCCGGCTGTATTTGTTTCACGTGAAACATTTTCACCGGAGGTCTGCTTTTGACCGTTCATTTCCTTGTGCACGCTCCTTTCTCTAAGCTTCCGAGCCGAATCAAATGAATATATTGGGGGAATTGTTAAATTACTTTAAATTGGCTCTATTTTGAATTTTTAAAGACTGTTCTATCACTGTTTTGTAAATAACTGTATATTATATACAAATTTTCACACCGTTTACTTGTGCTCGTATACATATATTTCAATTTTATGTTATTTTTAACATATATTTCTTTGCAACAAACACTCTCTCATTATATATATTTTGTATTGTAAGGTAAATTATATCTCAGAAACCTTATTTTTTCAAGGCAGTTTTCATTAAAAAAGAGAAAAATTACTCCGTCGTTGTTCAAAACGTAGAATTTTTTGTGAGCAGGCGAAATTTGTGACGGTCAATAAAATTCAAAATATCGGAAAAACACAAAATGTAGATAAAAGCTCTGCAAATCAATCAAGATTTCGTACCAAGCCGAGTTTTTGTTCTTTCTGTAAAAAACTTAAACATCAAATTGACTTTTTAAAGTTTTTGTGGTATAATTATATATGTTAAAATTTATGAATTAATTACAATGCGGTTTTTGCGAAAATTGCCGCACAAATATATTGTTTTTTGGAGGAAAACCTGCGCCGGAATCGGTGCCGGGTTTTATAAATGATGCAGAATTTGAAAAAGGATACGAAATGTAAAATTATCGCCCTCGCAAACCAGAAGGGCGGGGTGGGAAAAACCACCTCTGCGGTAAATCTTGCCGCAAGCGTAGGGAAGCTTGGTAAGAAGGTGCTTCTCGTTGACCTTGACCCGCAGGGGAACACCACAAGCGGGGTAGGGGTAAACAAGAGAAACACTTTATCGGTTTACGACGCTCTTATCGACCTTTCCGATACCTCAAAAATTATAAAGAGCACCAAATTTCCGAATCTTGACGTTATGCCGTCAAATATCGCTCTTGCAGGTGCGGAGCTTGAGCTTGTAGACCTTGCGGAGCGTGAATACAAGCTTAAAAACGCTCTGGATCCGCTTAGTGAATCCTATGATTATATTTTTATCGACTGTCCGCCCTCTCTTGGGCTTCTTACTATTAACGCCCTTTCTGCCGCTGACAGTGTCATCGTGCCTATGCAGTGCGAATACTATGCTCTTGAGGGACTTTCGCAGCTTACTATGACAATAGCTCAGGTCAAGCGTCTTTACAACCCGGAGCTTTATCTTCTCGGAGTTATTATTACGATGTTTGATGGAAGACTTAATCTTTCTCTGCAGGTGCTTGAGGAAATCAAGAAGCATTTCTCCGGAAAGCTGTTTAAAACTCCGGTTCCGAGAAACGTAAAGCTGTCCGAGGCTCCAAGCTACGGCATGCCGGCAATTTACTACGACAAGTATTCAAAGGGAGCGCTTGCGTATATTGAGATTGCAAAGGAGCTTATAAACAACAGAATTTAACAGGTACATAAATGTAATTGAGTGCGCCGAGGGTTTCGGCGCACTCTTGTTTTTGCTTTTTTATAGGAATAAGAAAGCCCGACACAGACGGCAAGCCGTCAGGTCGGGGGGATGTATGTTACTTTTTGTCACGAGTAACAAAAAGTAACCAAAAAATACCCGTCAGAGAAAGAGGGGTGCCCCTTTCTCTGACAACTCTATCCCCACGCAGGAAAATTTTGTTATATTCTTTACTTTAGTTCACGCAATAAACAAATCTATAATTTGTTGTCCAAGGAAAACCGATGGTTTTCCTTGTGACCTTTCCTTCATAATTCTATCAGAAATCAACTGAAATTTTATTACCACGGCAAGATTACACAACTGCACATACTACCTTTGAATGTATGAGCAACACTGTAATCAATATAAAGCTTTAAAGCTAAACTCTGTTCTTTATAGTATGGTTTAACTCCAAATTCACGAGAGCTTCTTGCGACAACAAAAGCTGCACACCAACTAAAGTTGTTACGTGATAAAAAGGGAGTTTTCAGAGGACTTGTCCTCTGAACGGAGCTTTTTGGTACAGGAAGAATTTTCATTTGAAAATTCTTCGGACATAAGAAAACCGTAGGTTTTCGTTGTATCTCACTGTAGAGAAAAAGTAACATACATTCCCCCGACCTGCCGATGAAGTTTTTGGTATAGTAAGAATTTGCTTTGCAAATTCTTCAAACATAAGAAAAATTCTTCAGAATTTTTCGTTGTCTCAGTCACAGTCGTGGCAGCTGCAGCAGTCGCCGTGACAGTCGTGGTGGTCGGGCTCTGCGGTATCAGGGTTTTCACCGTCGGCAGACTTTGTAACGATAGCGATAACTCTGTCCATAAGATGACCGAACTGGTGCTTTGCTTCTTCAAAAGCCACCATTTTGGGGTTTTCCATAATCTTTGAATAAAGCTCCGTAAGCTCGGTATCAAGCTTTTCGAGGGCTTCCTTTTCCGTTGCCATTTCAATAAGCTCACGCTTCTGTGCAAATTCTGCAATAAGTGCCGTAAGATCTGCGTCTGCGTCTATTGCATCTCCTGCGATTACAACGTTTTTGTAGCTTTCTTCGGACTGTATTGCGTGTCCGAGCTGTCTTGCAAGTTCAATTGTGTTCATTTTATAATGCTCCTTTGATTTTTGTATACTCGATTATACCATTTTTTCCTTTTCAAGTCAAGAGATTTTACGAAAGGTACAAACTTTCCGTGCTTGCCTTGACTTTTTGGCGATTTTGTGGTATAATATACCCTACAAAGAACAAATGTTCTTTGGCTTGCCTTTTGCGAGTGGAAGCGCAGAAAGCAAATATAAGTAACGCCCGGGGCGGTAATCACAAAGAGCGGCGCCAAAGTCGCAGAAAGGAAAAATTTTGCTTGAATTTATAAAAAAATACTGGCTTGAAGTCTTGTTCGGCATACTTTCTGCAAGGTGTGCGTCGCTGATTTCAAGCCTTAAAAAACGCAAAAAAGAAAATCAGTGTCTGAAAAGCGCAATTTGCGCACTGCTTCGTGACAGAATAATCGGAATATACAACAGATACAGCGAAAAAGAATATTTCCCCATTCACGAGCGTGAAAATCTCGCCCATCTTACTGCGGAATACTACGCTCTTGGGGGAAACGGAGTAGTTCACGAGCTGTGCGAAAAGCTTTCGGCACTGCCGACGGAAAAGCCGTAAAAGGAATTTGGACAATTTGTGGAAAAAACCTCTTTACGGCATAAAATACATTAAAGGAGGTAACGCCTTTGGCAAATATAACAGAAGATACAACCTATAATGCGGGAGGACTTCCTGTAAAAGTAAAAAAGATACCCTTTGGAACACGCTGGATAAAGGATTGCTGCGGCTTCAAAAAGGGAGAGCTATATAAAGCCGACCGCCTTATGAGCGGCGGTACGGGGAAAATTCTTGGTATAACCGTTCACAACACTGACGACAGTGCGGATGCGGCAACCTACACCCTTGCCACCTTCAATCAGAATATGAACACGGCGAGAGTTCACTTCTACGTCGACGACAAGGAGGCGTGGCAAAATCTCGAAATCAACGAGGTGGGCTGGCATTCGGGTATGGGCGACCGCAACGAAGGAAACGACAGCTATATTGCAGTTGAAATAATAATGGGTGCGTCCTATTCAGAAAAGGACAGAAGGGCAGAGAGCAACGGCGCACTTCTTATTGCGTACCTGCTTCGTATTACAGGTCTTTCCTTTGAAAATATCGTTACCCACAAGCACTGGTCAGGAAAATACTGTCCGGCATTTATACTGCCACATTGGGAGGATTTTATGGAGCTTATTAAGGAAAAATACCTTGAGCTTGAAAAAGCAGATGCAGAATTCGCAGGCACGGAGGATACCGAAATGGTCCTTGACAACACCCCCGACGAATACGCAAAAACGGCTGTACAAAAGGCAATTGAGAAGGGTATTCTTAAAGGTGACGGAAACGGAAATCTTATGCTACGCTCGCCACTCACACGACAGGATATGCTCGTCATACTTGACAGGCTTGAATTACTTTAATTGATAAACAGGAGAAAAACATGAAAAAAGACGTTATAAGAAAGCTTTCCTCAAGAAAGTTCTGGCTTTGCCTTTGCGGTTTTGTTACGCCGCTTCTTACCATGCTGAAATACAGCGACAGCGAGATTACTCTCGTTACCTCGCTCATAACCTCGGCGGGCTGTCTTATTGCATACATTCTCTCTGAGGGGTATGTGGATGCGGCATCTGCCGGCAAGGCTCAGGATAAGGAACCATAAATTTAAAGGCGTCAAAGCAGGCAGCCGGCACCGGCTGTCTGCTTTTTATATAAAGGAAAGACGCTTGCTATTAAGCGTTATTAAATAACCGTTATAAAATAACAGTTATTTAATAGTATTATGAAAGTTTTCAACAAAACCACACATTTTAACGCCACACCCATTGACAAGTCCTGCGTTTTTTGATATTATTTATATGTGATAATTTTTCTTTTTGACAGAAAGTAAAAAATAAAAGCTACGTAAAGGAGAACTACCATGAACAACATGTCACTTGAAAAGCTTATTCTGGAAAGACTTGCACCCTGTGATGCAGAAATCGCAGCACTTATAGAAAAGGAAGACAAGCGTGGCGAGGGCGTTATAGAGCTTATCGCTTCGGAAAACTACCCGAGCGAAGCAGTAAGACTTGCGGCGGCAAGCTCATTTGTCGCAAAGTATTCCGAGGGCTATCCCGCACAGGAGAGAAGCAGCGGAAACAGAGGAAGATACTATGGCGGCTGCTCGGTTGTTGACGAAATGGAGGAGCTGTGCTGTGACAGATGGCGCAAGGTGTTCGACACCGATTACCACGTTAACGTTCAGCCTCACAGTGGCTCAAGCGCAAATCTTGCGGCATATATGAGCGTGCTCAAGCCCGGTGATACCATTCTTGCAATGGACCTCAACAACGGTGGTCACCTCACTCACGGCTCTGCGGCAAACTTCTCCGGAAAGCTCTTTAATATGGCGTTCTATGACGTAGGAGCAGACGGCTATATTGACTATGAAGACGTTGCAAACAAGGCAAGAGAATTAAAGCCCAATCTTATCCTTGCAGGCGCAAGCGCATATTCAAGAATAATCGACTTTAAAAAGTTTGCAGATATCGCCAAGGAAGTCGGCGCATACTTTATGGTGGATATGGCGCACATTGCAGGACTCATCGCAGGCGGTGAGCATCCCTCTCCCTTCGGTCTTGCTGATATTATTACCACCACAACCCACAAGACTCTCAGAGGTACAAGAGGCGGTCTTATCTTTGCAAAGCCCGAGCTTGCAAAGAAGGTTGACAGCGCAGTATTCCCCTGCACCCAGGGCGGTCCGCTCCAGCACATAATTGCCGCAAAGGCAATTACTGCGGCAGAGGCTCTTTCCCCTGCTTACAAGGAATATATCCACAATGTTGTCGTTAATACAAAGGCTATGTGTGACGAGTTTATCCGTCTTGGCTATGAAATCGTAACCGGCGGTACTGATAACCACCTTTTCCTTATCGACTTTTCAAACACCCATCCTCACCTTACCGGTAAAATGGTTCAGGAGGAGCTTGACAGATGCAGTATTACTTTAAATAAGAATTGTGTTCCGAACGAAAAGAGAAAGCCTATGGAAGCAAGCGGCGTAAGAGTGGGTACTGCGGCTATGACCACAAAGGGCTATACCGCCGAGGACTTCGTAAGGGTTGCAAGAAAGATAGACGAAATTATAAAAACAATAAAAGCATAAGCGCAAAACACAAAAAACCGAACAAGGCTGGGACACATATGGTTTCAGCCTTGATTTTAAAATGGGAGCGTCATATGAACTACGCTGAAATTAAAAATAACGATATCGCAAACGGCCCCGGCGTGCGTGTTTCGCTGTTCGTATCCGGGTGTCTGCATCACTGTGAGGACTGCTTTAACGAGATTGCCTGGGATTTTACCTACGGCAAGGAATTTACAAAAGAGGTTCAGGAAAGGATTTTTTCTGCTCTTGACTACCCACGCATAAAAGGACTGTCACTTCTTGGCGGCGAGCCCTTTGAGGTAAAAAATCAGAGAGGACTTCTGCCCTTTATGAGGGAGTTTAAAAAGAGATTTCCGGATAAGGACGTCTGGTGTTACTCCGGCTTTACCTACGAGGAGCTGACAGGAAAAAAAGAAAGCAGAGCCTACTGCGAGGTAACAAGCGAGCTTCTTTCCTATATTGACGTGCTTGTTGACGGAAAATTTGAAAAGGACAAAAAGAACATTATGCTCCGCTTCAGAGGCAGTGAAAATCAAAGGCTTATTGACCTTAACGCAACACGGAAAAAGGGTGAAATCGTGCTGTGGGAGTACGATGAGCCGACGTACAGATAAATAAAAGTACAAAAAGGAGAAAACAAAAATGAAAATAGAAATTGCAAAGCTTAAAGAGGGCGCAAAAATGCCAACACGAGGCTCGGACAAGGCGGCAGGCTACGACCTTTACGCTTGTCTTGATGTGGAAAGCGTGGAAATTGCTCCACACACAACCGTTAAAATCGGAACTGGACTTGCAGTTGCAGTGCCTGACGGATATTTCGGTGCAGTATTTGCAAGAAGCGGACTTGCGGCAAAGGAAGGACTTCGCCCTGCAAACTGCGTTGGCGTGTGCGACAGCGACTACAGAGGTGAATACATAGTTGCACTTCACAACGACAGCGACACACCTCGCACCGTACAGAATGGCGACAGAATTGCACAGCTTGTAATTATGCCCTATCTTACCGCAGAGTTTCTTGAGGTTGACTCCCTTGACGAAACAGCACGTGGCGCAGGCGGCTTTGGAAGTACGGGGAAGAAGTGAGTTTTATAAGTTATTAGTGGAGGAATTCTCATGGCAATGCACGATTTCGGGATAATCAGCGAAGCAATAACCGATAGCGACGATTTTCAGAGCTACGAGCCGGAAAAGTACGGCTGTATCAAGATAGATGATGACTATATAGAAAATCTTATACCGCTTTTTCTTGAAATTCCAACATTTTTCCACCATCTTTCGCAGAAGGAAACGGGACTTGATTATTTTGGCATTACCCTTATTCCGCCGAAGTCCTGCAAGAGCTTTGCCGAGGTTTTCAAAGCGCAAAAAAGCTCCGTATACAGCGAGCTTGTTGAACTTCTTGAAAAGGCAGCAAAGGAAAATAGGTTTGTTATACATTATGGGTTGTAACGGAAATATTGAAAAAATTAAATCCCCAACAGACAAAAAATCTGTTGGGGATGCGTATTCTCTTTGAAAACGTGACGCAAATATCACGTGGTTTTCTTTTGCGATATATTTGCAAAGCAAATGCGATATATTTTCGTTTCATTCAAATGCGATATACCTCGCTATGCTCGGTGCGATATGATACAAATCCCTCTCACGCCCCGCAGGGCATATCGCAAGGCGTAGCCTTATATCGCTCCCGAAGGGAATATCGCAAATCCCTTGGGATTTATACCGCTAGCGTGTTTTCCTTTAAGGATAACACGCTACTGCATTCCCTCTTTTTTCAGCATCGAGCACAGTCCGGTAAACCTTTTCACCTGCCTGTTGTTTTCAATCATAGCCGAAACCGTTTCCGGTCTTCCCACTATTATCACGCAGGACTGAGCTCTGGTTACTGCCGTGTACAGCATGTTTCTCGTAAGAAGTCCCGGCGGTGCGTCAAAGGCGGGGATAATCACGCAGGGGTATTCGCTTCCCTGACTTTTGTGCACGGTTACTGCATAGGCGTGCTCTATCTCATCAAACTGCATAAAGTCATATTTAACCTTGCGCCCGTCAAAGTTTACCTTGAAATATTCCTCAAAGCCGTTTATCTGCTCGATAACGCCTATTTCTCCGTTGAATACTCCCACGCCGCTTCTGCCGTCCTCGTACTGCCACTCCTGAGAATAATCGTTCTTTATCTGCATTACCTTGTCGCCCTCACGGAAAATTCTGTCGCCAACGATTTTTTCAAGCTTTGCGCTGCTTTTGGGATTAAGCACCCGCTGAAGCTCTGCGTTAAGGCTTACCGTTCCGGCAACACCCTTTCTCGTAGGCGTTATTACCTGAATATCCTCCATAGGGTCGTAGCCGTATGCCTTTACAAGCCGCTCTGCGCACAGAGAGGTTATAAGACCTACAAGCTCACCGGCGCCTCTTCTTTTCATAAAGAAGAAGTCGGTGTCCTTGTTATCGGTGACGGGAAATTCACCGTGATTTATTCTGTGAGCATTATAAACTATATTGCTGCCCGCTTCTTGACGGAAAACCTCGTCAAGACGCACGGTCGGTATTACCTCTGACTTCAGCATATCACGCAGTGTATCGCCTGCGCCTACCGGCGGAAGCTGGTCGCTGTCGCCAAGGAAAATCAGCTTCGTTCCCGGCTTTACTGCACGTAGAAGTGATGATAAAAGGAAAATATCGCACATTGATATCTCGTCAACTATCAGTGCGTCGCAGTCAAGGGGGTTGTCCTCGTCCTTTGCAAAATAGCCCTCGGCTTGGTTCTCACCGTTATATCCGCTTTCAAGAAGTCTGTGTATAGTTCTTGCCTCACGCCCGGTTGCACCGGTCATACGCTTTGCGGCTCTGCCTGTTGGCGCTGCAAGAAGAACATCGAGTCCCAGAGCGTCAAATAGCTTTATTATGGCACGAATTACGGTGGTCTTACCCGTTCCCGGTCCGCCTGTGACGATTAACATTCCGTTTTCCACAGCACTCATTATTGCTTTTCTCTGAAGCGGTGCAAAGGATATTCCCATTTCCGCCTCTGCGGCATCAATGTATCTGTCAGCCTTGGAAAGAGGAATATTTATACTTGTATCGGAAAGAATTTTGAGCTTTTCGGCACAAAACCTTTCTGCTCTGTATGCGTATTCAATATATATTGCGGTGCTTTCTCCATATTTTACCGCTACCGCCTCGCCCATAGAGATAATTGCACGCAGTGCGGCTTGCGCCTCCTCAGAGGTGACCTCCAGCAGACTTACCGTGTCAGAGATAAGCCGTTCCTCCGGAAGATAGCAGTTGCCGTTTCGGGAAAGGTTTGTTTTAAGTATATACTTCATTCCCGCTTCGATTCTGAAATGGGAGTGGCTGTCTATTCCAAGCTGCTTTGCAACGGCGTCCGCACGCTCAAAGCCTATTCCGCTTATCTGCTCGCAAAGGACATAGGGGTTTCGTTTTACTATATCCACTGCCGCTGCGCCGTACTTTTTATAAACCTTCATTGCGGTGCCGGTGCCGAATATTCCGTTAAAGTACATCATTACGTTTCGCATACCAAACTGGGATGCGTAGCATTCACCGATTTCACGGGCTTTTTTTCTTGAAATTCCGTTTATGTCAGCCAGGTATTCCGGGTGCTTTTCCAGAACGTCAAAGGTGTCCTCGCCGTATCTGTCCACAATTCTTCTTGCCATAACCGGACCTATTCCCTTTATTGCACCGGAGGAAAGATAGGCAATTATGGAACTCTCGGTTGCCGGAAGCTCCTTTTCATAGTGCTCCACCTTGAACTGACGACCGAAGGTGGGGTGATTTGTAAATTTGCCCATAGCAGTTACCGTTTCGCCCACGTTTACAAAGGGCATAGTACCCACAAGGGTAAGCATTTCGCCCTCGTAGTCTATAACGCAGACGGTATAGCCGTTTATTTCATTGGTATAGGTTACGTCCTCAACCTCGCCCTTTACCGTTTCAAGCTTTTCTGCCACGGGATCCACCTCACTTTCATGAAAATACCAAGGCTTATTATATCAGGTAAAATTATACTGACTATAAATGCCGTATTAATATTTTCGCAAGGGCAAGCAGTAAAAGGCGGAATATTTCCTTTCATACATTTATAAAATGTAAATAATTTGTATTTTCTCTTGACAAAAGGAAAAATATAATGTAGAATAGCTATTCGGAAAGTATTGCGAATTGCGCAGTACTTCTCCTTGCTCGGCACGAGGATGCCGGGCCATAGACCGAAAGGAGGTGTAAGAAAATGGAAAAAATCACAGGAAAGTATGAGTCCATTTTCGTTATAAACCCTGAATACTCAGAGGAGGCTACAAAGGCACTCGTTGAAAAGTTCACAGGACTTATAACGAACAACGGCGGTACAATCGACAGCGTTGACGAATGGGGCAAGAGAAAGCTCGCATATCCGATTGAAGACCTTACAGAGGGCTACTACGTTCTCGTAAACTTCACAGCTGAAAAGGCAGTACCTGCAGAGCTCGACCGTGTTTACAATATCACAGACGGTATTCTCCGTTCCATTATTGTAGCACTCGAGAAGTAATCCGCAAGGGGAGGAAAAGAAAATGGCTTTTAACAAAGTAGTATTAGTTGGAAACCTTACAGCAGACCCCGAACTTAAAAAGACTCCGAGCGGCGTATCCGTAGTATCCTTTACACTTGCAGTGCAGAGAAGATACGCAAAGCCCGAGGATCAGGTGCAGGCGGATTTCATTAACATCGTTGCATGGAGAAACACTGCAGAATTTGTCACAAGATACTTCACAAAGGGCAGATCAATGCTCGTGTGCGGTGCGCTTCAGTCAAGAAGCTATACTGACCAAAACGGTCAGAAGCGTTATGTGACGGAAGTAGTTGCAGACGAAGTAACCTTCGTTGACAGAAGACCCGACGGTCAGAAGCAGGCAGGCGACGGTGTATATTACGGTGCGGAGCCGCAGCAGGGATTTGCAGCAGCAAGACCTGCACAGCCGGAAACCAACTTTGAAGAGGTTGGCGGCGAAGATGATCTTCCGTTCTGATGGAAGACACTATTCGAAAAACAGCAAGTCGAAAGGAGGACGTTTCAATGGACGCTCAGAAGCAACAGTTTAAGGCACGCAAGAAAAAGAAGGTTTGCCAGTTCTGCCAGGATAAGATAGAACACATCGACTATAAGGATGTAGCAAGACTTCGTAAGTGTGTATCCGAGAGAGCAAAGATTCTCCCTCGCAGAATCACAGGTACTTGCGCAAAGCATCAGAGACAGCTTACAGTGGCAATCAAGAGAGCAAGACATATTGCTATTATGCCCTATATCTCTGACTAAGTTTAGTTTAAAAATCCGGAGTGCGTCAAAGCTTACGGCGCACTCCGATTAAAAACTAAATAAAAATACTTCTGTAAATTTCAAAAAATCACTTGACAAATTGCACAAAGTATGATATACTACTTTAGCAAAATTGAGAAAAGAAAAAATATGATTCACTAGCTCAGTCGGTAGAGCACTTGACTTTTAATCAAGGGGTCCGGAGTTCGAATCTCCGGTGAGTCACCAAAAATCGACATCGTTCGACAATGAATGATGTCGATTTTACTTATTCACTATTCCTTCTTCACTCTTCACTAAACTATGTCGATTTTTGGAAAGTAATAAGTAATATGTAATAGTGAAAAAGTAACAGATGCAAACAAAGCAAGTTTAATAAAAAACAAGGAGAAACGTATTGTGGATAGTCCGCTGATTATAAAATCAAAGCAATTTGCACTGGATATTATAAAAATATGTAACAAGATAAAAAGTGAAAAAAGAGAAAGTGTATTATCCAACCAGCTTATTCGTAGCGGGACAAGCATTGGAGCAAATATCAGAGAGGCGTTCTACGGACACGGCAAAGCGGATTTTATATCAAAATTACAAATCGCATTAAAAGAGTGTTCCGAAAGCGAATATTGGATTGAATTGCTTATAGAAAGTGGTTATTACGACGATAAATCAATTCTTGATAAATGCATAGAGCTCAAGAAAATCCTCATCTCCTCAATAAACACCGCAAAAAACAACAAATAAATCTTGAACGGAGAACAAAGTGAAAAAAATAAAAGAACAGCTAAAATTCATATTTACCTATACGGTAACCTTTCTTAAATGGCTTGTAGTTGCAACGCTTGTGGGAGCAGTCGGCGGCGCTGTGGGAAGTGTATTCCATATAAGCATTGACTACGTATCCGAGATGCGTGAGCACAATTCATTTCTGTTATATCTGTTGCCGATAGGCGGTGTAATTATAACGGCTATGTACGCAGTATTCGGCAAAAAAGGAAAAATTGATACAAACCGTGTTATTGCATCGGTAAGAAAAAATAAGGAAGTCCCTCTTGTTATGGTACCGCTTATTTTCGTAAGCACCATCATAACCCATATGCTGGGCGGCTCGGCAGGCAGAGAGGGAGCGGCACTTCAGATTGGCGGCGGTATCGGCTATAATCTCGGAAAGCTCTTGCGCCTTTCGGAAAAGCACAGCCACATAATAATTATGGCGGGAATGAGCAGTGTTTTTGCCGCACTTTTCGGAACGCCCATTACTGCGGCGGTATTTTCCCTTGAAGTTACAAGCGTTGGCGTGCTTCACTATGCAGGTCTTTTCCCTTGCATAATTTCTTCCGTGGTGGCATACCGCATTGCACTCGCTTTCGGAGTATCTCCGGTAAGATTTGACGGGGTAACCTTTGAAGCGTTTTCCGCACCGGTTGCACTTAAGGTAATCGTGCTTGCGCTTCTTTGTGCACTTCTTAGTATCGCCTTTTGCGTTTCCATTGAAAAGTGCGAAAAGTGGTCACACAAGCTTCTTAAAAATAAATATCTGCGTGCCTTTGTGTGCGGTCTTATAGTTCTTGCTTTGACGCTTGCACTTGGCACAACAGATTATAACGGCGCAGGCATGAACGTTATTACCCGTGCAATTTCCGGCTCTGCCAATTATGAGGCGTTTATTTTAAAAATAGTATTTACCGCAATTACCATTTCCGCAGGCTTCAAGGGCGGTGAAATCGTTCCGGCGTTTTTCGTCGGCTCAACCTTTGGCTGCTGCATGGGAGCACTGCTTGGAATAAACCCCGGCTTTGCGGCGGCACTTGGCTTTGTGGCACTTTTCTGTGGTGTTGTTAACTGCCCGATAGCGTCGATAATATTGTCACTTGAGGTTTTCTCAGTAGAGGGCATACTGTTTTTTGCCATAGTCTGCAGTGTAAGCTATATGATGTCGGGATATTTCGGACTTTACAAAAGTCAGAAAATAGTTTACTCAAAGCTTGACGATGAATTTATAAACGTAAATACCAACTGACCGTTGAGCTCTTGCAATGGCTTGGTATAAAAGATGAATTTTCTTATATAGCAAAAAGGTGTAACGCATAGAGGTTACACCTTTTTTGTATTGCAATTCCGACACAGACGTCGGCAAAGAAAAAATATATTTTCGTTAGCCCGACACAGCCGACTTCGTCGTCAGGTCGGGGGTATGTACTTTTTCGTTTCGTAAAGAAAAATACAACGAAAACCTATGGTTTTCTTATGTCCGAAGAATTTTCAAAAGAAAATTCTTCCTGTACCAAAAAGGTACGCTAAGAGGCAAGCCTCTTAGAACTCCTTTT
>JAZOCR010000084.1:0-4926 GCA_045596605.1 Eubacteriales bacterium | reverse complement strand
AGCAAAACAAATTTTAATGGAGTGCAGTAACAAATTCCAATTTACACAATCTAAATATCACCAACAACCGCCCGTGGTTTAACTCTACAGGCGGTATTTTATATATAAGCAGGCTTTGAGATTTTAATTTAATCTTGCAATAAAAAAGCAGATGTGATATAATTGATGTAGCTTCGATAGTTTGTATCAAATTACATCTGCGAGCAAGAGAACTTATAATGCTTGATGTATGATTTCAGAAAAGTTGTCATTAGTGACAACTTTTTTATTGGAATTGGCTTTTGTGAGTCGATAGTATGTCTTGCTATTATATAAATAGATGAAACCGCCATCTTAAATAGAATTTTAAGGTGGCGGTTTCGTTATGCCAATTTATATTTTTCCGAAAGTAAATTCGGGATTTCGCTCCTTTTATCTAAAGAATGTGATTTTCTAAGTATCTCTAAAGGATTGAAAAAAGGTGTAAATGAAACAATGTCTTGCCCTGTCTTTCCCGCTTCACAAAGAGCCTTGCTTTCACGAACCTCATTCTCAATAGATTTTGAAAAGTACATATCCTCTGAATACATAAACATAATCAATGTCAATGTGGCAAGCTTATCCTCTAATGTGAGTTCGTTAAATTGTTTGTAAAACTGCCTATAACGTTTATCTCCATCCTCAATAAACATTACGATTACAGTTTCAGATTTCAAAGGTAATATGCTTATATGAATGTATTGTATTCTGTATTTAGAAGATGGATTGTAAATGTTGTTGATGAAATTACAATTAAAATCAACAGCTAAAGCTAACGAACATTGAAAAGCGATTGGAACCACATAATTAAGTTTTTCATAAAAGCATACATAGTAATCTTTTGATTTGCCCTTTTCTAATGCTTTCTTTGCTTTTCTATAGCTGTCCTCATATTCTTTTAAATCCATTTTATTTACGGTGTTTTTTGCATCTCTAAAAATTTGAGCAGCTTCTGTTTTTTGGGGGAAAATATTATAGAGTTCAATTTCAAAAAGCCGTTTACTAATGCATTTCAAAGTGTTTTTTAATGCCATTTGAGCAATCATTTTTTGAGTAGGTTTATTTAAATAATTATTTGGATTTTCGTAGTCTGAAAAAAGTTTGTTGTCGCAATCATTACAAATCAAATGAAATGTCCCTGCATTTTTCACTCATTTTTTAGTATCCATAAAAGGATTGTCCAAAAGGGTATTTAATGTTAGCACTTCGCCATTTGTAGCTATATTTTCAAGACAAAATCTTGGAATAGAATGTGAATTGCAAAAACTTGTAACGCTCTTTTCACAAAAATAACAAGTATCTCTTTTAGCTGCTTGTCGTGCTTCTTTTAATAATTTGTTCTTCTTTATCTTATATTTTGAATTGGTTCTTATCAATTCTTTTTCTTTATTAGTAAAAGCATCTAAATTTAAGAGATTAACTGTATCATCAAACATCTTTTTCACCTCTTTGAAAATATTATAAAATTTTTTTCAATCAAAGGTATTAATTCCGAAAACAACAAATTAATTATACCACAATTCATTGTGGATTGTCAACCATTATACTTCAAGTTTTTTCACTATCTCATAAACCTATTACGCTTAATACCGAGCTTTTTCATAGTATCTGTAGCTGTTTGTTCTCCGTTCCTCCACTTCTGACATTCAGCTCTGAACTGTTCTTCGTTGAAAGAAAGCGGTTTACGACCTTTGTATTTGCCTTGTTTCTTGGCAATGGATATTCCCTCACGCTGCCGTTGTAGAATAGTTTCTCGTTCAAGTTCAGCCAATGCTGCAAATATAGTCAGCATAAAACGTCCTTGTGGTGTATCAGTATCAACTTTCTCTTTAATACTTATGAGAGCCACTCCCTTGTCGGTCAGCTCCTTGACAATCTGTAACATATCTGTTGTACTTCGAGCAAGCCGGGAGAAGTCTGATACTACAACCACATCGCCCTCACGGACATAATCGAGCATTGCTTTAAGCTGCGGACGATTTGTATCCTTGCCACTCATTTTGTCGGTGAATATCTTTGTTATTTTTTCAGAATAGTCTGCAAACGATTTGAGTTGACGAGCTTCGTTCTGCTCGTCGGTAGACACACGAGCGTATCCGATGTATGTTTTGGACATAATAATTCCCCCTATTTTTTATTATTTATATCAAAGATTTTTATTTTTATTTTCAAAAAGATAAAATTCGTGAAATTCATTACTTTCTAAATACTGTGGCATTTCTAAATGTTTCCTTTGAAAATCAGTCATAAAAAAATCGTAATATATTTTTCTCAAAAAAGAAAAAGGAATCTTTTCATAAGTTTTTGCAGCGTTATTGTATAAAACAAGAGCTTCATTTATTTCTGATATAATATCCTCAAAGTAACCAGTAATATTAATTTTACCATAATCTAAAAGATATAAATGTTTATCTTTTTCAATAACAATTCTTATTGAATTATTATAATTTTTTTCAATACGAACTATATTATATTTTTTATAAAAGTCTAAAAGATGATAATAATTTTTTGTTTTATTTTGATTTGGATGACTTTCAATAACTTTTGCCTTTATGAAAGGTGCATTAAAAATCATTGCACATATTGTTGTGTGATTGTGTTCATCGGATAAATAGTATTCATCTGTTTCGACAATGTGAGTAAGCTCAACAGGTTCAGGAAGTGTTGAGTATGATGTTTTTAATTCATCATATGACATTTTATTGGCAAAATTTAGACATCTTATCATTTTTTTAACATTAAATCCATTTTCACCTTTAAATTGTGCTACATTGTCAAAAACAGTTATATTTGGACAAGCTCTTCTAATGCCTATAATTTTATCAACAGGTACAAGTTTTACATCAAAAGATGTAATGTTAGTGTCGTTCAAACGACCTAAAAGATTTGTATCTTTTAAAAGTTTTAGTTTCATATTGGTAATGTGTTCCGATGAAACACCAACATTAACCAGAAATTCCTCTAAGTTGCCGTTGAAAGAATATACTTTTGGATTTTCACTAATGATAGAATAATCAACATTCATATATTATTCTCCTTTTTACTGTAAGTAACAACGTCCATTTTAAATTAAAGTGTCCTGATGGGGTCGTTTGTATTTTTCGGACGTTTGATAATGCAAAATATAACTCTAAACGGACACTTTTCAATAGTCCTAATAGAGTGTACCCTAAACAAACACTTTATTCCAATTATATCATAAAAATAAAGCCGGAGCAACTCTTGGAGCTGTTCCGGTTATTACTTTATTGAAAAAGAAAAAGTTTGGTTATCAGGAAAGTTATAGTATTTCATTCGACTTGTAACATTCCTTGATATATTCTCTTGATTGATAAAAGAAGTCGCTGTTATAGTTTGAAATGGCATCGCTGAACTTTGAATTGTATACTTCGCAGAGCGTATCAATTATATCGCCGCTGCTTACATCCTCGATGAGCCTTGTATAAACCTTTCCAATTGTCCAGTAATCAGGAGCTGTGTATTTGCAGCTTGCTACATTATCAAAATTGCCATAAGGTATTTCGCAGAGTTCTGAAAATGTATCTGCTGTTTTTGCAATAGGCTCACAATGCAGTATATCAGCTTTTTTGTAAATGTGAGAAATTTTGTCTTTGCCGAGCTGTCGCACAACTTCAGAGCGTTTAATCTTTTTTTCTCTGCCGATATATTCTATTAAGCTGCACGTAAAGAATAAATCACTATTAATCGCCATTAACCTCATATCCTTTCTCGAATTTCAATGTTGTCAAGGCTCTTGCTGTATGAAAACTTATCTGATGTGTTGGCTTCTTGAATTTTGCAAGTTCCCAAAAGGCTGCACGAGAAATGTTTCCGTCAATAAAGTCCTGAACATAATTGAAGATTGTATCGTTTGCCATCGGACCTTCTACAATGTCATAATCGTGAGCTTTACCAAGCCGACAATCAGCAATGAAATCAAGCCATTCTTCTGTCATTGTTTCGAACTTCTTTATTTTTAATTCGGGATTTTCTGTATATGAATACTCATTAAGATACCCGGTTGACTGATACCGTGTTGCCCATTTTATCGCCTGTTCTTTTATCAAAGTGCAATAAAAGCCATAATAAAAATCCTTATTATATCTTGCAATTCTGATTTCAGGCTCGTCAACTATTTGGTTACTTCCGTGATAAAGTGTAATTGACATATCTGACCTCCGGTTTTACTTTATTGAAAAAGAAGAAATTATTTATTATTCTTAATATCCGCTTCAATGAGGCTTGTAATCAGCTCTGTCAGACTTAATCCTTTTGAAGCAGCGTAGTTCTTGTATTCGTCTTTTTTACCTTTTTCTAAACATAAAGTAAGTTTGTCACGTTTTTCTTTAAGATACTTCATAGTAGCTTTTTTTGCAGACTCGTTATACATAATATGCACCTCCTGTTCTACTATTATTTTATCATATACACGTGCAAAAGTCAATGAGATAAATATGTTTTTGTAAGAAATTACAATTATGCGTTATATATACCCGTGTATATATGCAACTATACAAACTTTTCTTTTTTCAGATTAGTTTTTCTTGACATATACACGTGTATATGATATAATATATATAGAGGTTAGGGAAAACCTACTAAATATGAGAAATGAGGAAAAGCAAATGGTCAAGCGTACAATTAAGGCAACACCGCATATATCCGAAAATCAGAATAGCGAAATAAAAAGTCCCTCTGCAAAACTGCAGAGGAACGGAACTATGTTCAATTTTCAGCCGCAAGGCGCACTAAATCAGACCGACAGACATTTTCTATCAGCCAGATAAAGATTCGCCAATGCGAACATGATATAATTTTTGGCAGTCTGTTTTTTCAGACCTCGATATCGTGTTTTCCGATACCTGAATAGCCGCTTAACAACCGCGAAAACGTGTTCGACTTTACAAC
>JAZOCR010000083.1:0-5132 GCA_045596605.1 Eubacteriales bacterium | reverse complement strand
ACCGCAAGCGTACATTTTTACGTTTTTACCGTCAAGTGGAATAAATTCTTCCTTCTGTCTTGAAAGTGAGTTGAAAAGTTTCATAGGTATCCTCCAGCTGCCTCTATGGCAGATATTGTATGTATAAAAGTGTTTGATGTTTGCTTATTCCTGCTTTAAAAATTCCTTATAGCTAATAAAATATTCTATGCCCGAATATACGGCAAAGAATGTCATAACTGCGGCAGAAATCCAGGTGAGTACGTGATACTGATTGAAAATCGGGTTGGGAATAAGCGGTTCAAGAAGAATAACGAGAACGCAGACACACTGGGAAGCAGTCTTGAGCTTTCCCGACCATATTGCAGCAATAACCTTGCCTGCAGTATTGCAGGCGATAAGTCTTAGCGATGTTACCGCAAGCTCACGGAAAACTATAATAAGAGAAATCCATACCATAACGCCACGCAGATAATCGTATCTTGCAGTTGCACCGAAAAGCGCAGTTATTATCATAAACTTGTCGGCAAGGGGGTCCATAAATTTTCCGAAGTTTGTAACAAGGTTGTACTTTCTTGCAAGCTTTCCATCAACAAAGTCAGTAAGGGCGGTTACTGCAAAAAGCACAGCCGCAATAATTCTGCTTACGTTTTCCGGAGCAATGCTCTCGGGAAGCAGCATAGCCGCAAGAAAGAACGGTACGAGTATAACTCTGAGGATTGTAAGTTTATTTGGTAAATTCATTTTTTAGTTCCTTTCCTTTTACTGCGCTTATATGCGCTCGCCCATAAGGTCGTATTCAATAACTTCGTTTATTTTGACGTTTACGTATTCGCCTTCCTGTACCTTGCCTGCACTCTCAAAATAAACTTTTCCGTCAATTTCCGGAGCGTCAAAACGGCTTCTGCCGTAGTAGGTTTCGGACACAGGGTCAAAGCCCTCGCAAAGTACTTCAAGCACCTTGCCTACAAGCTTTTCGTTGTTTCTTTCGTGAATATCCATCTGGTTCTGCATAAGACTGTCGCATCTTCGCTGCATCTGCTTTTCCGAGACCTTATCCGGAAGATTTGCTGCGGGAGTGCCTTCTTCTTCGGAATAGGTAAACACACCAAGACGGTCAAACTTTGTTTCTTTAAGGAACTCTGCAAGAGTTGCGAAATCCTCGCCCTTTTCACCGGGGAAGCCAACTATTACGGTTGTTCTTATGATGATATCCGGAATGGCCCTGCGAAGTGCCGCAATTCTGTCCTTTATCAGTGCGCTGTCACCCCGTCTGTTCATAAGCCTTAGTATTTTATCGGAAATGTGCTGAATAGGGAGGTCAATGTATTTTACGATTTTTTCTTCGCTTGCGATAACCTCTATAAGCTCGTCTGTTGTTTCCTCCGGGTAGCAGTAGAGAAGTCTTATCCAGTGAAGCTTTTCTATCTTGCAAAGCTCACGAAGAAGCTCAGGTAACATCAGCTTTCCGTATATATCAAGACCGTAGCGTGTGGTGTCCTGGGATATAACGATAAGCTCTGTTGTGCCCATTTCGGCGAGTTCCTTTGCTTCACGGACAACGTCCTCAATAGTTCTGCTTCTGAACCTGCCTCTTATCATAGGAATTGCGCAGTAAGTACACTTGTTATCACAGCCCTCGGAAATTTTTATGTATGTGGAATACTCCGGAGTGGTAATAACCCTGTCCTCGCCAAGTACTTGATTTTCCGCCTTTGTGATACAGCAGTATTTGCTTTCTCTGTCATCGCCTGCGCCGCCCTTTTCGTATGCGCTTTTTACCGCCTCCACGATGCTTCCAAGGTCACCGACGCCAACAAGTGCGTCAATCTCCGGAAGCTCTGTGAATAATTCTTCACCGTAGCGCTGTGCAAGACATCCGGTTACTACAATACCCCGTAGTGTTCTGTTCTCACGGAGCCAGGCAACGTCAAGTATATTCTCAATTGCTTCTTTTTTTGCGTTTTCTATAAAACCGCAGGTGTTTATAACAATTACGTCTGAATCAATATCCTCGGGAACGATTTCCATTCCTGCGTCAATCAGCTTTTTCAGCATAACCTCGGTGTCAATTCTGTTTTTTTCACAGCCGAGAGATACGAAACCGACTTTTATTTTTGTATCTGACATTATACATTCCTTTCAATTTACTATCTGTGCGCATTAAAATACATTATATTATATCACATACCTTGCGCTTTTTCAAGGGGAGAGAGAAATGTTTACATAATATCCGAAACTTAATAAGATACTTTAAGAAATTAGCGTAGCTTTTTGATAAATTTCTGCACGAGATTATTGACATGGGGGAGATTTTGTGATAAAATACATACCATAGGATATTATGGCAAAATATGTATATTTGTAAAGGAATATTCTTATGATAATTAAAGAACTTCCCCGTGAAAAATACGAGGACTACGTGCTTCACTACACCTATACCTCCGACAGCCATTATAAGGCTCAGCTTGTTGAGGACGAAAATGGTTTTTCTTTCAACTTTAAAAAGGAAAAGCTTCCGGAAATACTCAACCGTGACTGCTACGACACACTTTTTCAGCCTTACTGGAATGATGTCAGTGCATACGGCGTATTCGAGGACGAGGAAAGCACCGAGCCGATTGCAGTGCTTGAGCTTGCCCGTGAGGAGTGGAACAACAGACTTGTTATCACACAGCTTCTTGTAAATGAAGAGCAAAGGGGAAGCGGAATAGGAAGACTTCTTATTGATAAAACAGTGGAAATTGCCAAAGAGGAAGATTTCAGGCTAATAACCCTTGAAACCCAGACCTGTAATATTCCTGCGATAGAGTTTTATAAAAAGTGCGGCTTTTCCTTTGCCGGAACAAACCTGCATTTCTACTCCAATGACGATATATCGGAAAACGAAGTAATGATAGAAATGGTAATGCTTTTCTGAAAAGACGATAAATACCTGAAAGGACAAAATATATGGAAATGACAAAGCTTGAAAAACTTGCAAAGGCAATATTTCCGGAACTCACAGATGCAGATACGATTGAATATCTCGAAGAAAAGTTCCCTCCAAGAAATATATCTGAAAACGCAAAGGTAACGAGAATTGCACCAAGCCCCACAGGCTCAATGCACCTTGGAAACCTTTACGGTGCGCTTGCAGATGAAAGAATTGCCCACAGCGCAGCACCCGACGGAGTTTTCTATCTTCGAATTGAAAACACCGACGATAAGAGGGAGGTGCCCGGTGCAGTTGAAAAGATAATTAAGTACCTCGGTGCTTTCGGAATCAATTTTGACGAGGGCGCAACTACCGACGGCGATATGGGCGAGTACGGACCGTACAGACAGCGCAGCCGTGCAAAGTACTACCACATAGTTGCAAGAAAGCTAATACTTGACGGTAGGGCATACCCCTGCTTCTGCAGTGAGGAAGACCTCGAAAAGGCTCACAAGGCTCAGGAGGAGAACAAAGAAAACTTCGGCTACTACGGAAAATACGCAGTGCACCGTGATATGGATATAGATGAGGCAGTAGCAAAAATTGAGGCAGGCGAAAAATTCGTGCTCCGCTTCAGGTCTCTTGGTGATGCTTCCAAAAAGGTAGAGTTCAAGGACTCTATAAAAGGCAAGCTCAGCTTCCCGGAAAACGACCAGGATTTCGTGCTTCTCAAATCCGACGGAATTCCTACCTACCATTTTGCTCACGTTGTTGACGACCACTTTATGAGAACCACCGACGTTGTTCGTGGTGAGGAGTGGCTTTCAACTCTCCCTTGGCATGTGGAGCTCTGGCGTGCCTGCGGCTTTAAGATGCCGAGATTCTGCCACACTGCACAGGTTATGAAGCTTGATGAGGAAACAGGTACAAAGAGAAAAATGTCCAAGCGTAAGGACCCTGAATGTACCCTCGGCTTCTACTTTGAAAAGGGCTATCCCGCAAAGAGCGTTATTGAGTATCTTATGACACTTCTCAATTCAAACTTTGAGCAGTGGAGAAGCGCAAACAAGGATGCTTCCTATAAGGACTTCCAGTTTAAAGCTTCAAATATGGGTAATTCCGGCGCAATGTTCGATCTTGCAAAATTCAATGACGTTTCAAAAAATATCATCGCCTTTATGAGCGCAGATGAGGTTTACGAGGGCGTTACCGAATGGGCGAGGGAAAACGACGAAGAATTCTATAAAATACTCACAGAAAACGAGCAGTACGCAAAAGACTACCTCGCAATTGGCAGAGGCGGAAAGAAGCCGAGAAAGGACTTCGCTTGCTGGTCTGAAGTTAAGAGCTTCGTTTCCTACTACTACGACGATATGTTTAAGCGTGAGGACGAATACCCTGCAAACATTCCGCTTGATGAAAGATGTGAAATCCTTGCAGATTATATAAATATGTACAGCCCCGACGATGACAACAACGGCTGGTTTGAAAAGGTTAAGGAGCTTTCTGAAAAGTACGGATATACTTCCGATATGAAGGCATACAAGGCTGACCCGGATGCGTTCAAGGGCAGTATTACAGATGTAAGTAACGTAATTAGAGTTGCGATTACAGGACGTCTTAACTCTCCCGACCTTTGCAGTGTTATGAAGGTAATGGGCAAGGACAGAGTAATTGCAAGACTTGAAAATGCGGCAAAGTAACAGAAACTAAATAGAAATTTAAAAGTTAAGAGGGAATAAAAATGTCAGAAGAAATTTTAACCACATCAAACTTTATCCACGATGAAATTGAAGAAGATATAAGAGAGGGACATTGCCAAAAGGTTCATACCCGTTTTCCGCCCGAGCCTAACGGTTATCTCCATATCGGAAGCGCAAAGGCCATATGGATAAACTCTATGACTGCAAAGAAATACGGCGGACTTTTCAATCTCCGTTTTGACGACACAAACCCTGCCCGTGAGGACGACGAATACGTTCAGTCCATTGAGGAAGACCTTCGCTGGCTCGGCGCAGACCCCACAGGCGGTATCTTCTACGGCTCCGACTACTTTGATAAATGCTACGAATACGCAGTAAAGCTTATAAAAGACGGAAAGGCGTATGTTTGCGACCTTTCTGCGGACCAGATGCGTGAATACAGAGGAACACTTACAGAGCCCGGCAAGGACAGCCCCTACAGAAACAGAAGCGTAGAGGAAAACCTTGACCTCTTTGAAAGAATGAAAAACGGC
>JAZOCR010000082.1:0-40554 GCA_045596605.1 Eubacteriales bacterium | reverse complement strand
GAGGGTATGGCTATCGGCATGTGCAAAAGGATTGAAGATAAGCCGATTATACCAATTCAATTTAACCACTTTTGCAGCTACGGAGAAAGGCGGTGCGAAAATGAATGAGTATGTCCGTTTGGAAGAAGTGATAGAAATCATAGAAGAACAGATGAAGAAAAGATATTGCCTTGTAATGGGCAACACAGACAGAGCGGTATTCAACGTTTTGAATTTGATCAAAACGAGAATATGGAAGCTGGATATAGTAGAAGCCGAACCCGTGCGGCATGGGCGTTGGGAAAAAATATGCACATCACATTGGCGGTGGGAGCATGGTGGTGCGCACGTTGTTAATAGATTCAAATACAAGCACAATGATTGCGGAAAAGTGGTTGAAAAAGAAGAGCCGTATTGCCCCAACTGCGGTGCAAAGATGGACGGAGGTGCGGAAGAATGAAGTACAGGAAAAAGCCCGTTGAGGTGGAAGCGTTTCGGCTTGGTATTGATCCAACGCCAGAATGGTTTGTGTATATATACAGAAATTGCAACAAAATCATCTTGAAAAGGGATAAAGAAGGGCGAACATGCGTTGATATTGTAACGCCTGAGTGGGTAATGAAAGCAAATTATGCAGACTATATCATCCTTGGCGTACAAGGCGAAATCTACCCCTGCAAGCCACAAATCTTTGAAATGACCTATGAAAGGGCGGAAGAAGAATGACTGACCGGGAAAAGCTGTATGATCTGATTGTTGATGCGGAAAACGAGTTTTACAAAAATAATCACTTTGCCGAGGACAGCAAGCGGATTGAAAGCGTGGTAGAACGCCTGATCGCCCATGGTGTGATGGTTCGGCAGATGCAGAAGCCGATGACGGTGGAAGAATTATTTCTCCTTCCTGATGTTGTATATCTCGAATGTTCATTTTTTGATGATGTTTATACAGCATTACCGGAAAGATATGACAAACAAACGATTGACATGATGATGAGAGATGAAAGCTGTCGATTTTATCTTAAAGGCTACGGCAAAACCTGGCGTTGCTGGGCGGAAAAGCCCACGGATGCAGAAAGGCAGGCTGCGGAATGGGAGAAATGAGCAAAAGCCGGGAGGAAATCAAGAAGGGGCTGGAGTTGTGTGTGAATGCCAATTCGTACAATTATCCGTGTGATGAGTGCCCTTATGTAGAGCAAGAAGATGGGTGCAAAAGCATGATGGAGGATGCCATGACCTACATCCAGCAGCTTGAACAAATTGCCCTCCATTGGCAATCAAGTATGGATCAAGTACAGAAAACCTTGCAGGATAATGGTTTTCGGACTTTGGAGGAACTTTTGCAGTCTTTCAGTCAAGTAAAACGGGAACGTGATGCGGCGGTGGCTGATGCTCGTGGACGTTGTTTTTCGTGTCGGCACGGTGGTGTTGATGAACGTGATGAGCCGTGCAGGACGTGTTTATTTGAAACAGAGGGTTGCATATCGGATAAACCTGCTTGGGAATGGCGTGGAGCGCAGGAACAGCCGGAGGGGGATGAACATGGAACATAAGCCTTGCTTTGGCAAAAGGCCGTTGAATGAACCGGAAACCATGCGGAAGCGTGGCTGTATAAAATGTAAGGATTGTAATATCTGCTATTCTGTTACCTTAGATACGGACGGAAAAGGCTTGGAAGCGTGGATGGCTGAACGCAAAAAGGAGGGCGAAAACGATGTATAAATCACCCATTGAGATTGTGCATACAGGAATGCAGGTGCAGATGGAAAATGGCATAATGAAGGCCGTGCAGGATGTTGGTATCAATGTTGATAAAGACGAACTGCTGAAAGCCTTGGCCTATGACCGGGAACAGTATCAAAAAGGCTATGCAGACGGCAGGGAAGCAGGGCGTGAGTGGATCAGCGTGGAGGACGGGATGCCGGAAAAAAACAGATATGTACTTGTGCATTTGCGCTGGGGTGCAATCGCGACAGGTGTACACAATGGGCGAAATTGGTGGGACGAGCTTTCCATTGTCAATAACGATGATGTCACCCACTGGATGCCTCCACCCGAACCGCCGAAGGAGGAATGAAAATGCGTGAAATTCTGTTCAGGGGGAAGCGGCTGGATAACGGAGAATGGGCGGAAGGTTATCTCGTAGCAAGCCGAAAAAACACATACCCCGACGGATGCGAAATAATAACCGTCGAAGGGATAAATTACGATGAATTGGACTATTATCATCCAGCTTTCACATCATATGCAGTTGACCCCGAAACCGTAGGACAGTACACAGGATTGCGAGATTGCAAACGCACCGAGGAATATCCCGAAGGGCAGAAGATTTTTGAGGGGGATATTGTTAGAGATTTAACAACATATCTTTGTCATAAATTATATTTTGAACGTGGTTACAAAGGAGAAGAAAATTACGAAACATATCGCAAAAAAGCAAAACAAAACGTTGTTTCTTTCATTTCGGTAAATTTTGGAAGCTGCGGATGTTGTTTTGATTCATTTGTTGGTAGCGGTTTTGCAGCATTTTATGTTGATTTGACATGCTGTGAAGTTATTGGCAACATTCACGACAATCCAGAATTTCTGAACGAGGAGGCTTGACCGTGTGGCTGGCGGTGGTGTGGCTGAAGGTTCCTGATGGTTATATTGTGAATCGGTTCTTTGCGTATGACATTGGCACAATCAATCAGTATGTTTCAAAATTTGGCGTTTTTGAAAGATACATGATCGCACACAGGCCGATAAAAAAATAGTTGCTTTTTTTGTTGGTCTGTGTTATAATTAAAAGGGTGGCAGTTGTCGGGCAGGGCAAACGCTATCCGGCAACTGCATACCACGCTATCACCTAAAACCACGCTTTGACGGCTGCCCCCGTTGGAGCGTGGTTTTGTGGTGTAAGGAGGGCGTTAGTTTGGACATAGCAAAAGAAATCCGGGAGCGTGTGTCGGCGTTGGAGGCTTGCCGTCAGTACGGCATAGAAGTGAGCCGAAGCGGTTTTGCTTGTTGCATATCGCACAGCGAAAAAACGCCGTCAATGCGTGTCTGGTCTGGCGAGGGCGGATTCCATTGTTTCGGGTGCAATGTTGGTGGAGATGTGATTGATTTTGTGAAGCTTCTTTTCCACTTGCCATTCCATCAGGCGTGTGCTAAAATCAACACAGATTTCAATTTGAATTTGCCAATCGGGAAAACCGTCAGCAGGAGGGAGCAGCTCGAAGCTGAACGGCTACGGTTTTTGAAACAGAAAGAGAAAGAAAAATCGGAGAAGGAAGCCCGGAAACAGGAGGACGAATATTGGCGGTTATATTTTCGTGTCAGGGAATTGGAATGGCAGCAGCGTGATTATGCCCCCAAACCGTCAGAAACGGCGTGGCATCCGCTTTTCGTGGAAGCGTTGAAGGAATTGCCCACTGCAAAAGAAACGATGACAGAGGCTTATTTTAGGAGGTTTGACAATGGACGGCAGCATGGTTATTGAGTGCCCACAATACACGGCCGAGCAGTACCTTAACAGTACAGAGCCGTATGAGTTCCTGTATGCTATGCGGAACAATAAATTTTTGATGCAGCAGATGGTTCAGCGTATGAAAGCACACGCCGGGTCTGTTGGTGTTCGGTGCTTCGTGCAGCTGTTTGAAAGCTATTGCGAGTACATGCGGCAGCAGGACGGCGTGATTGTAGCCAACTCCACGCAGTTTGACGATCAAGAAATCGAACTGTTTTCCGGCGAATATTTATGCAACGAACTGGGTGTATCTGTGCTTGATCGCTTCGGCTTTGAACAGAATATTTGCCGTCACCCCATCATGCCTGTACAGCGGCTTTGCAATGCTGACAACGGCGAAGAGCGGTTGAAGATTGCCTACAAAAAGGGCAAGGCTTGGCGTTCTATTATCGTGGAGAAGTCCGTCATTGCATCCAGCAATAAAATACTTGATTTGGCGGCTCATGGCATCCTTGTGAACAGCGAAAACGCAAAGGCTCTGTCCACTTATCTGCTGGAAATCGAAAATCTGAACTTTGAAACCATCCCGGAACAGAAATCTATTGGCCGTCTGGGCTGGGTGGGTGAAGGGCAATTTTCTCCGTATGTGGAAGAATTGGTTTTTGATGGCGAAACGAATTTCAAACACATTTTTAACGCCGTCAAGCCGTCCGGTGATCGTGATAAGTGGGTGGAAGCTATGCGTGCCGTCAGGGCTGAAAAGGGCGTTGGGCGGCTGTTTCTGGCGGCTTCTTTCGCCTCCGTTATCCTGCAGCCGTGTGGCCTGTTGCCGTTTTTCGTACACGCATGGGGCGGCACGGAAGTGGGTAAGACTGTCGGGCTTATGATGGCCGCTTCCGTCTGGGCGTGTCCTAAGCCCGGCGAATATGTGACCACATTTAACAGCACGCTTGTGGGTCAGGAAATGATGGCCGCATTCTTGAACAGCTTGCCGATGTGTGTTGACGAACTGCAAATCCAGTCAAGTGCTGGTGTTCGTGATTTTGACAAAATGATCTATCAGTTGACTGAAGGTGTAGGTCGCACAAGGGGCGCAAAAACTGGTGGCCTGCAAAAAGTAAACACATGGAAGAATTGCTTCATTACGAATGGCGAACACCCCATCAGCAACGCCAACAGCGGAGGCGGTGCCGTCAACCGTATTATCGAGTTTGAGTGCACGGAAAAGGTGTATTCTGATCTGGTGGGTCTGTGTGCCGTCATCAACGAAAATTATGGCTGGGCTGGCAGGGAGTTTGTGGAGATTTTTCAGCAAGATGGAATGGTGGAGTTTGCCAACCAGATGCAGAAAAACTATTATCGTCTTTTGTTGCAGTCAGACAGCACCGACAAGCAAGCTGCATCCGCTTCCGCTATTCTGGCAGCTGATGCTTTGGCGACATCTTTCATTTTTGAGGATGATTGTGCATTGACGGTTGAAGACATTGCCGGGTACATGACAAAGAAAACCGAGGTTGACGCCAATGCCAGAGCGTACGATTTTGTGAATGAATTGATTGCCCGTAACCCGAACAAGTTCTTGCCCACCAACGATAACTACAACGGTGAAATATGGGGCAAGATTGACGAGCATTTTGTGTACATCATCAAGAGCGTTTTTGACCGGGAAATGAGCAATCAAGGCTTCAATTCAACGGCGTTCCTTTCGTGGGCGAAGCGGAACAATCTGCTACGGTGCGATGCCAACAGCCGGACGAAAAACGCCAGAATTGCCGGTTCGGTGGCAAAATGCGTGTGTATTGTGCGAAACGTTACCGGTGTGTAACCACCGTTGGTAACGGAAAAACCCTTATAAATAAACGGTTGTTACTTGTTACCGGTTGTTACCGCCAAAAATACACACTATATATATAGGGAGATATAAACACATATATATTTCTCTCGCACATATATGATAAAAAAATATGGTAACAACCAGTAACATGGTAACAATCCTTATAAATCAAGGGTTTCAGCGTTACCAGTTGAGAAAAATTGTGGTAACAGGTGATAACACAATGGGTACACCTAAAAAATGAAATGGAGGCAAAGGAATATGGATGTTAAGCAAAAAAGAAAGTATTATAGAAAGTGCGGTGTTTGCGGATGCCATCACGAACAATCCGTGATGATACGGACAGACAATTCGCCGAACGGATGGCTCTGCGTTGTATGTTGGATTGACAACACAGACCCCGAATGGGAGGAGGCATAACAATGGATGTTAGGGAAAAGTTGGTGGGGTTGATTGCACAATCAAGAGTTACAATCACAAGCGACAGTGCGTGTATAAATGGCAGTGAATATATTGCCGACCGTCTTATCGCAAACGGCGTAACGGTGCAGGAGTGGATTTCGGTCAAGGACAAACTTCCAAATGACAGAGAATGGGTACTCGTTTGGCATACAGGATATGCTACGCCTAAAAAAGCAAAGTACAAAGATGATTTTTCGCCGCATCTTTCTGTATTCTTGATTGACGGAGACAACGGAAACAAAGGCGAAGTTACCCACTGGATGCCCCTGCCCCAACCGCCGAAAGGAGAATGATTATGGTAAATACCTGTGCTTTTTGTGAAAAGACAGACGGAATGTGTTACACAAGCAACCCGCCGAAAATAAAATGCACAATTACAGGAAAGTTTCACGAATACGACCACATTTGCGATGCGCCAATAACCAACGCAGACCGTTTCCGGGCAATGTCTGACGAGGAACAGCAGAAATGCGTTAGACTGTTTTGGGAAATTGAAGATTTTGCTGATTGGCTCCAACAGCCTGCGGAATAAAAGTTATAAAAAATATAAAAAGTTGTTGACAAATAAGCGAGGGATGTGGTAATATATACTCACAGGGGCAAACGCCTGATATTGATTAGGAGGGAACCGGATATGGCAAGCAAGTGGTTCAATGAAACGTTCCTGCCGAGCATCTTTGAAAAGGTCTGTGCTGGAAAGCAAAAATGGCTGACCGCACGGCAAACGATGATCTGCACGGAAAATATGCAGAAAAGCACCGTCCGTTATGATTCTGATGGATATGGAACGATGCACAATCACGACAATTATTCCTGCAAGTGGAATGGCCGGGATGTTCACCTTTTTTATAGCAAGAAGAATGGATGCGGTTGCATCGAGTTTGGCTACAATGATGAAGAAATAGAAGCTATGAGAATTGCCGACGATGCCGAAAAGGCACGGGTCAAGACTGATCGTATTGAGCGCACAAAGAAAAACCCTGAACGGCTTGCGAAGAAAATTGAAACCCTTAACAGAAAGATTAAGGGATGGATGGAAGAATATGAATTTGATATCGCTAATGGTGATGAGGAACAAGCAAAATATGACCTTCAGGCCATCGAAGAACTCAACGCTGAATTGGCACTTTATGTAGCATAACGGCGGCTAACAACCGCACAGATAAAGGAGGCGAAACCATGAATGTTTTTAACATGAAAAAGAAAGATTTTGAATCTGTTCCACGATACAACGGGATGGATGGTAGTGGATTAGAATTTGAATCTTTGGTAATCATTCCAACGAACAAAAAGCATGATAGCGGATGGATGTGCATGGATTTTGTGGCCGTTGGTTTTGATGGAGAACCAATTTGCAGGCTTTCAGGTTGGTCTGATGTTCTTGAAATTGATGGCGTTGGAGGGCTTGGGAAAGATTGGCTTAAAAGATATAAATGCGTACCGGAGCTTACACCTCCAAAGAGTTGGAAAATTGATTGTTTGCCTTGTGGGTATTTGAGGCTGTTTGCAAGGGGAAAATTGAAAGTTGGTCATATGGTCAGTTCTTTCGAGGTTTTTGCAGAATAAGTTAAGGCGGTGACAGCGTGCGAAAGTTAAGCGATTCAGACCGTGCGAAAATCCGGCAGATGTATGCTGAAGGGTGCAGCCAGAGGATGATCGGGCAGATGTACGGCATGAGCCAGCAGCAGATATGTATTGTGGTTAATGGTGTTGATGTTGATGGAATATCAGACAAGGGGACGACTAAAGGCCGCAAGGAAGGAGTGAGCGAAATTGTCTGCCCGAATTGTGGGAGCAAAAACACATTTGTATGCGACAAACGACCGAAACCGTATGGCATCAGGCGGCGGCGTTGGTGCGTTGACTGTGATGGAAGGTTCTCCACCGTCGAAGTGAATGTGGAAACAAACAGGACGATACACCTTGTGGGCGTGATCTATAAAGACGAAGCTTATCTGTGGGAGGCGTTCAAGGAATGGAGAAAGAACCAAGGGAAGATGGACGAAAATGGCTTGTTTCTGACGAATCCTGTGCCGGGTGCAAATACTACCGAGCGTTGACGAGCGGCACGAAGCCGATGGCGTGTCATTATATGTTCGATACCTGCAAAAGCAGGAAGAACCCACCGGCAGAGTGTGAAGTGAAAGAACTGGGCAGCGTGGAAACGCCGTTCAACAGGAAAGGGGTGGACTTTGGTGGCAATCATAACCGTGGTAGCGATGATGCTGTTTCTGATCTTGCCGGAGGTAATTTGGGGGCTGTTTGCCGGGATTGTGCGCAGGATGCGGAGCAAGGCCGAAATTAGGCGGTATAGACGGGCTTATCGTTCGTGGTAATGGAATTGTATGGGGAAAATAAAAACCGCTGTAAAGGGCTAAAAACGGGCATTCTGTGCGTCTTGACTTTTGCGGCTGGTTTGGTATAATGGAATTAAGGAGGCAAAAGCTATGGAATTGAAAATTGTGTATATGCCCGTGACGGCGTTGAAACCGTATGAGAAGAACACCCGGAAGCATGAAAAGAAGGATGTTGACAATATCGCAAAAAGCATCGAGCGGTTTGGGATGAACGATCCTGTGGGCATCTGGTCGGACAAAAACATTGTGGTTGAAGGACATGGAAGATTGCTGGCATGTAAACAGTTAGGCATGAAGGAAGTTCCTTGTGTCCGGCTTGACCACCTGACAGATGAACAGCGGAGAGAATATGCGATTGCCCATAATGCAACGGCTGAACTGTCGATGTGGGATTTGGATATTCTGCCCGATGAATTGGCTGAATTGGATTTGAGCGATTTTGACTTTGACTTCGGTATTGATGACGAGGAAGAAGAAACCGAAACAGAATATAGTGCAGATGATACAGAACACAAATCTTTGGTTGACCGCTTTATTGCCCCCCCATTTTCGATACTTGACACAAGACAAGGCTATTGGCAGGACAGAAAGCGACAATGGAAAGATTTGGGCATAAAGAGCGAAAGCGGAAGAGATGCCAAAGCATATACAACAGAACACATAGGCGAAAAGTACGGCAGACAATCACAAAACGGAACAAGCATTTTCGACCCAGTTCTTTGCGAATTGGCTTACAAGTGGTTTTGCACAGAAGGTGGCAAGATTTACGATTGCTTTGCAGGTGGCTCAGTTCGTGGTATTGTTGCCGCGAAACTTGGCTATGACTACCACGGCATTGATTTACGGCAAGAACAAATTGATGCCAATGTTGCAAATGCAAAGGAAATTGGTGTTTGCCCGAATTGGTATTGTGACGACAGTTTGAACGCAGACAGGTATGTTGCAGATGAAAGTTGCGACCTTGTTTTTAGTTGCCCACCTTATGCAGACCTTGAGGTTTATAGCGACGACCCACGGGATATTAGCAATATGGATTATGATGGCTTTTGCAAAGTGTACGCAGAAATTATTGCCATTGCTTGCAGAAAGTTAAAGCAAGATAGATTTGCTGTGTTTGTTGTGGGCGATGTGCGAGATAAAAAGGGATTTTACCGCAACTTTGTCGACTACACGAAAAATTGTTTTAATGATAACGGCTGTATGACATACAATGAGGCTATTTTGGTCGATATGTTAGGTACGGCAATGTTGAGGGCAAACGGCACTTTCAAGAGCCGAAAACTTGTAAAGGTGCATCAAAATGTATTGGTGTTCTACAAGGGCAACCCCAAAAACATCAAAAACAACTTTGCAGAAATCGAAATAGAGGAGGCACTATTTGATGACTGACACAAAGGCAGAAATCGCAAGAGTTGAAAAGGCACTTGCTACGACTACAAGTCCGTACTTGAAAAGGGACTACGAAAAGTATTTGCGGAAACTGCGTAAAAGATTAAAAAGCGAAGTGAGATGAAATGTCGAATGAGAACTTAACCCACAAACTAACAGCGGACGAACTGCGAAAAGGTGGGCAAAAATCGGGCGAAGCGAGAAGGGCGAAAAAATCTCTCCGTGAAGCAATGCAGATTTTGATGGATGCTGACTTGACGGGCAAGGATGGCAAGACAATGACGGGCACTGAAGCAATGGCGGCAAAGGCTTTTCAAGCTGCACTCAAAGGCGATTGGAAGGCGTGGGAGTTAGTGCGTGACACCGCAGGACAGAAACCCGTTGACAAGGTACAAGCGACACAGACAGTTGTTGATATGAGTGCTTTTAGCACGGAAGAAATAAAGGCGATGTTGGATGATGACATACCGTGATGTATTGCGCTGCGAATTGGCAAGACGTGACTTTTGGGAATACTGCAAATTGCTTGCGCCCGACTTTTACAAAGAGGATCGCAAGTTCCTGAAAGACAAGTGCCGGGAGTATCAGGATTTCTACGAAAGTCCAGATGAATACTTGATTGACAGCGAACCGCCACGGCACGGCAAGAGCCGTACAGCGACTTTGTTCGTTCAATGGGTTATCGGAAAGTGTCCGAAAGATAAAATCATTACTGGCTCATACAACGAAACACTTTCCACCGTCTTTTCAAAGGGCGTTAGAAACAAGATACAGGAAACATCTGCTGACGGTCGAATTGTTTACAATGACATTTTTCCACACATCAAGGTGAAGCGTGGCGACGGCGCAGCAAACCTATGGGGCATTGAGGGGAACGACACAAATACATACCTTGCGACTTCTCCCACCGGCACGGCTACCGGCTTTGGTGCCGATTTGATGCTTATTGACGATGTTATCAAGAATGAGTATGAAGCACGAAATGATAACATAAAAGAACAGCATTGGAAGTGGTTTACAGACACGATGCTATCCCGTCGTGAGGGTAAACGCAAGGTTATTGTGGTTATGACCCGATGGGCGTCTGATGACCTTGCAGGACGGCTGATAGAGGCACTCAATCGGCAAGGTAAAAAGTATCGGCTGATTTGTTATAAGGCGTTTGACGGTAACTCAATGCTCTGTGAGGACATTTTGAGCCATGCCCAGTATGAGGATATTCTTCAAGGCGACACGGGCAAGGACATTGTGGAGGCGAACTACAACCAGTCGCCCATTGATATTGCTGGTAGACTGTATAGCCAGTTGCAGACCTATGACGAACTGCCGAAGAATATCGAAAGCGTTTGCAGCTACACCGATACGGCTGATGAAGGTGCAGACTTCCTATGCTCCATCATCTATGCGGTAAAGGATTGCAAGGCTTATGTGCTGGAAGTGATCTACACGCAAGAGGGAATGGAAGTCACCGAAGATTTGGTGGCAAAGGCACACACCGACCATTCTGTGAACCGTGCCAAAATCGAGAGCAACAATGGCGGTAAAGGCTTTGCGCGGAATGTCAAGCGGATTGCGCAGGAGAAGTACGGAAACAATATCACGCACTTTTTCACATTCACACAGACGAAGAACAAAAACAGCCGTATCTTGACAGGATCAACGGGCGTTATGAATAATGTGCTGTTTCCTGTCGGCTGGGAGAACCGATGGCGTGAGTATTGGCGTGATATGACAAAGTATCAGCGCATTGGCAAAAACGCTCACGATGACGCACAGGACGCTACGACGGGCGTTTATGAGAACCTGCCAAAGAAAAAGGCAACAATCAATTACACACCGATTTTTCTGTAATTTTAGGAGGCTATTATGGAGAAAGAAAAGAAAATTCTATTTTTGGAGTTTTTGGAATGCGCCAATGAATTCATAGAAAATCTTGAAAGTGGAGAATCATACTTTAAGTACAAAGGAAAAACATATTCCGTTGATATGGGCTATGGCTGGGAATTTTGGTGTCAAATTTATGACATTTTGAAAGAAAAATTTTCAGAATAGCCGATTTTATGTAGGAGGCAAATTGCATGAATGAGAAACAACTTTTGGAAATTCTCAAAACAGCCAATAGGCGGTTGATAAATGATGAAATTACACTTGACTATTTTATGGGATTTTATGAGGGTTTTAGGGTTGTTTATAGATTATGGAAAAAATCAATAAGGGAGCGTGATTGACATTCTCACTTTTAATGATTTGGTAAAAATTGGTGAAAACGAACAGAAACGGATGGAGTTTGTAAAAGCGGCCATCACGGACTTTTCCGGCAGCGAAGAATACCGGGCAATGCAGGAGGCGGAGCAGTATGCACGGGGGCTGAACCCGACAATCATGAAGTATCAGAAGGTGCTTTACAAGCTGTCGGGCGAAGCTGTACCGGATAAGTGGGCGGCGAATCACAAGTGCGCAAGCGGATTTTTCAAGCGTTTTGTGACGCAGGAAGCGGCGTATCTGCTGGGCAATGGCATCAGCTTTGAGGACGACAAAACCGGCAAGACAAAAGAAAAACTCGGCAAAGACTTTGACACGGTGCTGTACAGGGGCGGTAAATCCGCATTGGTGCAGGGCGTGTCTTTCGGCTTTTTTGATAATGGCCGGGTGGTGTTTTTCAAGGCCACGGAGTTTGTGCCTCTGTGGGATGAGGAAAACGGCTCTTTGAAAGCTGGCATCCGCTGGTGGCGATTGGACGATCAACACCCGTTGAGGGCTACTCTGTACGAAATGGACGGCTACACGGAGTATGTCGAGGGCGAAGAAAAGCAACTGACCGTGAAGCAGGAAAAGAGAGCCTACAAGATTGTCACCAGCACGAGCGAGGTCGGCGGTGAGGAAATCATTGACAGGCAGAATTACCCCGGATTCCCGATTGTGCCGCTTTGGGGGAATATGGAACACGCAAGCGAGTTGCAGGGCAAACAGGGTCAGATTGATTGCTATGACCTTATCAAATCCGGCTTTGCGAACGACCTGGACGATGCAAGTCAAATCTATTGGCTGCTGAAAAATACAGGCGGCATGGATGATATGGACATGGCAAAGTTCGCACAGCGGATTAAGACTACAAGGGTTGCCGCTGTTGATGGCGACGGCTCTGGTGGTTCATCTGCCGAAGCCCACACTATCGAAGTGCCACATGCTGCCAGAGAAGCGGCATTGACCCGGTTGCAGAATGACCTTTACCTGGACTTCATGGCATTGGATGTGGAGAAGATTTCCGGGGCGAGCGTGACCGCCACACAGATTATGGCGGCGTATGAACCGCTGGAAGAAAAAACGGACGAATTTGAAATGTGCGTGTTCGAGTTCATGAACGACATTCTGGCACTGGCAGGGATTGAGCCGAATGGGTATTCTTTCAAGCGTTCGCAGATCGTCAACCAGACCGAAACGACCGAAATGGTTATGTCTGCCAGTCAGTATCTTGACGCAGAAACGATCTTGAAGAAGCTGCCCTTCCTGTCTGCGGATGAAGTGAATGGCGTACTTGAACGGCTGGACAACGAAGCGGTGAAGCGGTTGACGGAAACGCCCGGTCTGGATGATGGGCAGGACGAAGAAGAAGCCGGGGCTGTAGATGAGGTGGCCTCTGGTGGCGAAGCTGTGGAGAGCGCAGAATCGGCAATCGGCAGGACTTTGAACGGCGCACAGACGCAATCTCTGTTGACGGTGATGAAAAACCTGAAAGAGGGTACATTGTCTGAAAGGCAGGCTGTAAATATTATTTCTACGGCTATTGGTGTGTCGAAGGAAGAAGCGTTGCGAATTATCAAGGGTGAATAAAGGAGTGATAACCGTTGCCGGACAAAGCGCACGCCAAGACTGACAGGAAAATCGAACAGATGGAGAAGCGGCTGTCCGGCATCTACTCCGGGTCAGCCGACATCATTGAAAAGAAAGCGGCTGACTATTTCCGGCAGTTTGAACGGCTGGACGAAAAGAAGCGGAAACAGGTGGAAGATGGCACTTTGACCGAGGCCGAATACAAGCGGTGGCGGAAGAATAAGCTGCTGTATGCGGAGCGGTTTAAGACCCTGCAAAACCAGATTGCCACGGAAATGCTGAATGTGAACAAGACGGCTATTGCGTATGTTAATGGGCAGTTGCCGGAAGTGTACGCCATCAATTACAATTCGATAGGCGAAACCGTTGACGGCGTTGGTGGGTATTCCTTCACGATGGTGGATTCCAACACCGTGAAAGAGCTTGCCACACGAAACAGCCGCCTTTTGCCGTACAAGTACATCGACCAGCGGAAAGACAAAAAGTGGAACGTGCAGAATGTCCATCGGTCTGTGTTGCAAAGCATTTTGACCGGGGAAAGCATACCCGACATGGCGAAGCGTCTGCGTGGTGTGGAAGAAATGAACCGCACGCAATCCATCAGAACCGCCCGAACCTTGACAACGGCTGCTGAAAACAAGGGACGGCAGGATGGAATGGAACAGGCCGTATCTGACGGCATCATCCTTGAAAAGTTCTGGATTGCCACTTATGACAAAAGGACACGAGATTGGCACGAGTTTGCTGGTGGAAGATACAACGAAGCCGGGAGCATACCGATTGACGAACCGTTTTTGATTAACGGTCAATACTTGATGCACCCCGGCGACAGTTCCATGGGAGCAAGCGGAAGCAATATCTATAACTGCCGCTGCACGATGGGCACGGTGGTGAAGGGGTTTTCAAAAAGGGGGTGATAAAATGAATTGGACTATGAAGGACAACTCTGCTGAAGTTATTGCAGCGTTGAAAAGGGCAAAAAAGAACGGGCTTGAGGCTGTTGGAATGAGAGCCGAAACCCATGCAAAAGAAAAAACGCCTGTTGATACTGGGCGGTTGCGGAACAGCATGAGCCACAAAGTTGTCGGCGATGATGTGTACATCGGAACAAACACTTCGTATGCTCCATATGTTTAGGTTGAACTCGGTGCAAGAGGAAGACCGGGGAAGCACATGCTGTTACAGGCGGCGACAAAGCACGGCGAAGAATATAAGAGAATTTTGTCTGAAGCGTTGAAAAACGCATAGCCTTGACAAAAGAAAAAATTGTGATACAATAAAAGTAACAATCAAACGGCAACGAACCGCCGCCGATGAAAAGGAGATTGAATACATGGCATTTACAAGGGCAACATTGAGAACGCTGGCAAAGGAAAGCGGCGTTGATCTTCCCAAAGAGTTGGAAGATGCGATTATTACTGAACACATTACTGCAAGGGACGCCCACGCCGAAGCACAGGTAAAGGCTGAACTTGAAAAACAGCCCAAACCGGAAGCTGTAAAGGTCAAAGATAGTGAGGAATACAAAGCCCTCAAAAAGTCTTTTGACGATTACAAATCCGATGTTGAGGGCAAACAGGCAAAGGAAGCCAAGGAAAAGGCCGTCCGTGCCTATTATGAAAGCAAGGGCATCACCGGGAAGAACCTTGATATTGCCATGCGTGGCAGCCGGTCAGAGATTGACGGCATCGAACTGGACGGCGAAAAGATCAAGGACAATTCCGCTCTGGATGCACTTGTGAAGGGTGATTTCTCCGGCCTTGTCGGCAAGGTGGAAACGAAGGGCGCAGACCCGGCCACTCCCCCGGCGAATGGTGGGGGTGCTAAACTGACAAAGGCTGAAATTTACGCCCGTGATGAGAACGGAAGATACAAATTATCAACCGCTGAACGTCAGAAAGCACTTGCCGAAAATCCTGAATTACTGAAATGAAAGGAGCCTTATAATGGCAGCTGTTAATGTTGAAACTCTTTCTACTCCCCGTGACAGTCTCCCTAACGTCTATACCAGCGTTACCGCCCGTGAGATGGATTTTGTTACCCGTTTCGGTGACAACTGGGAAGCATTGAGAAACATTATGGGCATTATGCGCCCTATCCGAAAGACCCCCGGCACCTCTCTTGTGTCTTACACCGCTGATATTACGCTGGAAAGCGGTGCTGTTGATCCTGGCGAGGTCATCCCTTACAGCAAGACTACTATCGCTAAGGCGACTAAATCCGACCTGACCATTGAGAAGTATGCAAAGGCTGTTCCTATCGAGGACGTGAACACGTACGGCGCTGAAATCGCTGTTGAAAAGTCCGACGATGCTTTCTTGACCAAGCTACAGAATATTGTGCTTGCAAAGTTCTATACCTTTCTCAAGACCGGTACTCTGACCCAGACTGCCACTACTTGGCAGGATGCTTTGGCAAAGGCTCAGGGCGAGGTGCTGAACAAGTTTGCTACCATTCAGAAAGATGTAACTGCCGTTGTCGGTTTTGCGAACATTCTGGATGCTTATGACTATCTGGGTGCCGCCGACATTACCGTGCAGACCCGTTTTGGGGTGACCTATGTAAAGGACTTCCTCGGCTACTCTACTCTGTTCCTGCTTCCTGCTACTCAGATTGATCGTGGTATGGTCATTGCCACTCCCGTGGAGAATATCGACCTGTACTACATCGACCCCAGCGATAGCGAATTTGCACGCCTTGGTCTGAACTACACCACTCAGGGCGAAACCAACCTGATCGGCTTCCATGCTCAGGGCAACTACTCCACCGCTGTAGGCGAAAGCTACGCCCTGATGGGCATGGCTCTGTGGGCTGAATATCTGGACGGCATTGCCAAGATTACGTTTGGCGATGCTGGCGGTGATGATGCTGGCGATGAAGGTGCCGGTGACGAAGTGCAGGGTGCCTGATGTACAAGGTAGTTGCGGCGTTTACTGACTTGCAGGACGGAAAGCACCTTTACCGTGTAGGTGATGTGTTTCCCCGGAAAGGGTTGACCGTAACCGAAGAACGGCTGGAAGAGCTTGCAGGAAGCAAAAACAGGCTGCACAAGCCGCTGATTGAAGCGGTGCAGCAGGAAGATAAACCGAAAAGAAAGACGGCTGCAAAGAGCCGTAAAAGGGAGGGTTGAGCGTGCTTGATGCGGTTTGCAGGGAACTGCGAAACTATTTCGTGAAAGACATTTACAAAGGCCCGGTCGCAATCGCAGGGGGTATGCTCACCCCTTCTGAGTTTCTTAAAGAAGGTCAATATTACTGCCTTGTCGGCTCCGTATTCAATGACGGCGTGCATCAGTTCCCGAATGATGTGCTGACCGATGAGGAATTTGAGGGTGAGGTGTGGGCGATGGGTGTTCCTCCTTCGCTCCTCGCCCTCACCGAAAAAATCAAGGCGTTTATTGACAGCGAAGGGGCGCAACCGTCACCGTTTACGGCTGAAAGTTTTGCAGGGTACAGCTACCAGAGGTCGACGACCTCTGATGGCATGGCTGTAACGTGGCAGGATGCTTTCCGGCGTGAACTTAACCGTTGGAGGAAAATCTGATGAACCTGATGGCACAAGCAATGGAAAAGTTTGTGATGCTTGACAAAAGGCGTGTTCCTGACGGCATGGGAGGCACTACAACGGCGTATGTCGAGGGGGCGGAGATTATGGCCGCTGTGGCTTTCGACCAGTCCATGGAGGCCAGAACAGCCCAGAAACAAGGCGTGACATCGGTTTATACAATCTACCTGAAAAAGGGTATTGATGTAGACTATCATGATGTTATCAAGCGTGTTTCTGACGGGGCGATCTTCCGCATTACCTCTGACGGCAACGAAAAACAAACGCCAAGCGGCGCAGGGCTGAACCTTCAGGCTGTGACCGCCGAAGAATGGGAGCTGCCAGTAGAATGACACACGCACAAGCATTTTATTCTTTCTGGGCATCGTTTGGCCTTCCGGCCTACGAAGAAAACAGCGTCCCAACCGGGGATGATGCCCCGGACTTTCCCTATATCACCTATCAGTATGCAATGGATGGGTACGATGCGCAGACGGTGTTGACGGCCTCTGTGTGGTATCGTTCCAGCAGCCCCCGGCAAGTGGAGGAAAAGACAGCAGAAATCGCAGCAGCGTTGCAAAACAAGAAACGGCGGTTGCTCCTGCTGGACAAAGGGGCAATGCTTCTACGCCCCGGCTTGCCTTTTGCACAACTGATGGGTGATGAATCCGATGACCTTATCAAGCGAATGGTGCTTAATGTGGAAGTGCTGTTCGTGAATACCTTCTAAAGGAGTGACAAGAAATGACTACTGGCCTCACGCCGCAGACTTTTGAAAATCTTCAGCTTAATGCTGGTGTATTTTTGAAGGACTTTGATTATTCCGGGATTGAGGATCCCGACGCTTTGGCTGATGCCGTTATTTCTGCCCTTGAAAGCCGTGAGGGTGTACTGGGCGCAACCAGAGGCGGTGGCACTTTCACCTGTGCGCCGTCCATCCGCAACATCGAAGCTGACGGCAAGCGTTCCGAATTTGTAGGCAGCACCGTCAATGACGGCTGGACTGTACGGCTTTCCACCACGCTGCTGGAAGCAACGCCGGAAAATTTCAAGGATGCGTTGATGTCGGCGGATGTGACCGTTACCGGCAATGTGACCAAGGTACAGCCCCGGACGGCCATCAAGAGGGAAGACTACATCTCCCATCTGTGCTGGATCGGCGACACCGCCAAAGGCTTGATGCTGATTGAACTTGACAATGCCTTGAACATTGACGGTGCGTCCTTTACTTTCACCGACAGGGGCGAAGGCACGCTGCCTGTCAACTTTATGGCTCACCAGGATAATTTGCTGAATCAGGAAGAAGCACCCTGCCGGGTTTTGTTCTTTAACGAAGCGGCGTAACAAAAAGAAAATAAACGCTGCATTCGTTGGTGGGTGCAGCGTTTTTGATTAAAGGAGGAAAAGAAAATGGATACCAAGACCACTTTTGAAGTGATGGAAAAGGCTCTTCCCCTTGTGCTGGAACTTATCCGGGATGAAGAAATCGTGGATTTTAAGGCACAAATGAAGGGCGAAGAAAAGGAAGACATTACCCTTGGTGCAGCCATGGAAAAGCTGCTGGGCGTGTTTTTGCTGAAAAAGCGGCAGACGGTTATCGAATTGATTGCAACCGTCACCGGGAAAACCGTCCAGCAGGTTCAGGAACAAGATTTCTCCATCACGAAGGTTGATCTGAAACAAATTGCGGCAGGTGATATTTTTGATTTTTTCGCCTGGTCGCTGCACATGGCAACGAAAGCGTAATCGTCGCCCTCTACAAGTACCGCCCGGACACCGTTCAAAGTCTGGGCGTACTTGTTTTGTATGAGCGTGAACAGGCGGCCAAGATGGAATACATGGGAAATATGCTGTACAATGTGGCGTGTATCATGTCAGCGTTTGGCGGCGTTAAAGAACCGTCGTTTCCGTCTTTTTCAAAGATTTTCAGGCGTGATACAAAAGAGGATGACAAGCGGAGTGCGGACGATATTATTTCCGGCCTGTGTAAGCGACTAAAGCGGATGAAAAAGAAAAAGGGGTGATTGATTGAACCTTTTTGAACTATACGCCAAATTGGGGCTTGATACATCGGAATATGAGAAAGGGATAGAGGGAGCCAAAAAACAAGCCAATGGCCTGATGGAAGTGTTCAAGGGAACGTTCCTTGCGGATATGGCGAAACAGGCGTTGGGGTATGCAATTGATGTTGGCAAGCAAGCTGTGCAAATGGCCTCTGACCTTGCGGAAGTGCAGAACGTTGTCGATGTAACTTTCGGCGACGGTGCCGACCAAATCAATGTTTGGGCAAAGAACCTGAAAAACAGTTTTGGCATCGGTGAATTGTCGGCCAAGAGGTTCAGCGGCACGATGGGCGCAATGCTGAAATCCATGGGCATGACGGACGAAGAAACCATGGAAATGTCAACAAGTCTGGTGGAATTGACCGCCGACATGGCTTCTTTCTACAACCTTGACCATGAGGAAGCATTCCAGAAAATCCGTGCTGGCATTTCCGGGGAAACCGAACCGTTGAAACAGCTTGGCATCAATATGTCCGTGGCGAATCTGGAAGCCTACGCCATGTCGCAGGGAATCACGAAAGCCTACAACGCCATGACACAGGCAGAACAGGCGACTTTGCGGTATAACTACCTTCTTTCTACAACCGCAGGGGCGCAGGGGGACTTTGCAAGGACTTCTGAAAGCTACTCCAACCAAGTAAAGCTTTTTAAGGAAAATGTAAATGACATCTTGGAACAGGCCGGGCAAGTCGTTATTGATGTAATCAATCCGGTATTGAAAAACATCAATGAAGCCCTTTCCGACCTTACGAAGGAAACTGTTGAAGAACAGATTGCAGGGGTGGAAAAGAGCGAGCAACAGGAACTTCTTGAAGCTGACCTGAAAAAAGCCCGTGCCGATACCTTGATTGACACGCTGGATGAATTGAGCCAAAAGACGGAATTGTCCGAGTATGAAACCAAGCTGTGGGAAAGCGCCTTGCAGGAACTTGTGGCAACGTTCCCTGAATTGGCGGCTCATATTGATCTGGCGAATAAATCCATCTTGACAAGCACGGATGAAATCAGGGAAAACACCGAGGCTGCTTGGCAGAATGCACGAGAAAAAGCAAAAATCCGTGCGTTGGAGCAAAAAGAACAAATAAGGGCAAATGCAATGGCAGCGGCGGCAGATGCACAGATTGCCCTTGAAATTCAAAAAGCAGAATCAAAAGTTTTGTTGGATGAATATTATACTGATCTACAAAATTTTTTGATTGAAAAGGGTCTTATTTCCTCAGGACAAACCTTGTCAAAAGATGAGCTCGATCAAAAAGCAATTGCGATGTACAATTATGCTGATGAACCCGCTCAAATGCTTACCAAAAAATTTTTGCAGGCTGATGAGGCTGTAAGAAAAGTGGAAGAGCTTGAAACTGCATATAAAGAAGCAAATGACGAGTTTGAAAGAGCCGATGAGAATTATAAAAAAACGTATGAAGCCCTTGGAAACCTTGCAATTGAATATGAAAACGAAACGGCTGCAATCGAAGCGGCAACCCAAGCCCAGAACGACTATAACACCGCTCTTGAAAACGAAGTAAAAGCTTTTGAAACGGTCGAAAAGGCGTGGACTGCTGTCAAAGAACATCGTGACGAAACCTACAACCAGATGCGTGAAAGCCTGAAAAACGGTACAAACGACCTGTGGGGTGTGGTGGCCGACCTTACGGAAATCGACATTAACAAATCGTTGGAAACCGCTCAGGCTAACATGGGCAAAAACATCAATTTTTATGCCCAATATGCGGCCAACCTCCGCAATGCGCAACGTGCAGGGGTGGACGAAGGCCTTTTGGCGGAACTGGCAAGGGAACAGAATGCAGAAAACTATGCGTTGTTGGAATATCTGTACACTCAGGCAAAGCCTGTAGAAATAAATCGGCTTAATAAAAGTTGGCAAGACCTTCAGGCGACGAAAGACACGCTTGCAACTACCATGACCGATGCAACTCTGGCGGTTGACGAAGGGTATGCCAGCATGGTGGAAACGGCTCAAAAAGCCGTCGATGAACTTAACCAGTACGAAACCGCCCGGCAGAATGCGTATGAGACTGGCGCAGGCGTGGTTGATGGGATTTCCGCAAAAATCCCTGAAATTGAAGAAAAAATGCGGCAAATCAATGAAATCATGCAAAGCGTTGGGGCTACGCCGATTTCAATCGATTTTGACCTTGGTGGAAACGCCGGGGCAGCGAACAACCTTGAAACCGCCATTGCGAATGGTGCTGAAAGGGGAACTCGTTCCGCCATTGCGGCACAGAAATTGAGCGTTGATGCGGCCTTGCTTGCAAGGGCTTTGCTGCCTACAATCAATGCTGCAATGAACGTTAAAATCATCGAAGGGAGGTATGGCTGATGATAACACGGTATGAGGCATACATTGACGGAGTTCCGCTTTCCAGTATTGCGCCTGAAATAATAATCAAGGACATAGCCGAGAAAGAAGCAAAAACCGCTGAAAATGCTTATATCATGGCAAGTGGAAATGGTTCAAGGGTGTTGCGGTCGGCAAGGGAAAGCCTTTCGGTGACCGTTAAGTTTGAAATACACGCATACAGCATTGAAAGACGGCAGGACATTTTGGAACAAGTTCAGGTTTGGGGGAAAGGCCGGTATCTCTCCGTCAACACAAGACCCGGAAAAAGGCTGTCCGTCAAAATGGATGCTGTACCTGTAATTGCGTCCGCCCTGAAATGGACGCAGGATATTACCATCACTTTTGTTTCACGTGGAACACCTTTCTGGGAAGATGAAAAAGAAACACGTCTTGTGTTGTCCGGATTAAACGCAAATGGCGTTTTTAGGCCGTCTGGCACGGTTGACAAAGTGCCGTTAGAGTTTACCGTAACGAACAATGGAAGCGCTGCAATGACCTCTTTTTCGGCTTCTGCTGGTGGGAAAACAATGTATTTCACTAATCTTGGCGTACAGCCGGGTGAATCGTTTTCTCTTGAATATGTGGACGGCATTCAAAGGCTTCCTGTTGGAAATAGGACGCCTCCCAGCCCGGACGATTTGTTCGTGGAATGCGGTAAGGATAACGAAGTGTCGTACATATCAAGCCAAAATGTTGAAGTGGTATTCAGGGCGAGGGGGCGTTTTAACTGATTAAAAATCCCATCTTGTACGACCGAAATATGAACCGCAAGGGTGTTATTGCCCCTGCGGACATTTCCATTTCCCAGAAGTTGCGGCCGCTGTCTGTCGGCACGATTACTTATGTCCCGGCTGTGTGCAATATTGATGGTCTGGATTTTGTGAGAGTGTTTCTCCCGGATGGCTCAAGCGAAGTGTACCGGGTAAAAACGGTAGCCAATGAGACTGGCGGTTATTGCACAAGAGCGTTAGAACATGGCATTGTATGGCTGGAAGACTATGTATGTACGGAGAAAATGCGGTTCAGGGGGACGGCATTTGAACTACTGCAAAAATTATTGTCTTATGCCACAGGCACGAAGTGGAGGATCGGCAATGCTTTTGTGATGGAGGAAATCGATTGCGAATTGAATTATACCAACGTGATGCAAGGCGTGATGGATTTGCTTGATCTGATTGATGGGTATGGCTATGAGTTTGAGCAGCTGGAAGATTTGGAATGGCGTATAAATCTTGTAAGGCTGCCGGAAGAATCAGGGTGTGAAGGACGGCTGTCAAGAAACATCATCGATGCTGTTGTGAATATCGACTATCGTGATTTTGCGACCCGGTTGTATGTCCCCGGCAAAACGTGGCACGTTGACAGCGAGAGCCAAGCCTTATGGGGGATCAGAGAAAACGTTCTGAATGTAGAAACGAGCGGTGTATCTGATGAAGAATTGAGGGAACAATGCGAAAAGTATTTCCGCACAAACTCAAACCCGTCAATATCTGTACAGGTGGAAGCCCATGAACTTGGCTTGATTACCGGGCAAAACTTTGATTGGTTTAGCCCCGGTAAAATGTGCCGTCTTTGCTTGATGGATTACAATGGGGCAATTATTGAAGAACGAGTGACAGACAGAACTTATCCTAATTTGCTCACCGAGCCGGAACACGTGGTAATAAGCCTTGCTAATATGCTGCCGGATGTGTCTACTTCCATCAACGGTTTGGCGGTTACAATGCGCCATTTTGAGACGGCGTTCACCTTCAAGCTGGATGATATTTGGATTGGCATTGAGGACAATGCGTCTATCATAAATGATGTACAAATCGAGCTGGATGCGCAATCTGCACGGATTGACCTCAAGGCAGAACAGACGGTCGTTGATGGACATACACAAGCCATAAGAGATGCTTTTGCCGCTATCGATGCTGCAAATTCGGAAATTGCGCTTAAAGCGTCGCAAGACGCATTGGATGAACAAGGCGAAAGAATTACAACGGCTGAACAACGCATTGACGGTGCGAATGCGGTAATTTTATTGAAGGTTAGCAAAAATGATGTGATTGCAGCCATCAACCTCTCCACCGAAGAAGCAAGAATAGCGGCCAGCAGGATTGTGCTTGATGGCTATGTGACGGCAAGCCAATTTGAAGCGTTGAATGCAAGTGTAACCAACCTGACTACAGGATTGACGGAAGCAACGGCTTTGAAAGCGTTGTCTATCATGGGTGGAAATATCGTTGCGACGGAATCCGTGACTGCAAATTTGCTTTCTGCTGACGGCATGAATTTTGGCGGAAATGTAGTTAGCCAACGTGCGGTGACGATGGGCGACATTGGCACGGTCGGAAAGGCTTTGTCTACAGGCGGTGTACTTGATCTGCAACACAGTCACGCTATCGTTGTTGGTGAAGACGGTGTGCTGCAATTAGGGGAGGTTTCCGAAACTGGCGGAAATTTTAACATTGCCGATACGCAGTATTTTAAGGATGCGGTATCGGCAGCATACGAAGAAGGAAAGTCCGCTGGCAGCGGAACAATCGTTGTAGACGATATACGGTTTGGCGATGCAACCGGGCCAGTACCAACACAGGCCGGGCTTGCCTCCTTGGCTTCTTCCCTTGGTACGACTTCTGACAAACTTATCCGTTGCTTTAGCAGCGTAACGGTGAGCAATTCCGGCTATTATGGCTTCAGTATTTCTGTAAAAGGAACAACAAAATATTACTATTTCATTGTGACTTAATGGAGGTAAAAAATGACAATCGTTGAAATTATTGCAATTATCAAAAAATCTCTTGAAGGTCTTGAAATAAAGGCCACGAAAGCAAACTGCGACAGCTTGTCTGCTGCCCACTTTTGGCTTGACAAAATTAGCGAAACCTGCAATAATGTAAGCATGCAAAAAGGGGGCGAACCCGTTGAAGGCGAAAGTGAAAAACAAAACGTTTAATGTCATTTGGATGTGGGTATTAAACGGCGTGCTGATGCTCGAATATGTTGATGATCGCAAAATGTCGGAAATTGTTCTCGATTGGGAAGGTGCGGAAAAAATCGAGCGCATTTCGGCTGACGAAGGGAACCTGATATTTGAAGGTTACACAAAAATTAAACACGCAGTCAAAAGTGAAGATGACCGTGTTCAGATTGCTCTTGTGACGGAGGTGTAAAATGAGAAATTTAATCAAACACCATTGGAATACGACGGTGACTGGTGGGCTTGTAAACGCTGTATTAAATGAGCCTATCAGCGCAAACGACGAAAACGCAAATGAGTTTTCTGTTACTGTGCAGAACGCAAATTTTGACTCTGCAACTTGTCAAGGCTTTTTTATTCGTGGTGATGGGAAGACAATTGTGCTTGACGGTCAAGTGTCTGGCAAAACCGCATACGTGTTACTTGCCCCGAACTGCTACAATGTTACAGGCCGTTTTACAATTACGGTAAAAGTAACAAAAGGAGAGTCCACCACATCTTGGCTGCGTGTCGAAGGATATGTTAAGGCCACAAGCACAGATGACTATGCTTTTGCCGGTGATGATTCTGCCCCTCTTGATACCCTGCTCGAAGCTGCTGAAATAGTGGATGAAGCCGTTTCTGAAGCAAACGAAGCGGCCAATGCGGCGAATGAAGCGGCACAGGCGGCTGAAAACGTTCTGGCATTGGTGGAAGAAACGTTGGCTTCTATCCAGGAGGATTACACGGAACTGGCCGGGGAAGTTGGTAAACTTTCTGAGGAGATCGGTGCTGTGGTATACACAGCGGCCGAAAGCGAGAAGCGCAGTGTGCAAAACACATGGACGGGTGGTTATCTGTGGTTTAACGGCTCTGCAGCGGCTAACGATGCATATGCTTATTCTGATCCCATCGATGTGTTGCCGGGTGATGTAATTAGCTGTGTCTACACAGTCAATAACACTGCTGCCATAATGCGATTCATCGAGGCACGGAATGAGAACGGCATTGTTGACACCGAAAATAACGAGGTCACATCGTACACTGTGCCAGATGGAGCAAACCAGCTGCGCTTAAACGTGTACAGTTCTGGCATTGACAAGAAAGTGCTTTATATTGAGCGCAACGCCGAAAAGGCATATCCTATCCGTCAGCGTGATAATTTTATTTTTTCTCAAACTGTTTCTGCTCTGCCTGCTAATACAAAAATCAAACTGTGCGACCATGTAGACAACAAGAAGAACTATTCGTATCTATTTACAGGATTCTTTGATTCGTTTTCTACGTTGGAAATTGGGCATGGAACAACGGAATATGGTGCTGTTTATTTAAGAATTACGAACACAGATATACAAACCATTGCTTACAATGGCACGGTATATCAGACATTTGAGCATGGTCTGACACTTTCCGATTTTATCGCCGTTAATATCAAGGGTGGGGAAGATGTTGGTGCAAGGGCTGAAATAACAATCCGCACAAATGGCGGTAGTTACAGTACGACTAATGTTATTTTCTTCGGGTGCAACGGTGCTGTGTATGCTGTTTCCGAAACCGCCATGACAGATGTCGTATTTGATTACGTTGTAGCAGATATGAAAAAAGACGTATTTGTTTTCGGTGATTCTTACACATCCCTTGCGGACAATATGAAATTCCCGTATTATCTGTTGAATCGTGGCTATACAAATTATTTACTGGCTGGTTTTGGCGGTGCTACAGCAAACAATGGCTTGCTTGCTTTCAGAGAAATTTGCGATAAGCAAAAACCAAAATATGTTGTATGGCTGCTTGGTATGAATAACCCCGATGATGGGGCAATCAACGCAAGTTGGCTGACTTGCACGGAAACGGTTATTGCGTATTGTGAATCGCATAAAATTGTCCCGATTCTTGCCACCATTCCCAACACGCCGAGTATGGAAAACACATACAAAAATGAATGGGTGCGAAACAGCGGTCACAGATACGTTGATTTTGCAAAGGCTGTCGGAGCAGAGACAAGCGGTTCTGCATGGTACACGGGGATGCTGTCCAGCGACAACGTACACCCAGATGTTGACGGCGCAAAAGTGCTTTCAGAGCGGATTTTAATAGATGTGCCCGAAATAATTCAGTAATCGATAATCAACAATCTGACCAGATTGGTGACTAACAGACAAGATAGCAAACCAAGAAAAGTAGAGGACAACATGAAGGATAACACTTGCATTTGCTGTGGGAAGATCATCCCGGAAGGGCGCACGGTATGCCCGGAATGCGAAGCCATGTGGACGGAGGAAGAACATGACGAATGAGCAATTCATTGAAGGCGTACAGCGCAATGTAGACCGGGTGCGTGAATATAAGCTGGGAATGGATGGCCGGGGCGGTCAATGTGACTGTATTGGGCTGATTATTGGCGCAATCCGGCTGATGGGTGGCGAATGGAAAGGCACCCACGGGAGCAATTACGCCGCCCGGAATGAGATGCTGAATTTTGTGGAGATCATTACCGCTGCAATGCTTTCTGTGGGTGACATCGTGTACAAGGCAAAAACGCCAGGTCAAAGTGGGTACGCATTGCCAGCAACGTATGACGGCCATCCAGACCGAAGGGACTATTACCATGTGGGCGTGGTGACTTCCGTCAATCCGCTGGAAATTACGCATTGCACATCCGTATCTGGCGGAATCAAGGTTGACAAAAGTCTTGGGCAATGGCAATATTTCGGACAGTTGCAAAAAGTGCAGGATGGTGTTAAAATGAGCGAGGAACGGTCATACAAGGTCGTTGGCGGCGGTTTAAGGATGCGCAGCGGACCCGAAACCACATACCCGGTGGTATTGATGATCCCGGATGGAAGCACCGTCACAGCGGCTGAAATAGCCGGAAACAGCGAATGGATGTACTGCAAATATGGCGGACGATCCGGGTATTGCATGGCACAGTATCTTGAGCCGTTGGAGGAATCGGAACAGCCGGAAGAAGAAACCGTTACAATTTCTGCTGCACAGTATGAGGAATTGCGGTCGCTTGCTGAAAAAATGGTTGCTTTGCTAAATGGCATGAAATAAGATTTTCGGAGGTATGGGAAATGGAACAGAATCGGTTTAAGTCTCCTGTCCTGTGGGCTTCTTTGGCGGCTCAGGTATTGTCTATGCTTGTGCTGCTCGATGTGATCACCCTTCCCATGAGCGAAGCTATTGAGAACGTGGTGGCGGCTTTGCTTCAACTTTTGGCTTGCTTTGGCGTGGTAAACAATCCCACGGACAGCAAGCACATTTAATGGAGGGTTGAAATGCCGGAAAATGTGAGTATGGATCACCTGCAAGCGGCGCAGGAATATTTTGATGGGCGGTATGTCCTGCAAGCCGATTGCGTAGACCGTCAAAAGGTGAACGATAAACGCTTTGCGAATGATGACAAGCGTATCGACATTATCGCCCATGATTTTGGGATAATCAAGCGGCTTATGTGGGCGGTAGCTACATCGTCCATCGGTGCTTTGGTTGTGGCCGTGTTTGAATTAATTTTGAGGTGACGAATATGCAGAAAACATGTAACGGATGCAACGGCGAACAGGGCGCACATGTGCCGTACATTGTTTTGGAGGCTGAACGAGCCAGAGCAGAAAGAACCTTTCATCGGATGTGGGTGCTGGTGATTGTGCTGGTGTTGCTGCTGGTTGGAACGAATGGTGCATGGCTGTGGTGGAGTAATCAATGGGAAACCGTTGAGAGTTGGGAGATTACGCAAGAAAACGAAGGCGGAAACAACAACTATATTGGTAACGATGGAGACATTATCAACAATCCGTAAACTGCTATTGCTTTATTATTGACAATGTGATATAATAAAGCAAAAAGGAGTTTTTTATGGAAGTTTGGAAAGACATCGAAGGCTATAATGGCAAATACCAGATAAGCAACACAGGGGAAGTTCGTTCTTTTTCAAAATGGAAAAATGGCAATCTATTAAAAGGGGGTACTTGTGGGAACCCTGGCCCTTATAGATATGTTGCCCTTGTTGGAAACGGAAGGAACGATATAAAAAGCATTTATATTCATAGATTGGTTGCAACTTATTTTGTGGAAAATCCAAATGGCTATAATGAAGTAAACCATATCGATGGCAATACTCTTAACAATAACGCAGAAAATCTTGAATGGTGCTCACATCTTGAAAATATGAGACACGCAATTAAAAGCGGAAAAATTTCTCATGAATTTCAGAGAGGAGCAAAAAACAAAAATTCAAAGCCTGTTTATCAAAAGACAAAAAACGGGAATATTGTAAAGGTATGGGAAAGTGTAAACCAAATTCAAAGGGAAACGAAATATCTTGCAAGCAGTATATTTTGTTGTTGCAACCACAGAAAAGGATATAATACAGCATACGGATATATATGGGAGTATGTAAATGGCGAAACAAACAATTCGTAAAACTAAAACCCGACAGCGAAAAACCGGCGGCGATTCCGGCTATGTGAAGTGTCCTGATTGCAACGGCACCGGGCGTAAGAAAAAGAAGAAGTCCCGTTGACGAGGTGGCGTTATGATTGTATTCGTTGCACACAAATATGTTGGCAAGGAAGAAAACTACATCCGTGCAAGACAGACGACCAAATACCTGCAAAGTGTGGATGCAAAGAATACCTACATCTGCCCCCTGATGGCGTTTGCCCATATGGGCGACCCTGACCGGGAGGATGTAGCAGAAATGCGTCTTGATTTGCTGTCGGTGTGTGATGCTATTTGTGTGGCTTCAGACATTGACGGCGACACTATGCGGCAAGAGGTTGATCTTGCCGCCTTAATTGGCATGGAGGTAGTTCCATATGACAAAACTGGATGAATATGACCAAATTGACCGCCAAGGATGGGAAGCGTTGATTGATAGATGGATTTTCGACCAGAGGAACCGGGAAATCCTGAAGCGGCGATTGCTTGACGGCGTACGGTTTGAACCGCTGGCAGAAGAATTTTCTTTGTCGGTGCAACAGACCAAAACCATCGTAAAGCGTGGCCTTGATAGGTTGATTCGCCACATCTGAAAGACAGACGAAAAACAGACGGAAGCCGTCCTTCTACTTGATTGTAGGAGGGCGGCTTTTTTTGTATTCTCAAATCAAAAGGAGGGTGGTAAACCGTGAGCATTGAGCAGATTATCCGGAAAAACAAGCGGCTGTCAGAACTGCCGTTTTTGACGGTTTACTGCGTAATCACAATATTGGCAGAAATGGGGCTGTTAAGAAATGTGGATATACTGGAATCCGAATCCAAACGGCAAACAAGTGGGCGATTGTACCATCAGGGCAATCACAAAGGCTCTGGGCAAAGATTGGCATGATGTGTTCTTCGCTTTGTCCCTGCAAGGTGCTGTGATGTGCGACATGCCGTCCGCCAACTCGGTTACGACGGCATTTTTAAGAAAAAATGGTTTTCACAGAAGGACAATTCCAGATGATTGCCCGGATTGCTACACAATAGAGGATTTTTGCAAAGACCATCCGCAAGGCGTTTATGTGATAGGCACGGGCAGTCACTTGACCACGGTCATTGACGGAACTTTATTTGACAGTTGGAACTCCCTTGCAGAAACACCCGTTTACTACTTTGAAAAGAAAGAAGGTTGACCCATGGCGTATTATGCACCGTTTTACAGACCGAATTATTATTCTCCGATGCAACAGAACCAGCAGGAAATGATCCCCCAGTACAGCCAGCAGCAACATCCTATGCCCCCGGCACAGCAAAACGGAAACGGCTTGATCTGGGTGCAGGGCGAAACCGGTGCAAAGTCTTTCATCGTTGCCCCCGGACAGACGGTCATGCTGATGGACAGCGAAGGTGACACATTTTATCTAAAGACGGCTGATTCAAGCGGTATGCCTATGCCTCTTCGCATTTTTGATTATAAGGAACGCACAGATGCGGCTATTCAGGCAAATAACGTCCCTGTGAGCGGTTTTCAGCAGGCAAGCGGGGATTATGTCACCCGTGAAGAATTCGAGCGCAGAATGGCTGAAATGGCCGCTGGATGCAAATGCCGGGCAAAGGCAAAAGAAAAGGCTGTGAATGGAGGCGACGAAGATGGCGAATAATCTGTTTAATGCCCTTGGAGGGAACCAGCAACAGACAGACCCGATGCAAGCGTTTATGCAGCAATTCAACCAGTTCCGGCAGTCTTTCCGTGGCGACCCGAAACAGGAAGTTATGAAGCTCCTGCAATCCGGGCAAATGACACAGCAGCAGTTCAATCAGTTGGGACAGGCTGCGAACCGCTTGCTGCCCATGATGAAAAAATAAAACAGGCTTAAGATGTGCGCACATTTTAGCATACAAAATGAAAGGAAATGAAAAAATATGAGTTTGACTACTTCCGAAATGTCCCCTGCTGATCTGGCTGCCGTGTGTGGCAATGGCAACCGTGGCGGCGATGGTATGTGGGACGGCAACGGCGCATGGTGGCTGATCGTCCTGCTGCTGTTTGGTTACGGTGGCCGTGGTTTCGGCAACGGCTTTGGTGGCGGTTACGGTGGCGGTGGTGGTGTAGGCGAAAACTATGTGCTGGCCACTGACTTTGCGACCATCGAGCGCAAGCTTGACGGCATCAACAATGGCATCTGTGATGCTACCTTCCAGCTGACAAACAACCTGAACAGCAACTTCCGCAACGTTGACAATGCCATCTGCACTCTGGGCTATCAGGCTTTGCAGAATACCAATGCAATTCAGACGCAGATTTCTGGCGTACAGAGTCAGATTGCCGGTTGTTGCTGCGACATCCAGGGTGCAATCAAAGATGTTGCTTATGGCAATGCCATGAATACCAACCAGCTTGACCGCCGCATTTCCGACTGCTGCTGCGATATGGAAAAGATGAATATGCAGAGCCGGTTTGATGCACAGGCTTACAATTGCAACACCCTGCAGGCCATCGACAAGCTGGGTGACCGCATCATCGACTACATGAGCAATGAGAAGATTCAGGCACTTCGGGATGACAACATGGCTCTCCGTCTGGCTGCTTCCCAGGCTAAGCAGAATGAATATCTGATCCAGCGTCTTGACCCGAACCCCTGCCCCAAGGCTGCGTATATCGTCCAGCCCCCTCAGCAGGTCTCCTTCCCGACCAATTGCTGCGGTCAGGTGCAGTACGCTGCCAACGGCTGCGGCTGCGGCGGTAACTTCTAATCTAATATCAAACAACAGCTTTTCCCTGCCGGGAAATGGTCGGCCTTTAGTGGCTGATGGTGTACATGGGCGGTGGGGCTTCCTGCCGCCCAATTTGATGGAAAGGAATGATTTTAATGGCTGCTGAATACAGCTATCCGCTCACCCAGAATGTGGCGGTTAATGAAAACATCGTGTTTTTGAATGGTGACAGATGTTGCAAAAAGGGCTTTATTGTCCACAATGATGCTTCCGGTGTGTTCAGGCTGAAAGGCATCTGCAAGAATTGCGCTCCCCGTGCAATTTACAAGGTAAACTTCCACGCAAATGTGGCGGTCGCTCCGGCTGATGAGGGCGGCGTGCTTGAACCCATTATTGTTGCCTTGTCTCAGAATGGGGAAACGGCACGGAACACGGTCAGCGTGGTCACTCCGGCTGCAATCGGAGACCAGTGGGTCATCAATTTTGAGACCCTGATTGAGCTGCCTTGCGGCTGCTGTGACACTATTTCCGTACGGAATATCAGCGCAACTACCGCTATCGAGGTAGAAAATGCTAATATTCTGTTCGAGAGAATTGCGTGAAAGGAGATGCAATTATGCACTATATGGAAGATTTGAAAGACCTGCTCTGCGCTGAACTGGAAGATTACGCAGAGAAAGGCAAGAAGTCCGGCAAAATGTCTATGGGCGATTTGGAGAACATCCACAAGCTGACCGATACCGTAAAAAATATTATGAAAATCGGCGTTTTGGAGCAGGAAATGGACGGAGGCTATTCCGAGGACGGCCACTATATGGGAGAGGGTCGCATTTACGGCACTTCCTACGAAGGCGGCTACTCCGAGCGTGGCGGCTCTTCCTATGCCCGTGGCCGTGGCCGCTATGCCAAGCGTGACAGTATGGGGCGGTACAGCCGAACCGGTGGTTCTTATGACGATATGTCTTATGCCCGTGGTGGCAATCAGGGCGGCGGCAATCGTTCTTCTTACCGTGGCGGCTCCAGCCGTGATTCCTACAGCCGGGACGGTGCGAAGGAATACATGATGGAACAGCTCGAGGGTATGATGGAACAGGCTGAAAAACCTGCAGAGCGTGAAGCCCTCAAGCGGTGCATGACCGCACTCGAAAGAGCATAAAAGGATGTGAACGAATGATTACGGAAAGAGAAGTGCAAAAAGCCATTGAGGAATGCTTGCAAGACCCGATCACCGGGAACAAGCGGGCGGCTTTGGCTGATCTGATAATCATTCAGGGCTATCTGTTTGGTGACTATCCGAGGGAACAAGACCCACCGACCATGCGCTCCATGACCGCAGCACCGGAACCAGCCGAAAACATAATCCAAACGCAAGGCGGCACGGAATTTCTGGACGCTGTTGACGGAAAAAAAGCCGACAGGGCATGGAAGCTGATTGATGAGCTTGTGCAGACCGTCAAGCTGCTACACCCGAAGATGCACGGCGTTTTCATCGAAAAATTGTACGACCTTTGACAGGACAGGGGACAGAAATGCCCCCTGTTTTTTTGTGTAAAAAATTTTTATATAATATTATAAAAAAGTGTTGACAAATAGAAAGGAAGGTGTATAATACATAGTGTCAGGGGGAAAGGTAAGCCCCGAAAGAAAGGAAGTAAGAACGATGACCGCACAAGAAATCCTGGAAAGTATTGATCCCACCAACATGGAAATCTTCGCCCGAGCTGTGCTGATGCTTTCTCCAGAAGGGCAAGACGGTTTCTTCGCCTCTCTGGTAGTCTCTGGTTTAAGCGCTGAGGAAGTCTCCAACCTCCAGATGTGCGTGTCCTTGTACAAGCTGCACACCAACCAACGTTACTATAAGGAAGTTCGTGATGCGGTTGGCGAATCCTTGGCAAAGGAATGGGGCATTGCTTAATAAACGCCACGCCCAGCTGGGGGGCAACCACCGGCACCAGGAAAAACGAAAACACGGAGAATAATAAAAAAAACGGAAAGAGGGAAAGAAAATGACTTTGCACGATATTATGGCATCCCTTAAAGATTTGGAGATATTGGTCAACAACAACCAGCGTGAAGAAGCCCTAACTTTTGTCCGTGATATGCTTTCCAAATATGCCCCCCTCCGTGAAGTTTACGCCGCTTCATATCTGGATGAAATGCCCATCGAAGAATATTTTCATTTTTACGATAACATCATGCCAAATAATGATTACGCCGAATTTTTCACAATGCTCGATTGCGTGGAAGATGATATTGTTCACTTCGACGATCTGGAAGATGCACTTGGAGATCTCTATTGTGCAATGGAAATCCTTGAAGCACAACTTGGAGAAGTATTGTCTTTCCGTTCTCTTTACGTTTACTTGTATGTCATGTATTACTCTGTATGTGCTATGCGCTCCGCTGATCTTCTTTCCGCATGGTTTGATGATCTAAATAATAAATCAATAAATCTGTATGAAAAGTATGCATCCAAGCCCTTTTGGAGCGAAGAATCTCAATGCTTTATCGATCCAGAAGAAACGGTGTATGACCTCCTTTTTTCTGAAATGGATTTTTTGAAAACAGATTTTGAAATGGACAAAAACCGGGAAACGAAAGACTGGGAAACATATAAAATTCGGTTATCCACTATTTTGCAACTGCTGGAAAGGATAAAATAATTTATAAAAATATATTGACAACGACAAGAAAATGGTGTATAATTTAGGGGAAGTCAAACAAAGGAGGGCGAAACAATGACCATCAAGGAAAAGCTGGAAGCCATGGCAAAGACCAAGACCACGGAGGATGCACGGTGGGAGGCGTTCAAGCGTGGGGCGGTTCGCTGATTGGAGGACAGACCGGGAGGCGTATCTTGCCGGGAAGGAACGGCTGTGTCTTGTATGGCACAGCCCGAACATCGGCAGGGCATCACATGATTGGATGAACAGGCGCAGGAAGCGCAGACAGACAAGGTGGAACAAATGGAGGGCGAAAGCATGATGGATTATTATTGCAAGAATTGTTTTGAAAAGCATTATGAAGAAGAACTGACTGATGGCTTTTGTGAAGAATGTATCGAGCAGGAAATCGACCAGTACAAATATGATATTGATGGCTGCTACGAGCTGGGCGAAAAGTGCAAAGAGGATATTTCCATCAATGGCTTTCTGTTGTCCGTGTTTGACGAGGACGAAATCGAAGCTATTTTGTATCGTCACCTGAAAGATGCGTCTTTGCTTGCCCCGGTTGATTGCACGCCGTTCATCGAATCCGACAAGTCGTGGTTTAAGGATGAAGTTATTGCAAAAATGAAAGGAGGGAAATGATAATGGCGAACACGAAAAAGCCCATCGGTCGGCTGCGTACAAAGACGATCATGATTAAGTTGACTGATGGCGAATATAAGGCCGTCACGAAATATTGCGAAGAACGTGCCATGAAGTTTGGCGCTTTTGCCCGGAAGCTGATTCTGGAACACATTCGAGGGGGCGAATGAAATTGACCGAAAAGGAATACCGTCAACACCCTGCAATCAGCCGTTCTTCTCTTTGGTTGCTGTCTGACAGCCCGGAAAAATTTCGGTGGCAGATGGAACACCCGGAACCACCGACCCCGGCTCTGGTGTTCGGGCAGCTGTTCCACAAGATGGCATTGCAGCCGGAAACCTTGCAGGAGGAATTTGCCGTTGCCCCGGCTTGCGACCGCCGCACAAAGGAGGGAAAAGCGGCGTATGCAGACTTTGAGGAAACGGCAGCAGGAAAGACAGTCGTCACCGCAGACATGGTGGAACAGGCACAGGAAATGTGCAAGGCGTTGATGACGAATGAAATTGCCAGAAAGTTGCTGGCAGGGGAAAAAGAAGTGCCTTATTTCTGGGTGGACGATTTGACCGGGGAGGAATGCAAGTGCCGTCTTGATGTGCTGACAAAGATGGGCAACACGGACATCATCGTTGATGTGAAAACCACAGACAACGCAGAAACCGATGCGTTCATGCGTGCGGCCATCAAATACGGCTATGATCTGCAAGCGGCGATGTATTCGGAGGGGTACAAAGCCAACACAGGGAAAGAACCTGTATTCGTCTTTGTGGCCATCGAAAAGAAACCGCCGTATGCTGTCAACATCCTACAAGCTGACAAACTGTTTCTGCGCCGTGGGCATGATATTTTCCGGGAGCTGATCGGCACATACCATTATTGCCGTGAAAGTGGCAACTGGTACGGATATCTTGACCGGGACAATGTGATTAACAATTTGGGGCTTCCTGCATGGCTGGCGAAGGAAGTCGAATAAGGAGGTAAGGCAATGGATAAGAACGAAGTGATTGTACAAGAACAGCCGCAAATCCAACAGAGTGCGAACCCCGTCCCGATGGGGAATATCAATCAAGGCACCGTGGCCGTGGAGGCCAGCCGTGCGATTGCGGAAGCACAGGGAAAGCTGGTTATTGCAAAGAATTTCCCCCGGAATGAGGTGGCTGCTTATGCCAGAGTGGTGCAGGCTTGCCAGCGGAAGGGAATTGCCGAAAAGGCGTTTTATTCCTACAGCAGGGGCGGCGGTGTAGTGTCTGGCCCGACCATCCGCTTTGCGGAAGAACTTGCCCGGTGCTGGGGGAATATCGACTACGGCATCAAGGAATTGTCGCAGGACGAAGGAAAGAGCGAAATGCAAGCGTATGCGTGGGATTTGGAAACCAACACCCAGAGCGTACAAAACTTCACCAATCCGCACATCCGGGAAGTTGGAGGAAAAGCAAAGGCATTGACCAGTCAGCGTGACATTTATGAAATCAACGCCAACATGGGCGCGCGCCGCCTCCGCAGCCGTATTCTTGCAATCCTGCCGAATGATCTGGTTGACACTGCCATTGCAGAGTGCAAAAAGACCATCGCCGGAAAAAACGACGAACCGCTGATTGATCGTGTCAAAAAAATGGTGGTGGCGTTTGGCAAATACGGCGTAACGCAGGAGAAGATTGAAACACGGCTCAAGCGGAAAGTCGAAACTATGACGGTTGATGATTTTGTGGACTACACCGGCATTTACAATGCCATCAAAAACGGCGAAAGCAAGGTTTCCGAATGGTTTGAAGCCGAAAAGACCGCCAACGAACTGACCGACCTCGTGAAAGGGGACAAAGGATGAATCTGATCGTGCTTAAAGGTCGTTTAACCCGTGACCCGGAAATGAAAACCACCCAAAGCGGCGTGAATTATTGCCGCTTCTCCATTGCTGTCAATCGCCCGTACAAGCAGGGCGAAGAAAGTCAGGCAGATTTCTTCGATTGCAGGGCTTGGCGTGGTACTGCTGATTTTGTCGGCAAGCATTTCCACAAGGGCAAAGAAATCCTGCTGGAAGGTTCCATGGAATCAAACAAGGCACAGGACGAAAACGGCAACAGCCGCATATATTGGGGCGTAAACGCCGCCAAGGTGCATTTTGTTGGTGGGAAGGGTAATTCCATGGGCGAAACAGAAAACCCTGTCAAATCGGCCGAAAATGGCGTTTCTGGCGGCTTTGTGCAGGTGGATGAAGAAGAATTGCCGTTCTAATACTCACACCGCCCTGCTCCATTGTGGGGTGGGGCGGTTATAAAAGGAGATTTTATGAGAGTAATTCTTGAATACAATTTATCAAATTCAAAAATAATTGAGTATATCGAAAAATACACCAAAGATGAGAGAAAAAGGAGTTTTCTCAAGGACAGAATTGTTAAAGGTGTGACATACGAAAATCTTTGTTATTCTTATACAGAATGGGTAGGTCTTTACTTTAAGAAAATGAAACGAATTGAAAGAAATTTTGAAAAATGGCTTGAAAAAGCGGTTAAGTTATGAAATAGGAGGCAAAGATGCACTATATAGCAAGTTGCAGTTTCGGCAAAGATAGCCTTGCAATGGTACTACGGCTGATTGAAGAAAACAGACCGCTTGACGAGGTTGTTTTCTATGACACGGGGATGGAATTTCAAGCCATTTATAATGTCCGTGATAGGCTGTTGCCGTTATTGGCTGAAAAAGGCATCAAATACACCGAATTAAAGCCAGAAAGACCTTTTATGTATGATATGCTTGAAAAGCAAGTAGAAAGCAAACAAAAGGGCAAGCACAATGGCTATGGCTGGTGCGGAGGCGTTTGCCGTTGGGGAACAACCGCCAAGCAAAAGGCATTGGATGAATATGCAGAACAGAAAAACGCAATGGTATATATCGGAATCGCTTGTGATGAACCAATCCGTTTGGGAAAGGGAATAAAGCTGTACAAACTGCATCCGCTTTTTGATTGGCAAATGACGGAAAAAGATTGTTTGGATTATTGCTATTCTATGGGATGGCATTGGATGGAAAGCGGAATTGACCTATACTCCATTCTTGACCGTGTTTCGTGTTGGTGCTGTTGCAATAAGAACAAAAAAGAACTGCATAACATTTGGAAACACCTTCCCGAATATTGGGAGCGTATGAAAGAATTGCAAAGTAAAATTGATAGACCGATGAAAAATTTTTGCAACAAAAAGTATGGCGAATACGGCAACATCTTTGATATGGAAAAGGTATTTGTTGATATGGAGGCGGAAAGCCAAAATTGAACATCCGCCCTTCGGGGCGGTTTTTTCTTTTCATTATGCATATAAAATTTTATAAAAAAGTGTTGACAACGGCATGGAGATGGTGTATAATAGGTACTGTCAGGAGGGCAAGGTAAGCAAAAGCCCCCGGCGATGAAAGGAAGTAAGAACATGAAAAAGTTTCCAAAATACATCAAGAGCCACGATGGTTACATTGGGGTATTCCGTTATCTTGAATATGGAGAATCCCCCGTTTATCGATTTGAAGGCGGCGAACGGATTGCAGATGGATGGGAAATCGAACATGGTAGCGATAGCCGAGAGGAGTTGTTGAAGTGAAAAGTTGTGAAGATTGCAGAAGTTTCATGGAATGCCTTAAAAAAAATGAAGTGGTTGTGAATGTTAGGGGTGGTGACCACATCTGCCCAGATTTCAAGGAAAAGCCTCTTATTGATTTTAGGATTATGAACGAAAAAGAGTTTTATGTGAAAGCACTAAAAAATGATGGAGGAAATGTGATTATTGGCGTGCTTGACATAATGAGTTTTGATTATGTTGTAAGGGAAGCGACAACACATAGAAATTATAGTGTAAGTGCTTTAACCGTTTGTAAAAACAGCGGTCTGAAAGATTGGCGTGGTAAGTATGTATATGAATACGACTTGCTGCGATTGGAAAAAAACGGTTCCAACATCGGATATGGGTATTTGGTGTGGAATGATTATTATGGCAGATGGCTAATCAGAAAATACGCCACATACAGCGGAACAATCGAACCTCAGTCGGTTAAATATATCGCTTGCGGCAATGTCCTTCTTAATTCTGATGACGCACAAAAGATATATGCGCAAGACGAGGCAGAAGACAAAAGAAATGTGGTTATTGACAATTCGTATTGCCCTTCGTGTTTTAAGAAATAACACCACCAACGCCCAGCCGGGGGACAATCCGGCGAAAGGAGGGACGAATGCACACATACTACACATTGTATCGACCGCCTGCGCCGGGGGCGATACCGAAAGAACGGCTGTACTTCGTGCATAGCTTTGAGGGCAGAACATGGGTGCCGGATATTCAGCGGTATGCGTGGGGCTTTGCGGTGTATTGCCGGGAACTGACGGCAGAAGAAATCCGACAGTATGAGCTTGTAAAGGGGGAAGATGGATGGAAGGAAAACCGCTGATTCTTTGCGACACCAGAGAAAAGGAATGGGACAATGTTCGGCGGTGGTTCGATATGAACGGCGTGGATTATATCCGATGCAAGCTGGACACCGGGGATTATATGTTGATGGGGAATAATGCCATCAGCATTGACAGGAAGCGCAACCTTTCCGAATTGAGCAAGAACCTGATGAACGCCAAAGACCATAGCCGATTCTGGAAGGAAGTCCGAAGGGCAAAAGAAAGCGGTATGCGGTTGGTGGTGCTGTGTGAGCATGGCGGCGGCGTTAAGTCCATCAAGGATGTGGCGAAATGGCGTGACAAGTACAGCGGCGTTTCCGGCAGGGCGTTGATGGATGAAATCTACCGGGTGCATATCTCGTATGGCGTGGAGTTTCTTTTTTGCGACAAGCGGTCAACAGGCCGGAGGATCGTGGAGATTTTGACAGGAGGGGTGAAGGATGAACCGTAACGGACGGCGGTTGCTGAAAAACAAGCACGGATTGACACCGAAAATGCTGGATGACCTGTACGATAAAGTCCGGTCAGAAACCCGGCGTGATGCGTATAATAACGCTTTTGCCGGAATGCTGCTTGCGTTGAACCAGCTACACGGTTTCGGGTATAAGCGCATCCGGGCGGTGGCGGTCAAAACCCTGCAGAATATCAACGGTACGACTTGTGCAACGGAGTTGATTGAGGACGTCAAGGCTGCGACCGGGTTTGATGTGGAAGAACCGCTTCTGGATGATGAATTGGGCATGGAGGTGGAATGATGAGGTTGATTAAAGGGAGGTCGTTCTATAAAGAACCTTGGTATAACTCATATCGTTCAATGATGGATAGGTGTTACAGAGAAAAAGCAAGCAACTTTTCTTTCTATGGCGGCCGTGGTATTACTGTATGCGACGAGTGGCACAACATCGAAGCATTTGAAAGGTGGGCAAAAAACAGCGGTTTTCAAAAAGGAATGACATTGGAACGAAAAAATGTGAACGGAAACTATTGCCCATCTAATTGTACATGGGCTACACCGAAGGAACAGGCCAACAACAGAAGGAACACGCTGTATCTTGTTTTTAATGGCGAAAAGCATTCTGTAAGCGAATGGGCTGATATTTTAGGAATGCCAAGAAGCACGATTTCAAATAGGTATTATCGTGGGTTTCCGATTGAAAAGGTTCTTATGAAGGAGAATTTGAGATGGCACGCTTAATTGATGGTGATGCGCTTTGTAATTTGGAACGGACAATGCCGTCAGGGAAAAAGGTGGAAGTTAATTTTATTCCGGTTTCCATGATTAAAAACGCCCCCACCATTGATGCCGTGCCTGTTGTCCGCTGCAAGGATTGCAAGCATTTCACAGAGGGTATGGCTATCGGCATGTGCAAAAGGATTGAAGATAAGCCGATTATACCAATTCAATTTAACCACTTTTGCAGCTACGGAGAAAGGCGGTGCGAAAATGAATGAGTATGTCCGTTTGG
>JAZOCR010000081.1:0-8157 GCA_045596605.1 Eubacteriales bacterium | reverse complement strand
AAGAATCGAGGTCGTGTGAGCACTCCTGAATCATAACGGAGCAGGTTGTGTGGTGGGAAGCGATGCAGACGGTACCGTTCTTAACGCCCGATGCAGCAACGATTTCCATAATCTCCTTGGAGACATCGTGGAAGGTCGGTATCCAACCTCTTGACTGAAGCTCTAACTCTTTCTGATAAACTTTGAATTCCATTTTGAAATTCCTCCTAAAATTAATTTTAAAATTTATTTATGACGCTCGTCCCACGCACGGCGGACTGCGGCAATCATTTCGTCAACCATAGCAGCTCTGTCTGCAGCTTTTGCAACGCCCGAAGAAGAGCCTGTTGCATCTGCACCGGAGATAATTGTGTTATAAACATCTTCTCCGTTTGAAATACCTGCTGCTGTAAGAACAAGAATATCCTTGTTTACGTCTTTAACGGACTTTGTTGCAGCTTCAACGTATTCTTTTCCTACGCTTACACCTGTACCGATAAGCTCAGAAGGCTCTGCAACGATAATATCGGGATTGAGTGTTGCAATCTTGCTTGCATCAGCAAGAGAATCGGCACAAACAATTGTTGTAAGACCAACCTCGTCTGCACGCTTAATAGTTTCTGTGAGCACCTCAAAGGTAAGGGGCTTTTCACAGTGATTGAGCATAACGCCTTCTGCGCCTGCCGCAACCAAAGATTCGGGAAGTATATCCGCAAGACCTCTGCCGGGATATATCGGATCCATATGAGGAGCAAAAACGTGAATGTTCTTTGTTACCTCTCTTACCCTTCTGATATCCACGATAGGTGTCGTGAAAATAATATCCACACCGTATTTTTCAGCTGCACTGTCTGCAGCCTTCGCCAATTCGAGAATATCGTCACCGTAAAGGTAAGATTTCGGTCCTATCTCAAAAAATGGCATGTTGATTTTTTTCTTGTTAGCCAAAGAATTCCCTTCTTTCATATATATTCCAACAATTGAATTATACAGGGTATTTCCATAATTGTCAACAACATTTTATTAAAAAAGTTGCTTTTGTCTGTTAATAACAAAATGACTTAAAACAAAAGATGCAAATATTGTAAAAATTGCGTATTGAAAATAATAATAAAAAATGATATTATATAATTAAAGTTTGATATTACGAGGTGTAAAAATGATAAGCAATAACGCACTTTCCGCTGCTAAATCCGCATACGATATCGAAGCCGCATGCATTGCGGAAATGAAAGAGTATCTGGATGAGGAGCAGTTTTCTAAAGCCGTAGAGCTTCTTTGTGGTGCAACAAGAATCGGAGCTTCAGGCTGCGGACATTCAGGTATTGCCTGCCAGCACTTTGCTCATCTTATGTGCTGTATCGAAAGGCCTGCAAAATTTATTTCTCCTGCCGAAGCAGTCCACGGTGGTACAGGATATCTTCAGAAGGGTGACGTTATGATTTTTGCGTCCCGTGGAGGAAGCACTAAGGAGCTCTTCCCCATTGCTGACATTTGCAAAGCAAAGGGTGTAAGTATTATAACCATTACAGAAAATATGGAGTCCCCTCTCGCAAAGCTTGCTGACGTGGTAATAAAGCAGCACGTTAATCGAGAGACCGACAAGCACAATATGCAGGGAACAACAAGTACTACCGCTTTATGTATGCTTTTCCACGCTCTGCAAACTGCGATTATTGAAGAAACAGATTATCAAGCAGAGCAGTTCGCTCTTATTCATCCCGGCGGAGCGGTTGGCGAACGCTTAAACCACAAATCTCTATAAACTAAAAGGGGAACGAAATGAAATTACTTATTGACGACGCAAATATTGAAAACATAAAAAGGCTCTACGACGTATACGCCATTGACGGTGTTACAACAAATCCTTCTATCCTTGCAAAAAACGGTGCAAACCCCTATGAAGCCTTAAAGGAAATAAGAGCTTTCATAGGCGACGACGCCGAGCTTCACGCTCAGGTTGTATCAACCACTGCTGAGGAAATGGTAATTGAGGGTAAAAAAATGGTTGAGCTTCTCGGACTCAAAACCTTTATAAAAATTCCTGCAATTCCTGAGGGCCTAAAAGCAATGAAAATTCTTTCTTCTCAAGGATATTACATTACTGCTACTGCTATTTACACACCTATGCAGGCATATCTTGCGGCAAAGGCCGGTGCTGACTACGCTGCCCCCTATGTTAACAGAATCGATAATCTTGGTGAAAACGGCATACAGATCACTAAGAAAATCCAGGATATTTTTGAGAACAACAACTTTAAAACAAAAGTACTTGCTGCAAGCTTTTCAAACTCACTTCAGGTACAGGAGCTTTGTGAATACGGTGTAGGAGCAGCAACTCTTGCTCCGAAAGTAATCGATGGGCTTATTAACAATCCTTGTGTTACGTCTGCCGTTGAGCACTTTATATCAGACTACGAAGATCTTATGGAAAAAAACAAGAAAACACTTGATTAACAGTAAAGTCAAGACCACCGGTAAAATCGGTGGTCTTGACTTTTATTCAATTAATCCAAGAAATGTATATCCGAGCTTTTTATAAACTCAGCGGGTTTTAAATTTTTATAATCACCGAGAATACTGTTTATATAAGATTGATCAATTATAGTTAAAAACTTAATATAGCCCTTGGGATCCTCTCCATATATGCTGCGATAAATCATATGAGCACCTACGTACCCGGCTAAAGGAGTGCTGTGTCGGACACCGTCATTTTTACAAAAATACCATTCATCAATCCCTGATTCAATTAAATAGTCGATTTCAGCTTTCCAATCCAGAACCTGAAGCTGCGGAAAAGTCCTTTTAGCGTCAGAAATAGCAGAACGGTCTTCATTGTGTGCCGGAAAAATTATTACTTTAGTACCGGAGCTATCACAGGCTTTTTTCAGCACCTCAAGTTTAGTTATTTCATAAGTATTGTACAAACCACAAGTAAACACTGCGTCATACTTTCCACTACTTATATCTGTCATAACTTTAGAATCACTTACAAACGTATCAATACTTGCATTTGGTCTTGCATCGGTATACACAGTACAGCCTTTATTGTTATTTTGTATCATTAAGGTCAGCAAATCACTTATATGTGACAAATATACAAAGCTATTACCTATTATCAAAATTTTCTTATCTTTTAATTCCGATAGCTTTCCGTATCCCGGGTCATTGTGAGACTTTTCAAGCTTTGTATTATTATATAATCCCGATGCCATAGCTCCGCTTACGTGCTTGCAATCAACAACGATGTTAATAATTTTGTTTTGATTATTTTCGGTATACTTATAATAATATCTGTACCTAAAACGCAAATAAACACCAGAACCGGACTTCTCTATGTATTCACAAACATTAAGATTGTCAACCAACATATTTTTTGATGAAACAATTCTCCAATTAGCGCCATCTGATGGCCAACCGGAAAATATTGTGCCAATTTTTTCTCCGTCACGGGTAATAGTATAGGAATCATCATTTTCTTTCTGAAATTCCCAGTCCTTCGCATGACGAATATTTATAACGTATTCAGAACCATGAAGCCCGAAATAATCTCTTTCAAAGCCGGTTTGAAATGTTCAGATACTCATCATTTTCTTCCGGGTTGTGTCTGTTTATATAGATATCTTTATATTTTTCGCAGAATCTCATTATTATAGTTGCAAGCTGTGCTCTCGTAGCGCCCTCATTTGGAAGTAACCTTGTTTCTCCATCAGCGCACAAGCTACCTGTTATAATTTTTTCTGCATACGCCCAGGAAAGTGCTTCGCTTGCCCACTCCTGCACATCCGAAGAATCCGGGAATACACTTATACTTGCCTTTGAATCCGTATTACCGTCCATATAGTTTAAATATCTATAAAGAAATGTCGCAAGCTGTGCTCTTGTTACATTCTGTTCGGGGCTGAAAGTGACTTCACTTGTTCCTTTAACAATGTTATTCTCATATGCCCATTCCACAGCGTCGTTATACCGATCATCATATAAATCAACAAACGGAATAGAAGCATCAGAAGAAGGTCTTCCTGTCATTCTCCATAAAGCTTCAACAAGCGTGCAACGGTCTGCGATAATGTCAGGACAGAATACTTTTTCAGACAAGCCGTCAATAAGACTAAAGCTTGAAACCATATCTACAGACTTTTTAAACCAACTGTCCGCCGATATGTCGTCATATATCTCCGATGAATCAACAGATATTTGCAATTGTTGTGTCTCCTGCTCGATCACATCAGCGCAATAAACGGTTATGCTTCCGGAAAACAACAACCCAATAGCAGTTAAAAAACAAATAATCCTTTTCATAACGTCCTCCTTTTGACCATCTGTGAATGTCACCGATTACAGTATATCATATCTTTGCTGTTTATTCAATAGTTTATGGAAAACTTATTATTTTCAGATAACAAAAACATAAAACCATATAAGTTTCTTGAGTAAGACTTGACATCCTTCGTCAGAAAGAGTATAATTGCATAAAGTCCATTTGAAAGGTATAAAATCAATGAAATTTTACGAAATCAAAAAAACATCTGAAAATCCCGATTGGAGCATCCTCCCCTCTTTGGAAATTAATACTCCTTACCTCGACACACCCGATGCAATAAAAGCATATGCGCAGATTTGCTATAATGATAAAGCTATTCTTGTTCATTTAAGCACAGTAGAAAAGGATATTCTTGCAAATCAAAGCGGTCCGCTTGGAATGCCCTGCCGTGACAGTTGTCTTGAATTCTTCTTCTGTCCTCTTGAAAATGACCAGAGATATATAAATCTTGAGTTTAATATGAACGGCTGTATGTACCTTGGCTACGGAAAATCACTTCCCGAGCTTACAAGGCTAATAGTTGACCCGGTTGAAGTATTTGCACCAAAGATTTCAAAGACATCTGACGGTTGGGAAATCTTCTATACGATTCCTTATACTTTCATTCGCCGCTTCTTCCCTGATTTTTCAGTAAAATCCGGCAAAGCAATGAGAGCGAACTGTTACAAGTGCGCAGACCTTTCAAATCCGCCTCATTACCTTTCCTGGAACAGGGTTGCCACAGAGCCGAGCTTTACCTTTCATAATCCCGACTGCTTTGGTGAAATGATTTTTGATTAATGTATTTTTCAAAGCAAATATACAATAAAAGCTTGGATATTAATCTTGACTTTATTTAAAATTGGCTGCTGCAAATCTGCAACAGCCAATTTTTGTATTTTGATGATATTTGTGATTTAAATCCAGCTGATTAATTTTACTGAATTTTGACGTAAATCTTGCCGGTATACGTCCACAAAACAAGCGGTTCTTCGGCAATGCTTCCGTCCACAAGGTACGCCACCTTCCACTGATTGTTTCCAAGATACTCACGATAGATGCTCTCCGAAAAGTCAGCGTGTGCCTCCGGCTTTTTATCAACCACAACATTGCTTGATGATATTATCTCAATTTCATCATCAACAATTTTGTAGCTGTTTAGATAAAACCCGTTAACACAGGCTTTGAGCATTTCATCTCTGTCGTCTTCATCGACACTGTCCATAGTGATGTCATCCATTGTCAGCGTTACAACGTAAAGCTTTTTTGTAGTGGGAACACTCTCACCAAAATGTTGAGTCCAGTATTCACCTTCCTGTGTAAAAATAATTTCTGTACGATTGTATGGTACAAGGTTGCCTGCATCGTCAATGAACCTGTTGACAAAATCCTTGCGCGTGATGCAATTCGGATTCAGTACGTTGACATTATCATAAACCTCAACGCTATTTACTGTTGCGGTATAGTAATCAGAAGCACCACGAGCTGATTCACCGATGTCAAGCAAATCTGATTCATAAACCGGCTCTCTTTCAACGTAGTGCGGTGTAGTCCAATCATAAGAATCATCACTTACTTCGTTTATTATGGGAATTGCTGTAAGTTCATCGGTTGTTTCTTCAAGAGTAAGAGTGGAAGCCATCGCAATAAGCTCATCATCAGTAATACCGTAGCTGACCCACAGCTTCAGAACAAGTTCTTCTTTCTCAAATACTATAAATACAGTGCGGTTAAAGTAAGCAGCTTCACTATCACTTGCAATCACATACATCGCTTTCCCGCCGACATCAAGTTGTTTTACCTCATCTGCACCGCCGATAATCTCATCAAGATTACTCCGTCGAAGATCAATGCCGTTGATGGTCATACCGCGGGAGCTGTCTTCACTGTAATACTTACCATTTGTGTTTTCTCTTTCTTTCATATCTGAGGGCAAATCTGGAATATTCAAGCGGATGCTTATCTCTCCTTCCTTTGAGTTCCAACTGCGTAGAGGCTTATCACTTAAGTCAAGAGCCGCTTCAGCCGACACATTTATGCCTGCGTGAAAGAGAACCTCATTTCCTTTTTTCTCCATTCGAACCTCAATCCACTGTACAGCCGCATATACGCTAGAAGATAGTATGGCCAGAATAACAACTGAAACAAGTATTTTGAATGAAAGTTTTGAGGTGAAATATGTATTGCTTTTTTTTTCTATCAGTTCTTCACGATGAATGGCTTTTATAACCGCTTGCTTTCGCTCCGTGTAAGATTTTGAAAAAATATGGTTATCTCTCATGATGTGCCTCCTTTTTTACATTTTTTAGTGCCAATTTTAAGAGTTTACGAGCTCTTTCGCATCGTTTTCTCACCAGATCCTCGCTTATTTTCATTACAGCCGATGTTTCTCTGACACTCAAACCATCAAGAAATAAACATCGCATAATGGAAGCATATTTAAGTGGAAGTTCCTCAATCAAGCTCAGTGTCATATTATCTATAGGGTCAACTGAAGCAATAGCGTTTTCAATAGTTTCGTCAAGCTCAAGACAGTTTTCACGTTGTTTCTTTTGTCTGCGATATATATCCAATGCAGCACTTCTTAATGTTTTGTATACGTAACTTCGAACTGCCGGAGATTCTATATCAACAAATTTTTTTCGATTTCGTATTAATCGTAAAAAAGCTTCATGCACTGCATCCTCTGCAAGATATTCATCGTGTAATATTTTGAACGCTTCAAAATACATTGCCTGCTCATACAATCTGTACAGCGTTTCAATGACATTTTCATTTAAATCTGACATACAATAGCTCCTTTCCGTGAATATATGTCCGGACAATAACTATAACGATGAAAGAACATTATTTGTGACAAAATATATAATTTTTAAATTCGAGCTTTCACCTGAATTCGATCCTCGCATAAAATGAAATCCTTGCTGCGCAAGGATGAAATCAGCTAACGCTGATGAAATCTTCGGCTTTGCCTCAGATGAAATCAAATCCACCCAACCCACCGTCGAGGCTGATTTCATACCCGCGAGGGGATTTCATCATCGAAGATAATTTCACCCACCAGTAAGGTTGGATTTAGTTGAAAAAGACCAAGTCGTTGACTTGGTCTTTTTCTGGTGGAGGCGGCGGGAGTCGAACCCGCGTCCGAAAACAAATCGGCACAGCCTTCTACGAGCGTAGTTTGTCTATAGAATTCCCCTTATCGCTTACCGGCAAACAGGCTTGCGTAAGGGTAGCTTCATAAGTTCATGACAGGCGGCAAAGCTTACGCCCGTTCACGTTCACCGCTAAGTGACGCCATATCCTGCGCCGCGGTACTCGCAGGTATGACGGCCGCCATTAGTTAGGCAGCAACTGCTAATTTATTGTTAGCGTTTATATTAAAAAATTGCGGCGTTTTAAAGAGCTCCCGCACCTCTGCTCGCTTACCGTGAGTCATCATCCCCGTCGAAACCTTTACGCCCCCATGAAGATAATACTCAAAGTATTATGCGCATATTGTATCACATTTAATTAAAAAATTCAAGTATTATGAGTTAATTAATTGTAATTTTATAAGGGTTTTGTGTCAATATATGTTTTAAGTTATCTTCTTGCATCGTCTCTAACAAAAGGATATTCAACAGTCTCGTCAAGCAGAAGCGAATATTTATTCGTTTTTCTGTAGGCGTTTCCGTGCACCTCGCACTCTCTGTATTTACGAATCATTTCCATATCAAATTCAGCAATAAAAATTCCCTCGTTTTCCCCTGCTTCAAGTATAAGCGTATCTCTTGAACCGGATAATTCCGGAAGATACACAACACCGTCAAAAGCATTGGAATGACCGTTGCAATCCGGCTTTCCCGCAGGATAATTACAGGTAGCTATACCCA
>JAZOCR010000080.1:0-9867 GCA_045596605.1 Eubacteriales bacterium | reverse complement strand
ATCTCCCCACATAATAATTCATTTACATTTATTCCAAGAATATAACAAAGGTCGAGCATAATATCGGAATCGGGCATTGCTTTGCCTGTCTCCCATTTTGATATAGCTCTGTCGGTTATATTCAATTTTTCTGCCAACTGTGCTTGTGTAAGATTTTTCTTTTTTCTGCACTCGGCAATAAACTTTCCTATTTTGATTTGGTCCATAGGCTACCTCCTTTCACTTTAATTGTAGCACCTTTTAAGAAAAAATAACACGAACTATTGGTTGAAAGGGGAGAAATCAACCATTAGTAGAGTGAAAATTGAACGCAAAATTCAAGTTTATCGAACTGATTATATTATATCGTGGAATTGTGAATAATTAAAGCGCCACAAAAATTCACAAAAAAACAGCACCCACAAACGTGAGTGCTGTAATTCTTGAAGATAAGAACTTATTTCTTTGAGTTTTTGCATTGGCGTTTCATATCGTGTGTAACGCTCATATCGTGGGATATTTTGGGGGTGTAATCGCATATCGTTTGATATTTTTTGTGCTGTCGCATAGAATGTTGCACCAAATTAGCACCAAACTCACACCAAGATTAACACCCAATCAGTTAGACAAATTGGAATTTGACAATTATTTTTCCAATCTCACAAGATACTCTGTGGTATCATCTTCGAGCTTTTTATCAGTCGTAATTCTAAATCCGTGTCGCTCGTAAAAACGGATTGCACGGGTGTTCTTTTCTAATGCCCATAATGTGTTTACATTGTGATTTTCTATGGCGTATGTCAACAGATTAGAGCCGATACAATTTCCTTGAAGCGCAGGTTCAACAAATAACTTCTTGATTTCTTGGTTTTCTATTTGAATAATACCTTTAATCGCACCGTCATCATATACCCACATATTATCGATAATGCTTTCGTATTGCTTCATTATCGTTGGAACTTGAAGCTCATTAAAGTAATAATCGTCGTTTTTGAATATGGAATAGAAATTCAAGCGGTAATTAAATATCACGATTTCTGCTATCCGAGCCAAATCGCCAATCGTTGCTTTCCTTATATTTTTCACTTTGACACCTCGTCAAATTCTTATTTATCGAATTGAAACCAGTATATCACAATAATGTGAATAAATAAATGAAACAATAACAACTTTGCACCAAATCATTTTTGAGCACAAAGAAAACCCCGAAAACCATGATGGTTTCGGGGCTTTTGAATGCTCTGTAAGATAAGAAATTATCTCTTACTAAACTGCGGTGCACGACGAGCAGCCTTGAGACCGTATTTCTTTCTTTCCTTCATTCTCGGGTCACGAGTGAGGAAGCCAGCCTTCTTGAGAACAGCTCTGAATTCAGGGTCAGCCTGAAGGAGTGCTCTTGAAAGACCGTGACGGATAGCGCCTGCCTGACCGGAAACGCCGCCGCCCTTAACGGTGCAGATGATATCGAACTTGCCTTCTGTGCCTGTAGCTTCGAAGGGCTGGTTAACGATAAGCTTAAGTGTGCCAAGTCCGAAGTAATCGTCGATGTCACGGTTGTTGATTGTTACGTTGCCGTTTCCGGGAACGATGCGAACTCTTGCAACAGAGCTCTTTCTTCTGCCTGTACCGTAGAAGTAAGGCTTAGCTGATGTATAATTGATAGCCATTATTTAAGTCCTCCTTCTAAAATTAAAGTACGATAGGCTTCTGAGCTGCGTGCTCGTGTGTGTCGCCTGCGTAAACATGAAGTCTTGTCATGCTCTTGTCTCCGATGGAGTTGTGGGGGAGCATACCCTTGATAGCAAGTTCAAGTGCCTTTTCGGGCTTTGTAGCCATAAGATCGCTTGCCTTTGTAGCCTTGAGTCCGCCGATGTAGCCAGAGTGACGGTAGTAAACCTTCTGCTCAAGCTTCTTGCCTGTGAGAATAGCCTTTGATGCGTTGATAACGATTACGAATTCGCCGCAATCAACGTGAGGTGTAAATTCGGGTCTGTGCTTGCCTCTGAGAATATCAGCAGCCTTAACAGCTGTCTTACCGATAGGCTGACCTGCTGCATCGATAACGTACCATTTACGTTCGATTGTTTCAGCTTTTGCCATAAATGTTGACATTTTGTAATTCCTCCATAAGTGTAGTAGTTTATTCAACGCTGTATATTATACCACAATTTTTTTATTTGTCAATAGCTTTTTTCAAAAAAATATGGCAAAAGGTCTCACTTTCTCTCATTTTCTCTCATTTTCTCAATGTTTTGCTCTCAAAAATGCGAGTTTTTGACCAATTTGTGTACACAAGGGTTAAAAAATATCATAAGCAGAAGCAAAAAATATCAATCACATCTTGAAATTGTGATATATTTTATGGTATTATATAATAGTTAATCAGAGAATTTTCTGAAAGGAAAAAGTAAAATGTCATATAACGAACATATAAGAAGGCTACTCAGCTACACACGACGTGCCGTTGACGACTACGAAATGATTGCTGACGACGACAAAATAGCAGTCGGTGTTTCAGGGGGCAAGGACTCCCTTGCACTTCTTTTATCGCTTGCGGCGCTTCGCAGATTTTATCCTAAAAAGTTTGAGTTTCTTGCGATATATCTTGACCCGGGCTTTGACAAGGCAGGATTTACATCTTACGAGCAGTGTGAATTACAAAAGCAGAAATTAAAGGATATTTGCAGCGAAGCAGGAGTTGAGCTTTGTATAGTTGAAACCAATATTGCTCCAATAATATTTAATGTAAGAAAAGAAAAAAATCCTTGTTCACTTTGTGCAAGAATGCGCAGAGGTGCACTTCACGAGGCGGCAAAGTCACGTGGATTTTCGAAGCTTGCTCTCGGGCATCATTTCGACGATGCAGTTGAAACTTTTATGATGAACCTTTTCAACGAGGGAAGAATAGGCTGCTTTTCACCGGTTACATATCTTGACAGACGTGACATAACGGTGATACGACCGCTTATATACGCACCGGAAAAGGATATACGCTATTTTGCAAACAAAGCAGAGCTTCCGGTAATGGAAAGCCCGTGTCCTGCGGACAGAGATTCGGAAAGAGCAAGAATGAAGGAAATACTCCGTGACTTCTCAAAGGAATATAAGGGACTTAAATACCGCATATTCGGAGCAATGCAAAGAGGAAAAATTGACGGATATAAAGAAGTGGAGTCAATGCCTTTTTCCTCTGATGAGGCGTAAGGAAGCAAATGGAATAAAACTATGTTTAAAAGCTCGGTGCATAGGGGGCGTACCCTAAAGGACAGTTTTAGGAATACGTTACCTACCGACAGAAAATGGCAGAGAATGGTTTGCGTTCTCTGCCATTTTTCTTGACAAGCACTGCTTTTGTGGACACAAAAGCAAAATTCAACCCACAGTTGCGAAACATAACAATGCCTCTATTGTATCAAACCAAGATTTGTGATATAATAAGTTCACACCGGTGATAATGAAGATATGGAGGTTTTTATGGAATTAAAAATCGGAGAAAAAATTGCAAAATACAGAAAGCTTAATAGCTATACACAAGAACAACTTGGAGGATTAGTTGGTGTATCAGGACAAGCCGTGTCGAAGTGGGAAAACGGCGGTGTTCCTGACACATATTTATTGCCGACTATTTCTAATGTTTTGGGTGTGTCTATTGATGCCTTGTTCGGAGTAGAAAAGAAAATATCCGATTACGCTCAAGATGAAATCCTTGATAATTTATTTAAATTTTGTCTTCAAAAGACGCACAGCAAAGATGATAGAATAGATTTGTTCGAATTTTTGTTTGATACTATATGGACTGTACAAAGCGCATATTTCGGGAATGAAAGCCGACCGCTATTAAAAGACGTTGTTGAAAAGAATCGTGGTAACCAGCAAATAACATCACAAATTATCAACGATGAGGGAACAACCTATTTATCGCTTGTAGAAAACTTTCCGTTCTTTTGTGCGGTCTGTGATACTCCGGAAATATCAAAAAGGCTATTGTCCGTAAAGAACTTTGGAGAGTTCTTCTCATTACTTGCTTCGGAAGATGGAATGAAGGCAATTCTTTTCACGCAAAGCACAACAGAAACAAGTCAATATACAGCAGATACGATGGCTAAAAAAATTGGCATCACACTTGAAAGATTCCTTGAAATTGAACCGTTACTTGTTAAATACGGTCTTTTGAATGAAGATAGCTTAACATTGGATGATAGCATAATCAAGGTGTATCATAAGTGGAGTAATCCTGAAATTCGTCCGCTATTGATGATGGCTTACCAATTTATAAACGCAAGACAATGCTATTACGATTTCACTTGTAACAGAACCAAGCCATATTTTGAAAACGAATAAACTACACCGCCGAGATTAACCGTAATGGTCGCTCTCGGCGATGAATTGTTTATATCGTTTTTCGTAGCACAACCACTTCTGGTGGTGAGTAAGTGCGCATTTGCAGGCGAACTGAATATGCCTCCCTCCGGGAGGTAGCCTCTGACTGTAGTCGTTCGTTTTTTGGCTACATCGTTACAAAAACTGTCCTTAAGGGCACTACGCATATGTATCGGGCTTTTTGCAATATATTATATCGGTAGCTTTTTTACTAACCGGCGGTGATTTGGGTCACAATATTTATAACAGGTCCAAGTTTTTTTAGAGTTTTCAACAAAATAGGTAAAAACTGTAACAGATTATATTTTTTTACCTAATAAATATGTGATACAATTTACAGCATATCGCAGTGCGATAATATAACGTATGGGAGGAAAGTTAAATTGTTATTTTACAGTAAATCCAAAGAGGAAGTACTGGAGGCTCTGGGAGCTGACGAGAAAAAAGGACTTGAGCCTGGAAAAATCACCGAGCTTCAGGAGAAGTTCGGCAAAAACAAGCTTCGTGAAAAGAAAAAGAAAACAATGCTTCAAAGGTTTCTTGACCAGTTCAAGGACGTAATGATACTTATACTTATTGCGGCAGCGGTGGTATCATTTGTTATTGCCTGCATTGAGGGAAATCCGAAGGAATTTTTTGAGCCTGCTCTTATTCTTCTTATAGTTATTGTAAACGCAATAATGGGTGTGATGCAGGAAAGCAAGGCAGAAAAAGCCCTTGATGCACTGAAAAATATGTCAGCACCTCACGCAAGAGTAATAAGAGGCGGAGAAGAAAAGCTTATTGACGCATCTGAGCTTGTTCCCGGTGATATAATAAAGCTTGAAGCAGGGGATTTCGTTCCTGCCGATGCAAGACTTCTTACTAGCGTTAGCCTTAAAAGCGAGGAATCTGCGCTTACCGGTGAATCCGTTCCCTCGGAAAAGGACGCCGGCGAGGAAGTGAAGGAAGGCGCACCTCTTGGTGACAGAAGCAATATGGTATTTTCCGGTTGCAGCATTACCTACGGTACGGCAGTTGCAGTTGTAACAGCTACGGGTATGGACACCGAAATGGGTAAAATTGCGAACCTTCTTGAAGGCGAATCTGAAACACAGACACCTCTACAGAAGAAGCTTGCACAGCTTGGTAAGTATCTCGGTATGGTTGCTCTTGTTGCCTGTGCTATTATATTTGTAGTAGGTCTTTCAAACGGCATTCCCGCAATGGAAATATTTATGACTGCGGTTTCACTTGCGGTTTCCGCAATTCCGGAGGGACTTCCGGCAATCGTAACTATCGTTCTTTCCATTGGCGTACAGCGAATGGTAAAGAAAAACGCACTTATAAGAAGACTTCCTGCAGTTGAAACTCTCGGTAGTGCTTCTGTTATTTGCTCTGACAAAACAGGTACTCTTACACAGAACAGAATGACTCTTATTAAGGGCTATGTTGACGGCGAAGAGGGCACGCAGGATATAACGGAAAACTGCACGGACAGCATAAAGAAGCTTCTTATGTACGGTACACTCTGCTGTGATGGCTCAGTTGTGTTTGAAAATGGAAGTGAAAAGCATATAGGTGACCCGACGGAAACCTCAATCGTGCTTGCAGCGCACAAAAATGGTATGCCTAAAGACGAGCTTAATACAAAATTCCCAAGACTTGCGGGTATTCCCTTTGACTCCGACAGAAAGCTTATGACTACCGTGAACAGTATAGACGGTAAAAACATAGTAATAGTCAAAGGCGCCTTTGACGTTATGGCGACAAGATGCATATCCGGCGACCTTGAAAACGCCAAGAGGCTTACTGAGGAAATGAGTGCGAGTGCACTCCGTGTTCTTGCGGTAGGTTATAAGGAAATTGATAACGTTCCTGAAAATCCCACCTCTGAGGAGCTTGAAAACGGTCTTATATTTATGGGACTTGTGGGTATGATTGACCCGCCAAGACCTGAAGCTAAGGAGGCTGTTGCGGTATGCCGCAGAGCAGGAATAAAGCCGGTAATGATTACAGGCGACCACGTGGTAACAGCTTCCGCTATTGCAAGGGAGCTTGGTATTCTCGAGGATGGCGATATGGCAATCACCGGTGCACAGCTTGATGCAATGACAGACAGTGAGCTTTTTGCAAGCGTTGAAAAGATTTCGGTATACGCAAGAGTATCACCGGAAAACAAGATAAGAATAGTAAAGGCTTGGCAGAGAAAAGGGCAGGTTGTTTCAATGACAGGTGACGGAGTAAACGATGCTCCTGCGCTTAAAGCGGCAGATATTGGCTGTGCTATGGGCATTACTGGTACAGACGTTGCAAAGGGTGCGGCAGATATGACACTTACCGACGACAATTTTGCAACTATCGTTGATGCGGTACGTGAAGGCAGAGGCATTTATGCAAACATCAAAAAGGTTGTAGGCTTCCTGCTCGGAACAAACATTGGTGAGGTTATAACGGTATTCGTAGCAATGCTCGTATGGCATAAATCCCCCTTTCTTTCAATGCAGCTTCTTTGGATAAACCTTGTTACAGACTCACTTCCCGCAATTGCACTCGGCATGGAGCCTGTAGAAGACGACGTTATGGATAAAGCTCCAAAGCCTAAAAACGAGGGCATATTTGCTCACGGACTCGGCATCAGAATTGTTCTTCAGGGTGTTATGTTTGCTGTTCTTTCGCTTGTCGGCTTCTACCTTGGCGGCGGAACAAAGGGCAACCTTGCAGATGGTCAGACAATGGCGTTTATGGTGCTTGCGCTTTCGCAGGTAATTCAGTCCTTTAATATGCGTTCTGACAAATCTCTTTTCAAAATCGGTGTATTTGGTAACAAAAAGCTCAATGGTGCAGCACTGCTTTCGATAATACTTGTTCTTATCGTACTGTTTACCCCTGTAAGAATTGCATTCGGTCTTGTTATTCTTCCCGCAAAGCTTTACCTTATAGCTACAGGACTTATACTTGTTCCAACCGTCATTATGGAAATTTCCAAAGCAATAGGACTTATAAAGCATAAGAATTAAATACAAAAAGCAAACGCAGAGAATTTTACTTCTCTGCGTTTGCTCTTTGGTTCATTTTTCTGTATTCGGTAGGGGAAAGACCGTACTTGCTTTTGAAGCACCTGTTGAAATAAGTGACACTCTGAAAGCCGCATTCGGCTGCAAGGGAATTTACAGGTCTGTTTTCAAAAAGAAGCTTTACTGCTTCTTTTAGACGAAGCTCCGTCAAATACTCGTGAAAGGTTTTGCCTACTTGCTTTTTAAAAATACGTCCCAGGTATTTTTCATTTATAAAGTAGAGGTCTGCAAGACGGTCAAGCGTCATGTTCTGACGATAGTTGCGCTCTGCATACTCGCATATTTTTGCAACACACCAATGATATGGTGTTTTTTCGTTTTTCTCGCTACCGTCCTCACTGTAAAGATTTATAATAAATTCACGCAAAAAGTCTGCGAGTCTTACGTAGTAAGCCTCGTCTTTTGCATCTTCCGTTTCGCTTATGTGCTCCTTTGCCAGTGCCGGTGAGATTCCGTTGACTTTGCAGGTGTCAAATGCACATTTTGTCAGTGTTTCTGCGTTTTTCGCAAGGTTACCGAGATAAATAATACATTTTACCTTTCCGCCTATAATTACCGGGCGGATTATTTCGTATATGCCGTATGGGCAGGTACGGGAAAAATCCTCGCCGAGTACTGCTCTTTTGTTGGATGCGTCCTTACACTTAATGCAGGTGGTATATCCTTTTTCACTGCTTTTTGCCATGTCGCAAAAGGGCTTTGAATGTCTTTGAAAATAACTGTCAATTTTCAGCTTGTCCTTCTGCAGAATTCCCGAAACGTCGTGAATACAGACATGGAGATTCGTTTTTTCGCAGATAATGTATAAAAGCTCGCTCAGAGTAAGCACGTTACATGTCCTTTCAAAAATATGTTTTATATACTTATTTTATCAGAAAAGTTTCTTTTGTGCAAGTCCTTTTTGATTTTTACCCTGTAGTTCTTAAAAAAATATTAAGTCTTTTTCTATTGCATTTTAAAATGTTTTAGTGTACAATATAAGAAATAAAAAGTAAAGGACATTATAAATGAATAATAATCAGTCAAAAAAACCGGACACTCAGCACAGAAGAAATCCGTCCGGTGCAGGAAACGTTCAAGGACAAAATGGTACAGCGAATAGCGGCAGGGGGCAGCAGAGGGTGAATAATCCACAAAACCCACAATACAGACGCCCTGCGGTGCAGAATGGAAGAAACAACAACCAAGGCACCGTAACTATAAATACAAAGACCATCATAATTGCACTTGTATTTATATTGGTTATCCTGACTATAATTGCTTTTTCTGCAATTAACCAAAGAAGTATTCCGGAGAGAGAAACACCGTACCAGGTTGAAGAGCAAAGCAAGATTGAGCTTAAGGAAGAGATAGTATCTCCCTTTGAGGTGGCACAGATAACCTCATCTGACTATATACGTGGAACTCTTGCTCTTATAAATTCCGATTATCCATATAATTTTGATTATGTTGGCGCAGATATAAAAGAGGACGAAATAGTTCGTGTAAACCAGCATATCGAAAACAGAACCTTCAAGGCAAGTGACAATACCATATATCTTGCCCGTGAAACCATAGGTGCGTTAAATCTTATGTTTGCTGACTTTTATGCGCAAACCGGCAAGAATGACGTAATGGTACACAGCGCTCACAGAACCTACGAGCAGCAAAAGAGCATACTTGATAAAAAAATACAGCAGCTCGGAGAAAATCAGCAAATTGCACAGACTCCGGGTAACAGCGAGCACCATTCTGGCTACGGCTTTGACATTATGATATATCCCGACGGCGGCGTTGGAGCAGGAACCTTTACGGGAGAGGGAGTATACTCCTGGATTTACGAGAACTGTCACAAATACGGATTTATTCTCCGCTATCCCGAGGGTAAGACCGAAATAACCGGCGTTGCACCGGAAAGCTGGCATTTCAGATACGTTGGCGTGCCTCACGCTACTTACATTTATCAGAACAATATAACGCTTGAAGAATACGTTTCAGAAATAAAATCCTATACTGAAAACGTTCCGCTCACAATAGAGATTTCAGATGCCGAAAGCTATGACGTGTATTACGTTAAAAAATCCGGCTCCCTCTTTACCGAGTTTAACGTTCCGAAAGATACCGAGTATAAAATCAGCGGTGATAACGTAGGCGGCTTTGTAGTTTGGTATAAGAAAGCAGAGCTTTCAGATGCTGCTGCGTCTGAATAATTTATAATGAGTAAAGCCACTCCGTAAGTTTTGCTTTTGCAGCTTTTCGGAGTGGAATTACTTTGTTTTTTTAGCACTTATTTTCTACCTTGTATACATTTATAGTTAAAATTGTAATAAATTTGTAATTCTCTTGCATTTTTAAAAAAAATAGTGTATAATGCTTTTGTATATTAAATTTATTATACAAAACGGAGGAAATTTAAATGTTAGTATCAGCAAAGGAAATGCTAAACAAAGCAAAGGAAGGACACTACGCAGTA
>JAZOCR010000079.1:0-12745 GCA_045596605.1 Eubacteriales bacterium | reverse complement strand
TTGTTGGCGGAAACTCAAGCCTTGCTCTTATGTATGATACCATAATGCGAAGCCTTGTTCTCGGTGTTCCGGGCGGCAATGGTTCGTGGCTTAAGCAGGGCAAGGTTAAATTCCTTTGTCCATGTCCCGGATACGACAGACATTTTGGCATATGCGAGACTCTCGGAATAGAGATGATAAACGTAAGCATGACACCTACAGGACCTGACATGGATGAGGTTGAGAAGTATGTGGCAAGCGATCCGCAGATTAAAGGTATCTGGTGTATTCCGAAATACTCCAATCCCGAGGGAGTTACTTATTCCGACGAAACAGTTAGAAGATTTGCTTCAATGAAGGTAGCATCAGAGGATTTCAGAATTTTCTGGGATAATTCCTACGTTGTTCACGACCTCTATGACGAAAGCGACAAGCTTCTTAACATTCTTGATGAATGTGAAAAGGCGGGAAATCCCGATAGAGTGCTTATATTTGCTTCAACATCTAAAATATCTTTCCCCGGCTCAGGTGTTGCTGTTGTTGCTGCTTCAAAGAAGAATATGGATTTTATAAAGGCTAATATTGCCGTTCAGACTATTGGATACGATAAAATGAATATGCTCAGACACGTTAAGTATTTCCGCAATATTGACGGCATTAAAAATTATATGAAGCGTCACGCAGCTATTATAAGACCTAAGTTTGAAATAGTATTAAATGCATTGGCTGATGAGCTTCTCGGTACGGGAACTGCTGAATGGCTTTCTCCGAGAGGAGGATATTTTATCAGTCTTAACGTGCTTGATGGCTGTGCAAAGCGTGTAATTGAGCTTTGTAAAAATGCAGGAATCGTGCTCACAGGTGCAGGTGCAACTTTCCCTTACCACAAAGACCCACGTGATAGAAACATCAGAGTTGCTCCTACTTATCCCACAGTTGAGGAACTGAAATGTGCAGTTGAAGTGCTTTGCGTATGCGTAAAGCTTGCATGCCTTGAAAAACTAATTGAAAACTAATACTAAAGTTCTACGCTCACATTTTTGATGTGGGCGTAATTTTATAAAAATTTATATTTAATGTAAAAAAATATAAAATACGCACAAAAAATCCTTTATAATTTAAAAAATGTGTTGACTTTTTTTAGGAAAAAGTATATAATATAGTTTGTTGGCAACTTTGTGCAGGACTTTGCACAGGGTAAGCAAAAATGAAAGGATGGCAGCAAAATGAAAAAAAGCATCAGCAAAGTTATACTTGTTGTGGTTGCGATTGTATTTGTGGGCGTACTTGCTATGTACGGCTATAAGCCTGCAAATCTAACAGGTATAATGGACGACGGTATCAGACGAGGACTTGACCTTGTAGGCGGTTCTTCAATTGTTTACCGTGCAGTAGAAGAAGAAGGAAAAGAATCCGACGATTTCGACAGAGATATGGAAATTGTAATAACAATGCTCCGTGAAAGAGTTGATAATCTCGGTTATACTGAAGCTACCGTAGCAAAGTACGGTGACAATTCGGATATGGTACTTGTAGAAATTCCATCTATAAATGACCCCGAACAGGCTGTACAGCAGATTGGTTCAACTGCAGAACTTAAATTCGTTGATTCCAACGGCAAGGTTGTAATCGAAGGAAAAGACGTCGTGAACGCAAGTGCACACTATGATGACCCGAACGGAAGCGGTATTAAGCAATACTTTGTTTCTCTTGAATTTAATGAAGCGGCACGTGAGCAGTTTGCAGCTGCCACCGAAGAAATGGCGGCGCTTTCCTCAACCGGAAAGAATTATATAACAATTACTCTTGATGATAGTGTTATTTCACAGCCTAATGTTGATAGTAAGATTGATAGCACTTCATGCGTTATCACAGGTAACTTCACTGCAGATGAAGCAATGGATCTTGCAAGTCTTATAGCTGCAGGTAAGCTTCCCTTTAAGCTTGTTGAAGAAGAGCTTCGTGCAGTTGGTCCGTCACTTGGTGACAAGGCACTTGAAACTTCACTTTTTGCAGGAGCTATCGGTCTTGTTCTCGTAATTCTCTTCATGATTATTATGTATAGAATTCCCGGCATTGTTTCCACAATTTCACTCTTTGCATATACGGCTATATTTGCACTTGTTCTTGTGGCATCAAAGGTAAATCTTTCACTTCCGGGTATTGCAGGTATTATTCTTACAATAGGTATGGCGGTTGACGCTAACGTCGTAATATACGAAAGAATAAAAGAAGAGCTTGCTCTTGGAAAGAGCATAAAGGCTGCTGTCAAAGCAGGCTTCAGCCGTGCAATTGTTGCGGTTATTGACTCAAACGTAACAACTCTTATTGCTTCAATCGTTCTTATTATTAAGGGTACAGGTACTGTTAAGGGCTTTGGTATTACACTTTGCATTGGTGTTATAGTATCTATGTTCACTGCAGTATTTGTTTCAAAGTTCTTGCTTGATGCTTTTGTAAATATGAATATTAAAAACCCCTGGCTCTTTGGAGCAGCAAAAAAGAAAGCACCTGCTAAAGAAGTTACAGGAGGTGAAAAATGATGAATAAGTTCAGTTTTACAGCAAAGAAGAAAGTATTCTTTATTTTCACGGCAATATGTCTTGTTATCGGACTTGTTTGTTTCTTTGTACGTGGTTTTAACTGGGACGTTGACTTTGCCGGTGGTACTGAAATGACTATTAACATCGGTCAAAAGGTTGATAAGTCCCTTCAGCAGGATGTAGAGGGAATTGTAAAGCCCATACTCGGTGAAAAGTTTTCATCAGTAATTTCAACCGGCACAGCCGGAGATGAAATTCTTATAAGATCAAATGAGCTTTCCTCAGAAGAAAGAGATAGCGTTTTTGAGGCACTTGCTGAAAAGTATAGCCTTACTCAGGATGACCTTCTTTCAGCAAACAGTGTGTCCAGCGCAATTTCCGACAGCCTTCGTGAGTCTGCCATCGTTGCAACACTTATTGCGGTTGTTCTTATGCTTGTATATATTGCAATAAGATTTGAGCTTCTTTCCGCATTTGCAGCAGTTATATGTCTTATTCATGATATATTCTTCGTTCTTGTTGCATATTCTGTTTTTGCAATTCCTGTTAATACAAACGTAATTGCAGTTGCTCTTACAATTCTAGGTTATTCTATTAATGCTACAATTATTATCTTTGACAGAATTCGTGAAAACAATAAGGCAATGGGAAGTAGTGTGGATTTTGAAGAAAAGGTTGATAAGAGCGTAAAGCAGACAGTAAGACGCTCTCTCTTTACAACTATCACAACACTCCTTACAATTGGTATGGTTTACGCTCTTGGCGTAACATCCATAAGACAGTTTGCACTTCCGCTTATCGTTGGTATAGTTGTTGGTCTTTACTCATCAGTATGCCTTGCAGGTAACCTTTGGTGCGTATTCAAAAAGGCTTCTAAGAAGAAATAAGTATATTAAAAATGCCGTTGTTTAAGCAACGGCATTTTTACTGTAAAGCAGGATTTAATTATTAAACATTGGAAAGCTTGGTGCTATTTCAATTTTAAATTCTTTTTCACTTATTGGGTGAATAAATTCAACCTTTCCACAGTGGAGATATAGTGTTTCACCGGGGACTTCCGTGCCGTACATATAGTCGTACAGAAGCGGTGTACCGATATGTGAAAAATGTACTCGTATCTGATGGGTACGCCCGGTATGAAGCTTTATTTTGGCAAGTGAAGTGTTTGCGTAAGCTTCGATGATCTCATATTCCGTTAATGCGCTTTGACCATCAGAGCGCACTTCACGTTTTAGTATACTTCCGTCTGCTCGTCCAATGGGGGCATCTATAATTCCTTTTGGTTCTTTTGGTATGCCACTTAAAATAGCATAGTATGTCTTTTTGAATTTACCGTCCTTCATTTGTCGGGACATAAGAGCACTTGTTCTTGCGTCCTTGGCAATTACGACGATTCCGGTTGTATCTCTGTCAAGACGGTTTACAGGGCGAAAGACAAAATCTTTATTCTTAAAGTAATACATACAAGCATTTGCCACTGTGTTATCACGGTTGCCGATACTCGGATGAGTTGGCATATCTTTCGGCTTGTTTATGATAAAAAGGTAGTCATCTTCATATAAAATATCAAGTGGAATGTTTACAGGCAATATATTTTCACTGTTTTCCTTTGGAAAATCTACTGTAAGTATATCGCCTGATTTTACTTTTTCCGATACATTAACTATTACATTATTTAACATTATTCCACCGGACTTTTTTAGTTTTGTAAGAAGGCTTGATGATATTTTTAGGTCGTTTCTTAAAATGTCACGAAGATATTTCCCATCTGTACTCTCATTTATTTTTAATTCTATATCAGGCATTTTACATCACTTTCAAATTGTTTTTTTAATATTCTAACATATTCTGAATTTTTTATCAAGTAAAATATATTATTTTCCATTTGACAGCTTTAATAAAGTATGATATAATGACACAAAGTAAAATACGAGGTGGTTTTAATGTCAAATATATATAAATCTGTTGACGAGCTTGTTGGTAATACACCACTTATTGAGCTTTGTTCCTTTGAAAACAAATATAATTTAAATGCAAAATTGCTTGCAAAGCTTGAATATTTGAATCCCGCAGGAAGCATTAAGGATAGGGTTGCAAAGCAAATGATTCTTGATGCTGAAGAGGGCGGACTTCTGAACCCTAGTTCTGTGATAATTGAGCCTACAAGCGGCAACACAGGTATTGGCATTGCGTCAATCTGTGCGTCAAGAGGATACAGGGCAGTAATAGTAATGCCTGATACGATGTCTGTTGAACGAATAAACACTATAAAAGCCTACGGTGCCGAGGTTGTTTTAACTCCGGGAAAACTCGGAATGGCAGGTGCTGTATGCAAAGCAGAAGAACTTCAAAAAGATATTCCCGATAGCATTATAGCAGGACAGTTTGTAAATCCGTCAAATCCCAAGGCTCATTATCTTACAACAGGTCCTGAAATATGGAATGATACAGACGGAAACGTTGATATTTTTGTTGCAGGTGTCGGTACGGGAGGTACAATAAGTGGTGTTGGTAAATACCTGAAAGAGAAAAATCCGGATATAAAAATTGTTGCTGTTGAGCCTCTTTCAAGCAGACTTCTTTCCTGTGGCACTGCAGGCTCGCACGGTATTCAGGGTATTGGTGCAAATTTTATACCTGATGTACTTGATACACAGATATTTGATGAAATTATTGCGGTATCCGATGATGACGCATATAAATATGGTAGAGAAATAGGAAGTCTGTGCGGTATTCTCGTCGGCATTTCTTCCGGTGCGGCAATTGCAGCGGCGATAGAGCTTGCAAAGCGTGATGAGAACAAAGGTAAAAACATTGTTGTTATATTGCCTGATACCGGTGACAGATACCTGTCCACAAAATTGTTTAACTAGTAAAACTTCTTGCGGCACGGAAATATTTCCGTGCTGTAATTTTATGTCCTTTTGATAATTTTGACTAAAAAAAGCTTGTGATATTCACTAATATTGTTATTATGCCGAAAATGAATAAATATTCTGAATAACACTTGACAAATTGTACTTTGTAATGTATAATATGCATATATTATACAAACAATGCATAAATATACAAGGAGCTGCGAATGACGAAGGTTTTTATCGACGGTAGTGCAGGTACTACCGGACTACGAATATATGAAAGACTTTTACAAAGAGATGATATACAACTTATTTTGCTACCTGAGGAAAAAAGAAAAGAACTTTCTGCAAGAGCTGATGCGATAAATAGCTCGGATATTGTATTTTTGTGTCTTCCGGATGATGCAGCAAGAGAAGCCGTTACGCTTTGTAAAAATGACGATACTGTAATAATTGATACGTCAACTGCACACAGAACAAACAGTGAGTGGACATACGGTTTCCCTGAAATTAATAATAACAGAGATAAAATTTCTGCTTCAAAAAGAATAGCAAACCCAGGTTGTCATGCAAGTGGTTTTGTAGCACTTATTGAGCCTCTTATAAGAGGAGGTATAATCAAAAATACTGCAAAACTCAGTTGTTTTTCGCTTACAGGGTATTCGGGCGGTGGAAAAAAGATGATAGCGGAATATGAAAGCAGCGAAAGAAATATTCTACTTGATGCGCCAAGAATGTACGGAACGTCTCAAATACATAAGCATTTACCGGAGATGAAAAAAATTTGCTTACTTGAACATGAGCCGGTATTTTGTCCTGTCGTTTCTGACTATTACAGCGGAATGCAGGTGACAGTACCGCTATTTGCAAGCGATATTTCAGGAACAATAAAAGATATTGAAGAAATATACAAAGCATCATATAACAGTAAAATTATTCATTTTGAAAAAAACTGCGACGAAGGAGGATTTCTTTCTGCATCTGCATTATCAGGTCGTGACGATATGCAAATTTCTGTATTTGGAAATGACGAAAGAATTATCCTTGTTTCAAGATTTGATAATCTTGGGAAAGGCGCTTCCGGCGCAGCAATTCAGAATATGAATATTGTTCTGGGAATTGATGAAACTAAAGGTCTTGTTCTATAAATTACAATTAGGAAGGAAATTAAAATGAAGTTGATAAATGGCGGCGTGTGTGCTGCAAAGGGATTTCTTGCAAGTGGGGTACATTGCGGTATTCGTAAAAATCGTACCAAAAAGGATTTATCGCTGATTTTCAGTAAGTACCCTGCAAATGCTGCGGCGGTATATACAACAAATCTTGTTAAAGGGGCACCTCTTACTGTAACCAAAAATAATATTTCAGACGGGAAGGCAAGAGCTATTATCTGCAATAGCGGAAACGCAAATACTTGTAACGCAGACGGTATTGAGGTTGCAAATGCAATGTGTGAGTGTATTGCGAGCGAGCTTAAAATAAATGCGAACGACGTTGTTGTTGCGTCAACCGGTGTTATTGGCCAGCCGCTCAGTCTTGAGCCAATTAAGAAGGGTATTCCTGAGCTCGTTGCATCATTGTCAGTTGACGGCGGAGAAGCTGCTGCTGAAGGTATAATGACAACAGACACGGTTAAAAAGGAAATAGCACTTGAATTTAAAGTTGGCGGTAAGGCTTGCCACATTGGAGGTATTGCCAAGGGAAGTGGTATGATACATCCTAATATGGCAACAATGCTTGTTTTTATTACAACCGACTGCGCTATTTCGTCCGAAATGCTATCTAAAGCATTGAGGCACGATATAACAAATACTTTTAATATGCTCAGCATAGATGGTGATACTTCAACTAATGATATGGTAACAATTCTTGCTAACGGTATGGCAGAAAATGCTGAAATATGCAGCGAAGGCGATGACTTTGATGTATTTATGAAGGCGCTCAATACTGTAACTGTGTATCTTTGCCGTATGATTGCTGCAGATGGCGAGGGAGCAACAAAGCTTCTTGAATGTAAGGTTACCGGTGCCGAAAGCGAAAATATTGCAAAAACTGTTGCAAAGAGTGTAATATGTTCGAGTCTTCTTAAAGCGGCAATGTTTGGTGCAGATGCAAATTGGGGACGTGTTCTTTGCGCTATTGGCTATAGTGGCGCAAGTGTTGACGTAAATAAAATAGACGTTTCTTTTAAATCAAACAAAGGTGAAATTTTAGTTTGCAAAAACGGTGCAGGTGTTGAGTTTTCCGAGGAAGTAGCTAAAGAAATTCTTCTTGAAAAGGAAATAGAAATTCTTGTTTCTTTGGGTGACGGCAAGTTCTGTGCGTCTTCATGGGGCTGCGACCTTACCTATGACTACGTTAAAATAAACGGCGATTACAGAACTTAATTATTTATCTGAATACTGAAAATTAATTGGAGATATTTTTATGAATAATCAATTTTCAAACGCAGAGCGTGCCGAGGTGCTTACACAGGCGCTCCCTTATATCAGAAAATATAACGGAAAAATAGTTGTGATAAAATACGGCGGTAACGCTATGATAAACGAACATCTTAAGGAGCAGGTAATGGAGGACATAGTTCTTCTTTGGCTTATAGGTGTCAAAATCGTTCTTGTACACGGTGGTGGACCTGAGATAAACGAAATTATGGAGAAGCTCGGAAAAAAAGCTGTTTTTGTAGATGGGCTTCGTGTTACCGATAAGGAAACGGTAGATATCGTTCAGATGGTGCTTGCCGGAAAAGTTAATAAAACTCTTGTTAACCTTCTTGAAATGAAAGGTGGCAAGGCTATGGGTATTTCCGGTATGGACGGAAGACTTATTGAGGCAAAGGTTAAGAATGAAAAGCTTGGGTATGTAGGTACTATCACAAATATAAATATAAAGCCTGTTACCGACCTTCTTGAAAAAGGATATATTCCTGTAATTTCTACTGTTGGATGTGATAAAGACGGTAATACCTATAATATTAACGGTGATACTGCAGCTGCCTGTGTTGCAGGTGCAATGAATGCAGAAAGACTTATTATGATGACTGATATTGCAGGGGTATTAAAGGACAAGGATGACCCGTCTACACTTATTCCTGAAATGACTGTCAGCGATGCTAAAAAGCTTCAGGAGGAAGGAATAATTTCCGGTGGCATGATACCTAAGGTTGAATGCTGTATTGAAGCAATTAACAAAGGTGTAAAGAAAGTTATTATTATGGACGGTCGTGTTCCTCATTCAATACTTATGGAGATACTTACTGACGAGGGCGCAGGTACTATGGTTATCGGTGATTAAAACTATTTTGAAAGGTAAAAACAAATGGGAGTAATTATTGAAAAGGACAAAAAATATGTTGCAAATACATATGCAAGGTTTCCTGTCGAGCTTTCTTACGGTAAAGGTTCGCTGGTATATGATACAGACGGAAAGGAATATATTGATTTAGGTAGTGGCATTGCCGTTTCAAGCTTTGGTATAGCTGATGAGGAATGGGCAAGTGCAGTAAATGCACAGCTTACAAGACTTCAGCATACTTCGAATCTGTATTATACCGAGCCTTGTGCAAATCTTGCACAGATTATATGTGAGAGAACCGGTATGAAAAAGGTGTTTTTCTCAAATTCAGGTGCTGAAGCAAATGAATGTGCAATTAAGGCTGCAAGAAAGTATGCGGCCGAAAAAAAGGGGGAGGATTATTATACGATCATCACCCTTGAAAACAGCTTTCACGGTAGAACTATCACTACGCTTTCTGCAACGGGGCAGGAACATTATCACAAGGATTTTAAACCTCTTACGCCGGGATTTATTCATACTCCTGCAAACGATATAGAAGCACTTATTGAAAATGTAAAAGGTAATAAAGTTGCTGCAATTATGATAGAGTGCGTTCAGGGCGAGGGAGGAGTAAACCCACTTTCATATGAGTATATAAATTCAGTTTATGAGATTTGTCAAAAAGAAGACATAATCTTCATAGTTGACGAAGTTCAGACAGGAAACGGAAGATGCGGAAGTCTATATGCATATATGAATTATAATGTTGTGCCTGATATAGTGAGCACTGCCAAAGGTCTTGGCGGAGGTCTTCCCATCGGTGCTGCGATATTTGGTGAAAAAGTTGAAAACGTACTTGGCTATGGCGACCACGGATCAACATTCGGTGGAAATCCAGTGTGCTGTGCGGGTGCAATCAGCATTATTAACAGGCTAACAGACGACTTTTTGTCTGATGTTAAGAAAAAAAGTGAATATATAATATCTTCTCTTGAAAACTCTAAAGGAATAAAATCTGTTACAGGCAGTGGACTTATGCTTGGTATAGAAACTGAAGTTCCTGCCTCGGATATAGTAAAAAAATGTATTGAAAAGGGAGTTCTTTGTCTTACAGCGAAGAATAAGGTAAGATTACTTCCGGCGCTTAATATTCCAATTGAGCTACTTTCCAAAGCGGTAAATATTATAAAGGAAGTTTGCGCTGAAACAATTGAATAAATAGTCGGATAAAACATTTGTTGAAAATGCTAAAATTTTGATGCTTTCTTGACAAACAGATATTTGTGTGATATACTTTGTAAATAAGCAGTGATTATGTTTAATCTTGCACCTTAAAAATGGTTTGCATTTTACTGTCTTATTGTGACAAAATCCGACGGTTTGGGAATATCCCGGCAGGAACTTGTTGGTTTCTGCCGTTTTCTTTTAAAGTTAAACTCTGTATGAAAGGGGATTTTTCTGTGATAGAGATTAAAAATCTTTCTAAATCCTTCAGCAGTGCAAACGGAGCTATTACTGCTCTGACTGATATTAATATAAGTATTAATGACGGTGAAATTTTTGGTATTATCGGCCTTTCCGGAGCCGGAAAAAGCACTCTTGTAAGATGCATAAATCTTCTTGAACGTCCAACAACCGGTGAAGTTATTATTGACGGGCGTGATATTACAAAAATATCTACAAAAGAACTATTAAAAGTCCGTCAGTCAATAGGAATGATTTTCCAGAGCTATAATTTGCTTGAACAGAGAAACGTTCTTGGCAATGTTCTGTATCCTCTTGAGGTTGCAGGCTGGAAAAAGGATGAAGCAAAAAAAAGAGCCGCAGAGCTTATTGAGCTTGTAGGTCTTACGGACCGAATTAAATCTTATCCGTCACAGCTTTCCGGAGGTCAGAAGCAAAGGGTTGCAATAGCCCGTGCTCTTGCAACAAATCCTAAATATCTTTTGTGTGACGAGGCTACGAGTGCTCTTGACCCAAACACTACACGTTCTATACTTGACCTTATAAAAAGAATTAACCGTGAGCTTGGTGTAACTATTGTAGTAATTACTCACGAAATGAAAGTAATTGACTCAATTTGTGACAGGGTTGCGGTAATTGATAAGAGCAGAATTGCAGAGATTGGCAAGGTGAGTGAAGTGTTTACTTCACCTAAATCAGAAATTGCAAGAGAGCTTATTCTCCCTGTGGCAAAGAAAACTGAGCATATTACAGGTGGAAAAAGAATACGCATAGTCTTTGACGGTGAAGAATCATCGAGACCTGTTGTTTCAAACCTCATTCTTGATTGCCGTGTCCCTGTGAATATTATGTATGCCGATACAAAGGATATTGACGGTAAAGCTTTTGGTCAAATGATCATTGAGGTTTCATCGGAGTTTGCGGATAACGTAACGCAGTATCTTGATAAAATTTCTATAAAGCACGAGGAGGTAGAGTAAATGTTTGAATTTTCAAAACAGCTTGTTCAGCTGTGGGATTCAGGGCTTTTGCTTTTAGGTGCTTGGGAAACTATTTATCTAACTCTTGTTTCAACCTTTGTTGCTTACATAATTGGACTTCCGCTTGGCATCCTTCTTTATTCAACCGATAAAGGCGGAATTCACCCGATGCCTCTCGTAAACAAGATAGTCGGTTTTATTGTAAATATTTTCAGAAGTATTCCTTTCATAATACTTATGGTTGCAATGCTTCCTGTTGCGAAATTTGTTGTTGGTACGAGTCTTGGAAACAAAGCGATGATTGTAATGCTCGTAATTGCCGCAGCACCCTATATTGCACGCATGGTTGAATCTTCTCTCAAGGAAGTAAATGCGGGTGTTATTGAAGCTGCGCAGGCTATGGGAACATCTACCTTTAAGCTTGTTTACAAAGTGTTACTGCCGGAGGCAAAGCCTTCACTTATAGTTGGTGCCGTAATTTCAATAGTTACAATTCTCGGATATTCTGCAATGGCAGGAACAATTGCAGGCGGAGGTCTTGGTATGATTGCAATTTCCTACGGCTATCAGGGATTCAATGATGACGTTATATGGGTTGCTATGATACTTACCGTTATAATTGTGCAGGTGCTTCAGGAAATTGGAATGAGGATAGCACATGCAACTGATAAAAGAGCAAAATAATTTTAAATATATTTTTAAGGAGAAAAGCTATGAAAAAAATCATTTCACTAGTTCTTGCGCTTACTCTCGGCGTAGCACTTTTCGCATCTTGCACTGAAAAAAAGACTGACGAAAAGACTATTCTCGTTGGCGCAAGCGCAACACCCCATGCAGAAATTCTTGAACAGGTAAAGAGCGCACTTGCTGAAGAAGGCTATACTCTCGAAATAAAGATTTTCGATGACTACGTGCTTCCCAATATGGCACTTCAGGATGGCGAAATCGATGCAAACTACTTCCAGCACACACCTTATCTCAACAGCTTCAATGCATCAAACAAGACTGACCTTGTTTCTGCAGCACTCGTTCACTACGAGCCTTTCGGTCTTTATGGAAACGGCGTAGCAAGCGTTGCCGATGCAAAGGAAGGAGCTACAATTATTATTCCTGCTGATGACAGTAATGAAACAAGAGCGCTTCTTCTTCTTGCACAGGAAGGTCTTATCACACTTCCCGAAGGTGCGAACGCTACAGATGGTGTAACGGTTCTCGATGTTGTTGACAATAAGGGCTTTAAGATTTCTCCCGTTCAGGCGGATATGGTTCCTGCACAGCTCAAGAACAGTGACGAGGGTACTCTTGCAGTTGTAAACGGTAACTATGCTCTCCAGGCAGGGCTTAAGGTTGCAGACGCTCTTGCTATAGAAAACGCTGAAGGTGATGCCGCTCAGACTTACGCTAACATTATTGCCGTTAAGAACGGTAATGAAAACAGCGCTAAGACTGCAGCACTTGTTAAGGCTCTTAAGACAGAAGCAGTTAAGAACTACATTGCAGAAACATATAACGGCGCAGTAGTTGCAATTGACTGATCTTAGTATATTGTAAAACATATAAAAGAGGTGGATTAATTTCTACCTCTTTTTTACGTGAGATATAGAAAATTAGTTTATTAAATATAACTATACATATAATGTTAAATCTA
>JAZOCR010000078.1:0-2040 GCA_045596605.1 Eubacteriales bacterium | reverse complement strand
GCATATCCGGGACGCATAGGCATGGTAAAGCCACAGCAGACAACGTCACCGAGTACGTCAAAAATTACAACGTCGGGTTTATAATAATCGTAAGCTCCTTTTTCAGAAAGCTTCTCAAGTGCCGCAATAATGCCCCTGCCGGCACAGCCCATTCCCGGTGCAGGACCGCCTGCTTCTGCACATACAATTCCTCTGTATCCTTCTCTTACCATATCTGAAAGCTCAAAGTCATTTCCTTTCTCTTTCACAAGGTCAAGAATAGTGGTCATTCTGTCTTTCCCACGAAGAAGAACGGTTGAGTCGGCCTTGGGGTCACAGCCTACCTGCATAACACGCATGCCTTTTTCTGCAAGGGCAGCTGCCACGTTTGAAACGGTAGTTGATTTTCCTATTCCGCCTTTTCCGTATACTGCAATTTTTATCATATCTGGCTCCTTTTGTTATCACTTTTTATCAGCGTGGTCGCCTCTTGTACACACGACGTTATATCCTATTTCTTCCATTTGATGCTTTAACATTTCTATACCGGATTTTGCATCGCTTTCAGTTCCTGCCTTTCCATCATAAAGCATGTATTTTTTTCTTACGGAAAGTGGGGAAAGATTTGGCATTACAACGTTACACCCGGCAAGCACGCCAAGCTGTCTTCCGTCGCCTCTGACACTGCCAAGAGCAGTTGTAGCGGGAAGAAGAACGTCAGGTAACATAATTCTTGAAAGGCTCATAAGCATAAGTGTAAGCTCAATGTTTCCGTGAGCATAATCTTTAAATGGAGTATTTTTATGTGGAATAAAAGGTCCAAGACCTATCATATGCGGTTTGAAATCCTGAATAAAAATCAAATCATCTGCAATGTCTGATATTGTCTGATAGGGAACACCTACCATAAAACCGCAACCTGTCTGGAATCCAAGTTTCTTTAAATCAAACAGACAGCGCATTCTTTCATCGTACGACTGATATTCGGGGTGTATTTTCTCATAAAGATTCTTGTTTGCCGCCTCGTGACGCAGTAGATATCTGTCTGCGCCGGCTGACTTTAATTTTTCGTATGACTGCGTACTTCTTTCACCTACGGAAAGAGTCACTGCACAGTCTGGGTATAATTCTTTTATTGAATCAATAATATCACAAAGAAATTCATCTGTTATGCTTCCGTCTTCACCACCCTGAAGCACGAAGGTACGGAATCCGTATTTGTAGCCCTCCGATGCACATTCAAGTATTTCTTCCTTTGAAAGTCTGTATCTCTGTACACAGCAGTTTGAGCGTCTTATACCGCAGTAGTAACAATCATTTTTACAAATGTTGGTAAATTCTATTATTCCTCTGAAATATATGTTTTTACCGAATCTTTCTGTTGCGATTTCTCGTGCAAGAGTTTCAGCATATTTTCTGTCACTTTCGTTGAAATTTTCCAAAAGAGTGCACCACTCGGCGTGAGTAAGACTCTTTTCACTGTTTAACTTATCAATAAGTGCTTTAACCATTTTTTAATTCACTCCTTTAAATCTTGCTTATGAGTGTCTTTCTGATATTGTCGCTTTTACGTTTACACCCGGAAGAATAGAAATTTCGTGCTGTAGTGTTTCTATCTCTTTCGTCGGTGCATCAAGCGTCATATTTATTATATAAACCTTTGCATCCTTATAGGGCATTCCCATTCTGCCTATTACATATGCGCCGTATTTTGAAAATATCTCGTTTATTTTAGTTCCGAGAGAATAATCCGAGAAAATTACGGACAGTACTGCAATTACGTTCCCCGAAGCTTTTTCAGTTTCTTCGTTTTGTCTATTTAATGATAGTCCAATCGGCATAATGCTTTTATATACATTTCCCGAGGTTTCGATATCGCTTATTACAGAATCAACACCAAAAGCTTCTCTTATAGACTTTTCGGTTATAACAAAGAGGGTTTCACCAAAAACGGATTTTCCGCCTTTATAAAGTAGTAAAGACTTGTTTGCACGGCTAAGAGCGTGTTCCGGATAGTGGGTGTTGAAAATAACGCAAATACCGGAGGAAGCGAGAGATGAT
>JAZOCR010000077.1:0-11905 GCA_045596605.1 Eubacteriales bacterium | reverse complement strand
TACATAGTATAATATAATATATATAGTGTGAAATTATTTAATACTGCGTATTACCTTTTTTGAAATAGGTTTTTGGATGACTGCATAAAGGACATCTTTCGGCAGGTGCTTTGCCAATATGCGAGTATCCGCAGTTGGTGCAAGACCAGACAGCTTCCTCACTATCGGAGTATCTTGTGCCGTTTTCAAGAGAGGTAAGGTAGCTTTCCAGCATACTTGCGTGATTTTTTTCTGCTTCAGACGCCATTCTCATTTTGTCTGCGATTTCCATAAAGCCTTCGCTCCGTGCAGTATCGGCATATTCCGGGTACATAACGTCTGATTCATACTGCTCTTTTGCAAGCATACCCTGTATATTGTCCTTGTCACCGTAAAGCTCACCGAGATATTCCATCCATATTTCAGCATGCTCCTTTTCGTTGTCTGCCATGTCTCTTAGCATATTTGCAAGAACAGGGTCGCCACTGCGCCTTGCAGCATCGGAATATAAGGTGTATTTCATGTGTGAGCGTGACTCGCTGTTAAAAGCATCTGTGAGATTCTGCTCGGTTCTCGTGCCGTTTATTCCTGAATGTACTTCATTATTCATAATTATATATAACCACGTTTAAGCCATTGTGAAATCTTAAACGTTCCTTTCGTGTTTTTGAGCCTTGGCTCTGCCTTATTGTATGCAAAAAAGAATTTTACTGTGAAGCAAAGATTGACACAATATTAACGAAAAAACTATTTTAAGTTAAGAAATTATAAGAAAAAAATACAAAAAATGACAAAAAATTAAAAATAAGTCATCATTAGGGCACAATTTGCAAAAAAATGTGATAAAACATATACAATGTTTGAATATATTTTTCTTTCGGGCATATAGGGGCATAGGCAAGCATTGTATTATCCTATACGCTTTTAACATTTAAGAAAGGTACATCTTTAGGAAATGAAAATATATACTTTTAACGGCAAAGCAAATATAATTGGCGGAAGGGTCAAGATAGCCCGCAAGGAAATGGGATATTCCCAATATGACCTTGCTCTCAGACTTCAGCTCGAAAATGTTTCACTTACTCAGAAATGTATAAGCAGAATAGAGAACTATCAGCGATTCGTTGCGGATTACGAGCTGCTGGCAATTTCAAGAACCTTGAAAAAGCCTCTTGAATGGTTTCTTGTGTAAAAAGCTTCCCGAAGTATCAGTACATATATAGATAGAACGTAATAAAGCTTTAGTGATAAAAGATAAATATCAACAAAAACACCTGCTATGCAGTAAGCTTACAGGTGTAGTAGTTGCGTGTGCCTTTTTTCTAATTAAACAATACAGTAGCTTGGAAGATTTATAAAAATATGGAGCAAAAAAGCCGTGAAAGCAGATGCTTTCACGGCAATCTTTTATGCAAATTAAAATCCCGGATGAAAAGTCGGAGAGAGCGCAGAAGCAGTGCAGTCAACGTAAAAAATTGCGGCAACAATAAGGAAAGCAATAATAAAAGAAAATATTACAATTTTTTTGTTACTCATATAGTGCACCGCCTTTCCGAAAAACAAATTTTGTTTACAAACTATTTATATCATACTATAATGATTTTGTCAATAGTTTTTCATAAAAAAATCAAAAAAATATGAATTTATTATTTTGATTAATCATGCCTTCTCTGCGCAAATGCGGAAATAACGCCGATTCAGGCTTTTTGATAATTAAACAAAAAATACGACTGTTTTTGCTTTTTATTAATAATTTACATAAAACGCACCGACTGAGTTTTGTTTTTGTTCATTTGTAAATAGAATATTTCGGAGCATATGTACGACTATTTTTTCTTTGTCTTTATGTAGTCAAAAAGTCTTTCCGACAGGTTTTCTATGTCCGGGCTGTCTATTCCAAGCTTTTCAAGCACGCTTCTTACCTTTTCTTTGGTAAAGGGCAAAACATTTGCGAATACGGTTCCGGATATGTCTTTGTATATGCCGGTGTCCTTATCCGGCACATCGGCTTTTACTTCGTAATTTTCGGGAAGAGAAGTGCTTTCAGGCTTCTCATGTACGCTGGTATTGACACCAATGGCCTTAAGAATAATATCGTTTGCATCATATCCGTCGGCTGCGGCGTTTTTGAGCACCATATCGTTTGCGGCACCTACAAGAGAGAAAGCGGACATACCGTTATTTTTGTGGGAAAGCAGCGTGTCTGAAAGCTTTGCGTATTTCTGCTCACTTTTCAAAAGCTCCTCTTTTCTTGCCTTATCATATTCGCCGTATGCGGATTCAAAATCCTTTCTGAACTCGTCAAGAAGCATCGTAGCTTTACCGCCTTCAAGGGAGTCACCGTTGTTGACAAGTGCCTCCTCAAGATAGGAATACTGCTTTTCAAACTCTGCCTCTGCATCGTGTAGAATAGCATCATACTTTGAATTTATCGCTTTTTTAGCAGCATTTGCGGCAGAGCTTACTCTGTAAAAGGCAGTGTCGTAAAGATTGGTTTTAGAACCGGAAAAATAATTACGGGAGCTTTTTGGCTTTTTTTCATTGCCCTCTTTAAGATAAAGATTTGCATATCCGGTTTTACTTACGTTTGCCGTGTCCTCACCGAGCATCTTTGCATTGTAAAGATTGTAATTATAGCCAACCGTGTCCATCCAGTTTTCCTGTTCTTTAGTGTCAAGACCAAGCTCTCTTCTTGCTTTTGTTACGCTTTTTGTTCTTTCCACTTCTTCGTCAAAAACCTCCTTGTTTCCGTTGCGAAGCATTTTAAGACGGGTTTCGGCGTCAAGAGTTGCATATTTCCATTTGTTAGCCATATTTATGACCTTCCTTTCATTATGTAAGTCTGAAAATATTTTCAGACCCTTCTCCTTTAATACTTAAAATTTATTGTCTGTAGTATATTTTGTCAGCCTTGAATTTCAGTACAGCATCGTATATGCCAAGTATTCCGCTGTCGCTTGTGAGCCTTAGTGAAAACCTGAATGCCTCATAAGGCGGAATACAGAAAAGATGTCTGTAAAGACCTTCGGTATTGGCATCCTTGTTTTCAGGCACTGTAAATCTTTCGCTTCTTATTTCCTTTCCATCGCCGAAAGCGGTAAGCGTAATGCTTGCGCCACCATTTTTCAGAACATTAAGGCTTGCCTCGTAAAGCACCTTTTTGGCATCACCAAAGGACAGGTCGAAATCTTCTGTGCGATATTCGCATATTATAGCCTTGCCAAAATCTGTGCTTTCCTTTTCCGAAAGATGTACGAATATCTCACCGTCATCTTTTGGGCATGTTCCGTAAAGCTCGCCGCCAATTTCAAAAAGTGAAGTTTCATAAAGACCGTCAAAATAATACCAGGAAAGAAGCTTCTCACTTTGCGCAGGGTCATAACTCGTAACGTACGGCGTGTTGCCGTAATCCCAGACGTATGCATGGGAATTTGCAAAAAGAAAATACTTTCTGTCAAAATCAATTGAAATGCTGTTCTTTAGTCCGGCTCTATCCTCTGAGAAAAAGCCCACTTTGCCGTTTGTTCCACCAATGTTTGCACAAATGCTTCTTACACTCAGCTCATTTGTAAAATCAGAAGATAGGATTATGAATATCCCTCCGGAACTGTTTGCAAAAACAAGCCTGTTGTCAATAAGCTGAACACTTTCCGGCATATCACAGCCTATCGCAGGATTTATTTCAGAAACACTGAAGTCAGGACCTGAGTCACTGTCAAAGGAATAGGAGATTTTGTGCACGCTACTGTTGCAAAATGCCACAAGCTCTCCTTTTTGCTTTGCAAGACGGTTTATGTTCTGGCTTCCGTTGCCTATAATATTAAAGCACTCTTTTTTTATTTCAAGAGGACTTAGAAGCTCACTGTGGAAATAGTATCCGGGATAGTCCTTGTTTCCGGAGAAGAAAACCCTCGTACCACCGGATGAGGATTTTCCGCCGTAGCATACCGCAGTAGTGCAGCCGAAAATTTTATCGGACTCTCTGTAGCTTTCACCGGGGGCAGGGAGATATTCAATATACAGCCTACCGCTGACTGCCGAATTAAAATATAACCGGTCGCCTTCCACGGTGTAGCTTTCAGACGTTATCCTTTTGCCGTCGTAGCCATAAACGTCTATCGGACAAAAGGTATCGCATTTTGTCGGAAGCTTTACTGTATCAGTCGGGAAACCGACGTCAGAATAAGAAACGGATATTTTGCCGTGCAAGAGGTTGTCAGAGGTAGTAGTGTGAATGCTTTCCTGAAATTCCGAAAGGTCAGCACTTGCGTTATAATATAGCTCGGTTGCAGGAAAAACGTGCTCACGGCAGGAAAAATCCTTGTTAACAATGAAAATCCTTGCGTTTTTGAGAAATATATACTGATTTGCATTCATCTCAAACATAAAGCTGTCACAGTCGGAAAGAGTATCTGAAATAAGATTTGCCGTCTTTCCGTCAAAGGCGATAAGCCTTGTGCCTATATGTAAAATATATTTCCCGAAGAAAAGCTTATCGGATTTTGAATGTAGCTTTCCGGAACACTTGCAGTCAGTGGTAACTTCTTTTTGACCGAAACGGGTGCGAAGTAAGTTTTTATTGAATATAAGATTTTTCATATAAGGACTTTGACCCTTGTAAAGCTGCGTCGCAAAATCACAGAAGGCAACACCACCGCCAAAGCTGTCAAGCTTTATGGATTTTCTCGATGAAGCACTGACCGAAGGCATTTTTACGTTAACGTGTGACATATTTATCCCTCCGTTTTGTGTTTTGTCAGAGCTTTAAGCGCACTTCTGCGGTGAATTTTTCCGCAAAGTCTGTAAAAGCTGTTTCTGTGAGAAGCGTGATTTTTTGCACCGTCATAGTAGTTTTCAAGAATTTCACGGTACTTGTATAAAAGCTTTGAATATATCTCACCGTCAGATGAAGGGCATAAATCGGCGGCACACATATAGCATAGTGCGTCAAAAAGAACACCCGGAAGCTTTATTTGCGCATCGTCTCCGCAGTCCTCACAGAGCCTTTCGGGATATGCGTAGTATTCAATGATATATCTTCCGGAATTTTCGCTGCCGGTTACTATTGACATTTCCCAGGGGGAAACGTCAAAAAGGTCTTTATCCATAGGATTTCCCTTTTCATCTGTGATGCCTATAAGCTCCGCACAGTTTTCCGGAAGCCTTGCCATGCAGGATCCTTTAGGCATAATATAATCCGGCGAGCCTCCCTCGTAAATTACAAAAGAGAAAAGGCTTACGTCGCTTTTAGAATTTACGGTAAAGCTCACATTTCCGTCTGACGCACCTTTAAGACTTCCTTTAAGAATTTTTGTTTCGCTAAAGTCTGTATCAAAGCTGTAGGTGTCAATTCCGTCTGGACTGCTAAAGACAATGTCACCGCCGCCGCAAACCTCTACATAGAAGCAAAAGCTTTTCCCCGAGAAATCTCCGCAAAACTCAGTGCCCTTTTCAATGTATAACGGACCGTATTCACAAAGAATTTTAGGAGAATGAAATACAAGCGTCTTTTTTTCAATACTTCTCACAAACTCTGCATACAGCTTTCGCATATTTGCATTAATGCACTCTACAAGTCTGTTTTCAATATCCCGCAGCTCACCGCAGCAGTTGAGAGCTCCGTTTGAGCTGTAGCGTTCAAGCATTTTAAGAACGCTTCTGCGGCACTCGCCAAAGGTGTGAATTTGAGAATACATAGCTGTTGTTCCTCCTTTCATTTACTTTAAAATGGAAATCGGGCAGGCGATTTGCCCGCCCGAAAAGCGTTATATTGCTTCAAAATAAAGTATCTTAACCGTAGCTGAGCTGTCGTCTGCGGCTTTCATCTTAAGTGTTCCTCCGAAGAAAAGCTCGTCACTCTCTGAAAGCTTGTAGGAAGCGTCGGACAGAGTGTCCTCGGCACCCGTTACGTAGATGCTTCCGGAGTCAACTCTGAGTCTTGCCGCAAGTCCGTGAGTATCTGCAAGCGTGTCAGTACTGCCAAGTACAACAGTTTCACAGCGTACAGGCTTTATGTAATTCATTGACATAATAATTCCTCCCATTACTTAGGGTTAGAGAAAATAATCGGACGACCGTCAGCAAAGCCGAAGCCAAAGTCAACGTAGCCGATATAGTCGGTAATAAGAGGGTTGTCCTGGGTTGCAACAAGCACGGTAGGCTTTGAAATGTAAACAAGCTTTAAAACTTCACGAAGAAGCATAGAGTCAGCAAGTGCCCACTGCTTGCCGGAAAGACCGAGACCGCCCGCACCCACTACAAGATACTTCATGCCGTATACAGGGTTTGCCGCATTCTGAGGTGCATCTGCATCCGGATTTTTTTCAGGAATAAGTCTTGAATTGGGGCCGCATATCTCCTTAGCCTTTGCTTCAAGCTCAGGGCTTACAAGGAGAAGGTCAAAATTACCTGCAAAGGGAAGACCGTCGGGGGTAACAAAGCGGGATGCAAGAGTCTGCGCCTTGGTAATTGCCGCAACACTGAGATTTTCTGAAATAAGGTTGGAGTAGGTTTCATCTGAAACAGTGTTTACAGGGTGATTTTCAGCAGCCCAGGGACAACCGTCTGCACCTTCTGTGGTGAAAGCATTGCCGAAAACACGGTAAAATTCGTTAAGCACAGTCATATAAGCGGAATCCGCAAGTCTTGTACCGATTTTAGCTGCTTCGCCTGAAAGGTCAACCTTTGCCTTCTTGTAGGAAAGGCTGACTGCAAGAGCGTGTTCCTTGGGAGTAATTGTGGTAATAAAGCTTCTCTTCTGATCAGCAGATACGAGAGATGAGCCGTCATATTCGGGAAGCTCACCGAAACCACCGACACCTTCAAGCTTGTAGTCGATTTCGTCCTGCTCAATAATATCACAAACCTCGTTTATAAGGTCGATACGCTTTCCGTAGCGAAGGTCAAATCTCTTTTTGACGAGAGGGTAAAGGTCATTGGGCCATGTGTAAATATCGTGCATAGTAGTAATTCCTTTCTGTTTTGAAAAATATTAATTTGGGCAGAGTTACTTAACGTATGTAAGCTTACTCTGTAAGCCTTGCTTTCAACACAGGAATCTATAAAATCAAGATGTCCAATGCTTGGAAAGCTTATGGCTTTTTACGTATTAAAAGGGCTGTTAGTGATGTCTTTTAATACGTGAACTGTCCGGAATGTCCGAAAGCAACTGCGCATATTCTCTGTATGAAATACCCGCACGTCGTGCTATACTTCTTTGAGAGGGTGACAGAAGCTCGGAAAAATCCGATGACTCCGAGGCACTGAGCTTTGAAAACCCTGTGGAAGAAAGTGCCTTCATAGCGTGCCTTTCGTGATTGGAAATTTCGTAAGGTGCATTATTTTTAGGTGTATATCCCGTAGCCTTTGACCTGCTATAGCTTTCAAGAGCATCGAGAAGCGAGCTGAATCCCTCGTACAGTTCAAGTAAAGTCCCGTCTTTCCCCTTGGAGTAGACGGCAAACTCCTTGCTTTTAAGAAGCTCTGCAGCATCAAGAGACGGATACTTAAGGCAAAGCTCACAGAGCTCTTCCGTGCGGCTTTGTGGTTCTTCCTCCTGCAGTGCAGTTGAAGCTTCACACTCATCGCATATATCCTGCTCACCGGTATCCTTTTCCTCCTGATTGTCACTGCCTTCATAGCAAGTCACGTAAGATTCAGAATTCTCCGTTACCTGTGTGTCCTGCAAGGGCTGAATTTCTGACGCAGATTCCCCGGAATTTCCGCTCTCAGAAATTTCCTCCTTGTTTGTAACTTCAGGTAACACAGCACCTTCCGAGTTTTCCTCCCTCGTATTTCCGGCATTTACTGAGCAAAGCTTTTCACAAAGCTCCCTTTCTGCCTCCGCATACGAGTCAGCGTTAATAATTCCTCTTTCACAAAGCCCGTCAACGAGTTTTTTTATGCTCTGTAGAGAGGCGTTGTTCCGTCTTTCACGCATAAGACGTTCGCCGATACACTTCTCAAGCTCACGCTGTGTAAAAAGGCGCTTGCCGCTTTCTGAATGTGTAGCGTCATTACTGTTTTTCTCCGATGCGCACGGAGTGTTTTCGCAAATTTTATCAGTGGTCTTATTCATCATAGTTTTCCCTATCCTCCATAGCTTCCGTGTCTGTAAGCATTTCTTCAAGAAGTCCCTTTATCTGCATTTCTTCTGTGGCTGATGCGGCAAGCTCGCCCTGGCTTTTGCCGAATTTTTCGTCAAGGGTGTCGCATATTTCCTTTCTCATAGGAAGGTCAATAAGCTCAAGATAGCTCTTGACAAGACGGTAGTTGTCAGCGGTTATAGGAGTGGAAATAAGAGAGCTGATAGCAGAAATAGTGAACGCCTTGGAGTTTGCAAGACCGTCTCCGATATGTATTCTTACGTCTACTCTCGGAATATAGCTCTTTCCGTCTGAAACCTTTCTGTAATCACCGTAGCGGTAAATGAAATCCTCACCGGAAGCCGCACCTGCAAAAATAACTCTTCCGTCATCGTAGTATTCAAGTGCAGTTCTGTCGCAAAGCTCAAAAAGCCTTGCAAAGCCTGCGCTTTTGTCTATTTTTTTAAGGGAGCTTCTGTTCTTTGCTCGCTCATTCAGAAGTGCAATTCCCGTTGCAGTGGTAACTCTTGAAGGCTCATTTCCCTGATTTATGGTAAAGTTACCGGTAGTCTGTTCTATAAGATAACGCCACTTGTCGTAGTTTGCGTGAAGGTAGCTTTCAGAATAAGCAGAATTTCCAAGTCTCTGTACTTTGCCCATCATACCCGGACGAAGCTTCCATACCGCACCCGGAGAATTGTCAAGAGTGCTGTCGTCGCAAAGAGCGTTTTCCTCTGCAACAATAATATCGTTTGAAGAAAAAGCGGAGTTCAGCTGTGCGTAAGCAATTTCTCTGTCAGCCGCATCAATAAAAGGAATAATAGCTTCAAGCTCGCTTTTTCCCCAAAGAGTCTTTTCCTGCGGAATTCTGTCGTAAATTACAAAAGGAAACATCTTGCAATCGGTTTCCTGCCAGTACTTAGGAATGTATCTTACTTCAATATTTCCTATAAGAACAGAGAGGGCAATGTCGCCTGCCTTGTATGTGTAATGAATAGTTCTTTTCTCACCGTCAACAACACTCTCAACGTCCGCCTCTCCGTCATAAGGCTGTCTGAACCACCATTCTGTTACGGTAAGTACGTCACTTGCAACATCCTGGGAAAAATTTTCGCTGTCGCCTGTGGGAAATACGTTTTTTGAAGTGTCTTCATATGCGTAAATCTCATCAAAGGAAATCCCCCTTGCAGACAACTCATCTGAAAACTCACGTCTTGCCTTTTCCTTATGAACAGGATATACGTAGCCAATGTATTCGCAGTCGTCAATAAATGCGGCAGTAGGGTCGGGATAAATCTCCTGCGGTCTCGGATTGTCTATCATAACCTCACCCTCTACACCGTCTTCATTTACCGAAGCATCCCAGCAGACCTTCCATACCGCAGAGCCGAGAATGCCAAGCCGTCTTTCGTTTCTTGAGTTCTTGAATTCAAGATTGTTTCTGTCACATATGTAGCGCACAACCTTCTCTCTTTGCTTCGCCTTGTCAGAGTCCTCTGCACTTCTCGGCGAGAACTCAAACTCCGGAAGAGATGCGTCAATCTGACTTTCAACATGAATATATCCGTCACTGGATTTTGCCACCTTAAAAGGCAAATCATTGAAAGAGCAGAATGAGTCGGAAAAAATATCTGTCTGATGGTTACCGTCATAATAGGAGCGCATTTTCTTCCAGTACTGTGATATTTCATACTTTGCCTGCTTTGCGTGGGAAAGCAGTCTTGCTACCGTGTCCTCTCTTGCAAATGCCGAGGAGTAATCGTAGTCGGAAGCTGCGCCGGGGCTTTTTCTCTTTAAAAATGTGTTTCTGAAATTTTTCATGTTTATGACCATTCCTTTCGTTATATAAGTCTGATAATTTGTTTTCAGACTTTTAATGCCTTGAATTTTTAAGCCTCTTGCCAAGTCTTTCCGGAAGACGTATTTTGCCGTCTTTTTCGGAAAGCTTTGAGGCAACCGGCCTTGATACGGCAAAATATCTTAGTGCATCAGGTGCGTGAGTAATGCTGTGCGGCTCGGTTGATGCATCACCGGGACGGGATTTGTTACACATAAGAAGCGGTAAGCAGCGTATGAGATTTGGACAGCTTCTGAATATTTTCATCTTCGCAGTGGTCTTGCCGTCTTTTTCATAAGGCTTCAGCCACTCCTTAAGACATAGCCACCCCTCGACTCTTTCTGTATTTAGTTTTGTAAGATATACACCGCAGTCAGAGAATAGCTCTGCAATACTCTTGCCACTGTCCTTCTGCCTTGACCATAAGTCACCCGGTGCAATGAAAATACTCACGCCGCCTGATTTTTCAAGAATTTTCTTCGCCGCTTCACTTACAATAAGACCGGAAATGTGTATTTCATCATACACTATAGCCTCGCCGTCAGGCGAAAGAGCAATAAAAAGTGCCGCAAGCATATCAAGCCCATAGTCAATTGCGCAGTAACGCTTCCATGGCTTTGGAATCGGATAGGGAGAGAGCACGTGAATATCTTCACAGAACTCCGGAAAATATTGCCCGGAAAATACGTCCCAGTTTCCGTCAAGCCAGGCACTGCGAAGGTCACCCGGGAGACTTTGTAGCTGCTCAAGATAGTCAGGGTCCTTTTCAAGAAGAATTTTGTTGTCAAAAACCGATGCCGGAATAAAAGCATAATCTGTGCTTTTTTCACCCGCCCTGTAGTCCCTGTCAATAAAAAGCCTCTTTACCCAAGCGTGACCTACGCCCCCCGGATTGCAGGTAAGATAAATTCTTTTTGGAAAGTCGTTTGTACCACGAAGACACGCCTTTATTGTCTGAAACTGATATTCGGAAAACTGGGTTGCTTCGTCAAAGCCTATAACGTCATATTCCTGTCCCTGATACTGATTAACGTCATTTTCACAGTCGCAGTAGCCAAGCTTTATTCTCGAGCCGTTAGGGAATTCAAAGCACTGCCTTGTTTCTGTGTAAACGGCAATATCCCGAAGCTCCGATAACATCGGACGCACGTGGTTTTCCCGAAGCTCCGGGTAGGTGCGCCGCAGAAGCAGTACGGAAAGCCCGTCGTATTTTAGACACATCAGTATAAGCTTTCGCCTCAGTGCCCAGCTCTTGCCACCTCCACGTGCTCCACCGTATGCCGTGTACTTAGCACGGCTGTCAAAAAAAAGCTTTTGCTTTGCCTGAGGAATACCGGATAAAATAATGTTTTTGTTTTCCTTATCTCCTATAATCTTCACCTGCTTTCAAAGTCATTTTACTGTTATTCTCCGAGCCTGCTTGCTTCCTCTGACAGCGAAACAGTGAAGCTGTTTTCCGAAGCCGGCTCCATTTTCTCATTCCAGCCAAAGCTGTATTTAAGAGAATTTGCCGCAGCACTCGCAGATAACTTTCCGCTCAGCGCATTTTCCTCTATAAAAGCTTCTATTTTCAGTATTGCATGATTAATAAGCTTTCTGCCGTCACGGCTGTCACCAAGAGAAAAGAATTGTTCCTTTGTCAGCCCAAGCGCACAAAGAAGACCGGAAAGGGTATAGGGCTTTATAATTTTGCTGCCTGATTTGGAATTTGCATCATCACAAGCACAAAAATATTCCTCTGCCATTTTTCTATATGCAGCAATGGATTTTGTTCTGATTGTTTTCATTTCATCACCTCCCAAGCCTTACATACAGCCGTCATCGTCGTCACAAAAAATGAAATCCTTTCCGAATACAGAAAAATTTTCGTCTGCATATTCATTCCAGCAGCTTTTGTGAATTGTATCGCCATTAATGAAAATTTCTAAAGCCTCCTCGCCGGGTAAAAGCTCAAAACCGCAGTGACAGCATTTTTCCGCATTATCAAGGTAAGTGCTTTTCTTTG
>JAZOCR010000076.1:0-3589 GCA_045596605.1 Eubacteriales bacterium | reverse complement strand
AACAACTGACCCTGTAAAAAAGGCAATGGAGCTCCTTCCCCTGGGACCGGTTGTAATTATTGATACACCCGGAATTGACGACGAGGGTGAGCTTGGCGAGCTTCGTGTAAAAAAGGCAAAGGAAGTGCTTTCAAGCACGGATATTGCCGTGCTTGTGTGTGATGCTTCAAGTGACCTTACAGAATATGATAATATGCTTATCTCTATGTTTAACGAGCGAAAAACGCCCCACATTATCGCCTATAATAAATGCGACCTGCTCACAGCCGTTCCAAAGGCAAGGGATGGCGAAATATATGTCAGTGCAAAGACCGGAGACGGAATAAATGCCCTTAAAGAAATGCTTGCAAAATTCAAGACTTTGGAAAATAACAAGCGAATTGTTGCAGACCTTCTTACTCCGGGCGACAATGTAATCCTTGTTATTCCTATAGACGAAGCAGCTCCCAAAGGGCGACTTATTCTTCCGCAGCAACAAACAATACGTGACATACTTGAAGCAGGCTGCAGTGTACTGTGCTGTCGTGACACTGAGCTATCAGAAACTCTCAATTCCCTTTCAAAAAAGCCGAAAATGGTAATTACTGATTCTCAGGTTTTCGGTAAGGTTTCAAAAATTGTACCTGAGGATATTACACTTACCTCATTCTCAATTCTTTTTGCAAGATACAAAGGAGACCTTTCAGTACTTGTAAAAGGTGCCGCCGTACTTTCAAAGCTCAGAGATGGAGATAAGGTTCTTATTTCCGAGGGCTGTACTCATCACAGACAGTGCGGTGATATAGGTAGTGTAAAGATGCCGGCGTGGATAGAGAAATATTCCGGCGCAAAGCCACAGTACGTATTCACAAGCGGCGGTGAATTTCCGGAGGATTTGTCGGAATATAAATTATGCGTTCACTGCGGTGGCTGTATGCTGAACGAAAAAGAAATGAAGAGCCGTATTGAGAGAAGTGGCAAAAGTGAGCTTCCTATGGTAAATTACGGAATTGCAATTGCCCATATGCACGGAATACTTGAGCGCAGTCTTGAGCCGTTCCCGGAGATTCTAAAGCTGCTCAAATAGCATAAAAGACCACAGACATTACTGTGGTCTTCTATATTTACGGAACAAGAATTTTGAAATCACTTTTATTTGCTTCTATTATACCTTCCTTACGAAGCTTGCTGATTTCAGCAGACATTGCACTTCGCTCAACGCCAAGATAGTCTGCAAGCTCCTGTCTGTCATAAGGAATCGTAAAGCTTTTGCTTCCGGCACGTTCCGATTCTGACGAAAGATATGACATCAGTTTTTCCTTGGTAGTGCGCTTTGACATATACTCAATTTTTCTGCCAAGCAAAACATTCTTATTAGCAATGATTTTCATAAGATTTCTGAAAAGGAGTCTGTGAATATTACAAGAATTGATGCAGGAAGATGTTATATGCGAAATCTCTATTATCATAATAATGCTGTTTACTTCCGCAACTGCGCTGACAGGATAAAATTCATCGTCGGAACACGCATATGCTTCAGCAAATAGGTTCTTTTTCTCGATAATTCCTATCATGCTTCTGTTTCCGCTATAATCTTCTTTTATTAACTGAACACTTCCGTCAAGAACAATTCCGAATTTATTTGCTTTTTCACCTTCAAGGAAAATTATCTGATTCTTCTTATATTCCTTAACTTTAGCGCCAAGGCAAGGCATTATTCCGGTAATTTCTTCTTCGCTAAGACCTTCAAAAAGAGGAACTTTTGTTAATGATTTCGTGTTATAGTTCAATTTATCACCTCAAATGTTGGAAATACAACATACATTTTTAGAACATTATATTATAATATCACTGAAATGTCAAGTATTTCCTAAAATCTAAATATTTTTACAACCTTTGGAAACAATAATCTTAAATTAATAACGTTCGGAGGACTTCTATGTTTATTTCAAACGACATCAAATATATTGGCGTAAACGACAGGAACATTGACCTGTTCGAAGGCCAGTACAAGGTTAAAAACGGTATTTCTTATAATTCATATGTGATTCTTGATGACAAAATCGCAATTATGGACACCGTTGATGCAAATTTCACTCACGAGTGGCTTGATAATATACAAAACACACTCGGAAGCAGAACTCCCGATTATCTTATTATTCAGCACATGGAGCCTGACCATTCTGCTAACATTTTTAATTTTGCGAAGGCGTTCCCTGATGCTATAATCGTTTCATCTGCAAAGGCTTTCTCCATGATGAATGGCTTTTTCGGCACGGAATTTGATGACAGACGTCTTGTTGTCAAAGAGGGCGACACCTTAAATCTCGGTAAACATACACTTCATTTCGTAACTGCACCTATGGTACACTGGCCCGAGGTTATAGTAACCTACGATGATGCCGACAAGGTGCTTTTCTCCGCCGACGGCTTCGGAAAATTTGGTGCAATAGGAACTGACGAGCCCTGGGAGGATGAAGCAAGAAGATATTATATTGGTATTGTTGGTAAATACGGTGCTCAGGTTCAGTCACTTCTCAAAAAGGCTGCTACTCTTGATATTCAGACCATTTGTCCCTTACATGGTCCGGTTCTTACCGAGAATCTCTCTTATTATCTGGGGCTTTACAACACCTGGTCGTCATATCTCCCCGAGGCTGACGGCATAGTAGTTGCATACACCTCCGTATACGGAAACACTAAAAAGGCCGTTCATGAGCTTTGTGACAAGATAAAGGCAAAGGGGTGTCCTGAGCTTAAAATTTACGACCTTGCAAGATGCGATATGTCCGAGGCTGTTGCTGACGCCTTTAAATACGGCAAGCTTGTTCTTGCAACTACAACCTACAATGCTGAAATCTTCCCATTTATGCGTGAGTTCATAAATCACCTCACAGAACGTGGATTCAGGAACAGAACAGTTGCTTTAATTGAAAACGGAAGCTGGTCTCCCCTTGCCGCAAAGGTTATGCGCTCGCTTCTTGAGCCTTGCAAAAATCTCACCTTTACAGACACTACTGTGCGCATTTTGTCTGCGCTGAATGAAGACAGCAGAAACGAGCTTGAAAATCTTTCCGAGGAGCTCTGCAAGGAGTATCTTGCAAAGCAGGACGAAACAGCAAATAAAAATGACCTTACAGCTCTCTTCAATATTGGCTACGGCTTATATGTTGTTACCTCCAACGACGGCAAAAAAGACAACGGACTAATAGTAAACACCGTAACTCAGGTTACTAACACCCCCAACAGAATAGCCGTAACTATTAACAAAGACAACTATTCTCATCATATTATAAAGCAAACGGGAGTTATGAACGTCAACTGTCTCTCAACCGATGCTCCGTTTAAGGTGTTTGAAGCCTTTGGCTTTGTAAGCGGAAGAAACGTAGATAAATTTGCAAATTGCGACGTTCTTCGCTCGGACAACGGACTTGTTTTCTTGCCCAGATATATTAACTCATTTATGTCATTAAAGGTTGAAAGCTACGTTGACCTTGATACTCACGGACTCTTTATCTGCTCTGTAACAGAGGCAAGAGTCATCTCGGACAAGGCTACAATGACCTACAGCTACTATCAGGACAAGGTTAAGCCAAAGCCTGAAACAAAC
>JAZOCR010000075.1:0-12236 GCA_045596605.1 Eubacteriales bacterium | reverse complement strand
GCACCGAATGCATCGTTTACATAAGCTTCAGCAAGTGAAGCAAGCTCCTTTGCAAAAGTGGGATCGTTCTTTGTTTCTCTTGCATCGAAACGTGTATTTTCGAGAAGAACTGCCTTGCCCTCTTCAAGAGCCGCAACCTTTGCCTTTGCGTCGGGACCGATGAGGTCTTCTGCAAACGTTACCTTGTCGCCGAGAAGCTCGTTGAGTCTTACTGCCACGGGCTTAAGTGTAAACTTTATCGGATCTTCCTTTGCAGCCTTTTCAAGCATCTTTGCCTTAGCTTCTGCCTGTTCTTCCGCAGGAAGAGCTTCAATCTTTGCCTTTTCCTTCTTTGTAAGTCCGAAGCCCTCTGTAAGAACTGCGTGAGGTTTACCCATATGTGATGTAAGAATTACCTTTGCACCGTTTTCAAGAAGATACTTGATTGTGGGAATAGCACTTACGATTCTCTTATCACTTGTGATAACGCCGTCCTTAAGCGGAACGTTGAAATCACAGCGAACAAGAACTCTTTTGCCACGCACCTGGAGATCTTCAACTGTCTTTTTGTTAAGCATAGTATCCTTCCTTTCCCGGAATAACCGGAAGGCTTGCCGCACTGGGCTTTGCCTTATATAATTAAAATTTTACTAAAATTACGTAGCTTGACAGAAAATCCACAAACTACACCATTTGCTATTATATCACATTATTTCCTTTTTTTCAAGTAACAGAAACAAATTTTACTTAATTTCCATTTATTTTACACTATGTTAATATGATGCATCTCGTGCCCACTTTATCACATTTCCCTTAAATACTGCTACTGCGCACCTCTTTTCCTTTTATTTGTCATTCTTCGGCGATACTTGACTTTTTTCGCTTCTTGATGTATAATATATAATGTATAATTGTGGTATTTGTGTACGTTTCTTCGCTTTACAGATATTGCATGCTTGAAAATCACGTTTACAAGCAAATTTTATTTTACTAACCAAATAATAATTTTAGATTTGAAAGGAAGATTTAAAGCATGAAGCTTTTCAGTAAACAGCCAAAAGTCTCCTGTCCTAAATGCAAGACACTTCACCAAATAAATCCGGAAAGCACCTGCCCCGTTTGCGGTGCAAAATATAAGCTTCCCGATGAAATCCTTGAGAAATATTCCAATGCTAAGAAGCATACCGATGAAAGCATTTTCTCAAAGGTAACGAAAGCTGCAAAGAAAAAGCTTTCAAAGTTCACTCGGAAGTACGATAACTTAAATGGCAAAACCAAGCGTCTTATAAAGCTGTGCTCCGCTCTTGCCGCATTTTTCGCCATTTTTCTTGTAATAATTATGGTATGCTTTACTGACAAGGAGCCGGCGCTTTATAAAGTAGGAGAAGTAAAAAATCAACCGAATTTCTACTATACCACTGACGATAGTTTAAATTGTCTTTTTGACAACGGAAAGACAGTGTGCATCGGCACGGGACTTCTGCGGGATTACGTATCTTCAGCCGGCGGAAAAGAAGTATACGTTTCATTTTCCGGTGCGCTTTGCGGAAAAGCCGCAGAAAGCTCATCCAACTACATACTTAAAATCAAAAACTATAAAGACGTTTCCGTAGTTACTGAAAACGCCGACTACGTTCCTTCTATGCTTGCAGGCGGAGATTGCAATTATCTGTATATCGCCATTCCTGTAAACACACAAGATAATCTGTCAAATCTCTATCTTTCAAAAGGCGGCAAAGAGCCGGTGCTTATTTCCGAAGAAGTAAAAGACATCTGCATCTCCCCTAATGGACGACACGCACTGTTCAGCATATATGACAGCGGTGCAACAAAGCTTATGGAGTACAGTGCAGCAAGCGGAGATATTACAAATCCCGGAATAAAGAACTCCTATCCCTTGTCAATTGACAATAAGGGTGAATATCTTATATATGCAAAAAAAATAGACGAAACCAATATGAATATCATTTCTGAAAGGAGCACTTCCGAAAGAATAGAGCTTCCTCTTCTTCCTGAGTCACATCTTGAAAGAATAGTATTTTCCGAGGACAGACGTTCAATTGCAATTGGGTATTCTGACAGAACAACTTTTTACAGCTGTGGAAGCGACTCATATTCAACTGTGCTTACCTATAACGGCTCGGTGTTCGGAAAGAATCTGAACCGTAGTGCAAATTACAATCTGCTTTCCACTGCACAAATTCCGGAAATTCAAAACACTCACGGAGCATCGCTTCTTCCCTACTTCTTCTTTGACAAAGACCGTCAGGGTATATACTGCGTAGAAAAAGACGGTTCAAAGGTACCGGTGTTTGACAGAACCTTTGACAGTGTTAAGGTGTCTGAAAACGGTTATGTAGCCTTCGTATCAGACGGAAAGCTTTACAGCGGGAAGCTAGACCACCGCTCAAACGAGCTATGCGAGCTTATGGACTTCCAAGGTAAAACCCTTGTGGATATAACCCCAGACGGTAAGAAAATCTGCTATACAGATAATGACGGAAATCTTTTTACAGTTAAATACGGCAAGAAAAACGACACTCCCGCAAAAATTTTCGTTGACCCGGATTTTGTAAAATTCAGCAGTGACGGAAAAACTATTCTTGTAAGCGGTGACAACGTAGCCTCATTTATTAAAGGCGACAATGTTACAAATCTCTGTGAGGGACTTTTGCCGGAAGAAACAAGGGCAGTAAAAAAGGACCTTTCAAAGATAATATTTGCAAAAAGCGAATACGAAAACGGTGTAAAGACTGACAAAAAAGGGCTGTACCTGTACAGCAAAGGGAAAGCACAGCTCATTACAGACAATCTGAAATCCTTAATTGTAAAAGAAACTGAGAGAATAGACCGCAGTCTGTCCTATTACACCGACGTTTACGCTCCGGTATTCGCATTTGACGCAGAAGCGGTGAACTGATAAACGTCCCGAATAGTAAAAAGGAGAAAACAATGAACGAAAGAATAAGCAAGGAAAACTACTATCTTGATATAGCCTGCACAGTTGCAAGCCGTGCAACCTGTCTTCGAAAAAAATACGGTGCTATAATCGTAAAGAATGACATAATAGTTTCAACCGGCTATAACGGTGCACCAAGAGGCAGACAAAACTGTACTGACATAGGTCACTGCACAAGAGAGGCTATGAACATCCCGAGAGGTGAGCGATATGAGCTTTGCAGAAGCGTTCACGCAGAAGCGAATGCGATAATTGCCGCATCCCGTGAGCAGATGCTTGGCGCAACGATATACCTTGCCTGCGTTGACGGAAAAAGCGGTGAGCTTGTTCCTGATACCTGCAGCTGTCAGATGTGTAAAAGGCTTGTTATTAACGCCGGAATTGAAAGAGTAATCGTACGTAACACTAAGGATTCATATACAGTATACAACGTTGCCGACTGGATAACCGACGACGACAGTCTGGGCGGACGTCTTGGCTACTGATTTTTGGCAGAAAGGCAAATGAGTTGAAAAAAATTCTTTTCGTATGTACAGGCAACACCTGTCGCAGTCCTATGGCCGAGGCTATATTCAACAAAAAAGCATCAAATATGGGGCTTGATGCAATTGCCCTCTCTGCAGGGCTTTTCGCCGATGGCTCTCCCGTGTCCGAAAATTCAAAGCTTGCGCTTATGGAGTACGGAATACCGGACTTTTCTCACAGCTCTGTAAAACTTACAAAAGAGCTTGTTTCCGAGTGTGATTATATAGTCGGAATAAGTAAGGCTCACGCTCTCAGAATAAATGATGAATTCCCGGGTGCTGAAAGCAAAGTCTTTGCTTTTCCCTTTGATATTCCTGACCCGTACGGCAGAAATCCTGAAACCTACAAAGCAACTCTTAAAGAAATCGAAAAAGGAATAGACGCAATAATTTGCGAGCTATTTGATAAATAAAAATGTCAATAACTATTGAACGACTGAACTTAAATCACATTGACGGGCTTGAAAGGATTGAAAACGAATGCTTTTCCGAACCTTGGTCCCGTAATGCATTGCAGGAGCTTCTCTCCTGCGATTATGCTGTATACTTTGTTGCAATGCTTGACGGGAGCATTGCCGGGTATATCGGAATGTATACTTCCTTTGACGTAGGCGCAATAAACAATATCGGCGTGCTTTCTGCCTTTCGCAGAAAAAGTGTCGGTGAAAAGCTTCTTGGTGCTCTGTGTGAATATTCAAAGGAAAACGGCATAACTACCCTTACCCTTGAGGTAAGACGCTCAAATGCGGCGGCAATAGCACTGTACGAAAAATTCGGCTTTCGTATGGTTGCCGAGCGCAAAAACTACTACAAGAAGCCTGCCGAGGACGCTCTGCTTTACAACCTTGACTTATAATCTCAAAACCTTCACGAAAGGAACAGCAAAACTTTTATGAAAATCCTATCCATAGAATCCTCCTGCGACGAAACCTGCGCCGCAGTTGTTGAGGACGGGCGGCGTGTACTTTCAAGCGTCGTTGCCTCGCAAATAGAAACCCACGCTCTTTACGGCGGCGTTGTGCCGGAGATTGCCTCACGTGCACACTCGGAAGCAATATGGGGTGTCTGTGAAAAAGCACTGTCAGATGCAAAACTCACTATGGAGCAAATCGATGCCATTGCAGTTACAAACTGCCCGGGACTTATCGGAGCACTTCTCGTAGGTGTAAACTTTGCAAAAAGCCTTGCTTTTGCATATAACAAGCCACTTATTCCGGTTCACCATATAAAAGCGCATATATCGGCAATTTATACCGTGTACAGCGGAGAAAACGGCACAGAAAAGCTCGAGCCTCCCTTTGCAGCACTTGTCGCTTCGGGCGGACACACTTCGCTTATCGGTGTAAATTCATACACGGATTTTGAAATACTTGGCGTCACCCGTGACGATGCCGCAGGCGAATGCTTTGACAAGGTTGCAAGACTTCTCGGCTTCCCCTATCCCGGCGGTGCAAAAATGGATTCTGCTGCATACGAAGGTAGTTACAATGCTTACAAATTTGCCGATGCCAAGGTAAAAGACGCTCCACTTGATTTTTCTTTTTCCGGACTTAAAACAAGTGCGGTCAACGCACTTCACACGGCAAGTCAGAAGGGCGAGGAAATAAACACTTTCGATTTTGCAGCCTCTTTTACAAAGGCAGTAGTACATGCAATATGCCAGAGAATTGAGCTTCTTATTTCCGATAAAGAAAAATTCACCTGTGGAAAGCTTGTAATAGCAGGCGGTGTTGCAGCAAACAGTCATCTGAGGACGGAGCTTGAAAAGCTATGTAAAAAGCACGGCGTAAAGCTGTATCTGCCTCCAAAATCACTCTGCGGTGACAACGGCGTAATGGTGGGTGCACAAGGATACTATGAATACATAGGTTGTCCCGAAAACCGGCGCAGTCGCTTCTATAACCTTGCGCTTAACGCATACGCCACTAAGGATTGCGATAAAAATTAGCATTTCAACATTAATAATATTGAAAGGTAGTTTGTACTTTTATGAACAAACAACAGAAAAATGAAAAGCAAATCTCCACTGCCGTTATCAGAAGACTTCCGAGATACTTCAGATATCTGCGGGAGCTCATACGCTGCAACATAATGAGAATTTCCTCCAAGGACCTTGCTGACAGAATGAACGTAACTGCGTCGCTTATACGTCAGGACCTTAACTGTTTTGGTGGCTTTGGGCAGCAAGGATACGGATACAACGTAAAGTATCTCTACAATGAGATTTCAAACATTCTCGGAGTTGATAAGAACTACAATGCAATAATCGTCGGTGTGGGAAATCTGGGACGTGCACTTGCAAATAATCCTCTTTTTGAAAAAAGAAACGTATCAATAAAAGGACTGTTTGACGTATCGGACAGAGTAATCGGCACACAGGTGGGCAACCTTACGGTAAAGGATATGAGTGAGGTTTCAGCCTTCTGCCGTGAAAACGATATTGCAATTGCAGTGCTTACGGTTCCAAAGCTTGAGGCACCCGATGTTGCAAAGCAGCTTGCAAAGGCAGGTATACGTGGATTCTGGAACTTCTCAAATATGGAGCTTCGTCTTCCCGAATACGATGTAAAAATTGAAAACATTCACCTTGGCGACACCCTCCTTACACTTTGCTATGAGCTTGCAAAGCAGGATAATGAAAGAAATGCCAAAGATGTAATTTCCGAATAAAAAAGCACATCTCAAAATAAGATGTGCCTAAAATAAGTATTCATCAGTTACTTTATATCCTTCCAGGAGTCACTGCAAAGGAACGTAATGGTACGCTCAACGGCATCCTTCGAATCTCCCCAGGGTTCATCATCGTATCTGTAATCAAACTTCTTGCAGAACCAGGAAACGTCTGCGCAAAGCTTATCAAGATATTTTGTCTGAAGCTCGCTTATATCCGAGAGAAAATCAGGGTAAAGCTTCTTTGGCAGATGCTTTTGTGCTACTCGAAGAAAAATTCTGTAATGCTCAAGGCAGATAAAAGGCTGCTCACGAAGATACTGTCTGAACTGCTTCTCGTGTTCCCAGAGATACGCTGCGGTAACGAACATCTTTGAAATTTTACCCTCAATTCTTTCACAAACGTAACAGCTGTCCGACAGCTTATCTATGTAGTCTGCGGCTTTTGAGCCTGAGTCACGGCTGAGAATTGACGGTTTTCCCGTCACCTTGCCGCTTATATGGTCAAGGTGGCTTTCCAGCATAAGCCCCATCCCCAGCCTGTTTTTCATAGTAAACATTTTTGCAAAGTGGCGTGAGCAGAAACCAAGCTTATTTGTTTCTATTCTTATATCAGGCTCCATCATTGAAGCACCGAGGATAAGGTCAAGCTCAGCGTTTTCAAGTTCCCTCATTAGAGTGCAGAAAGGACAGCCGTCCTTTTTTTCAAATGCCATGTTGACAGGTATAGTATAAATTTTTTCGTCCATAACGGTATGCTCCTCTTACTTAAGGATATTTTTTATTATTATACCATAAATTCAGAAAAGTTCAAGTACATAATATAAACAAACTAAAAAAGGCAAAGCTATGGTAAAAACAAAAAACAAAATTGTTTTTGAAAAAAACAGGACTATAATTAAAAATGCAGATAACTTTGAGCCTGAAAAGGTTTTTGACTGCGGTCAGTGCTTCCGCTTTGACAGAAAGGCAGACGGAACCTATTTCGGCGTTGCAAAGAACAAATATATTGAAATATCAAAAATCCAAAGTGACGTAATACTGAATTACTGCACCGAAAATGATTATAATGAAATTTTCCGTGATTATTTTGATATGGACTTTGATTATGCTCTTGCAGGTAAAGAGCTTGCTTTTGATGATGTGATTTTGCAAGCCACAGAGTTTTCCAAGGGCATCAGAATACTCCATCAGGACAAGTGGGAGGCCCTTTGCTCATTTATTATAAGTCAGAATAACAATATCCCCAGAATTAAAGGTATAATTTCAAATCTTTGTAAAACCTACGGAGAGCCGGTTTTCACAGATAATGACGGAAACGTGCACTACTCGTTCCCGACTGCCGAAGCTGTCGCAAGAGCCGGTGAAAAAGGCATGGCTGAGCTTCGTACGGGATTTCGTGCAAAGTACATATACGATGCAGCTTCTAAAGTCGCAAGCGGTGAATTTGACCTTATGCTCCCATGCCTTATGACATACGACGAAGGAGCAAGGTATCTTCAGAATATAAAAGGGGTTGGACTTAAGGTTGCATCCTGCGTACTGCTTTTTGCCTACCAAAAGTATGATGCATTTCCTGTGGATGTGTGGGTAAAGCGTATACTTGACAAATATTATGAGGGAAAGGTTGGAGCGGAATATTTCGGAAAATATGCAGGACTTGCACAGCAGTATCTGTTCTACTATGAAAGATGCAAAAACAATGTTTTTATAAACTAACGCAAATCAATCACGGTTAAATACGAAAGGCTTTATTATATGTTTACAGAAAACAGAATAACGGTAGCGGCACGCTGCAATGAGTGCTGCTGTGAAATAGAAACGGAAATATCAGTATTTTCACTGTCCTCGGGAAAAATACGTGCGGCGTGCCCCAACTGCGGAAAAAGCGCGCTTGAAATAACACTTTCCACCGACGGAAAGGTGCGTCTTCTCGTGCCCTGCGTTGCCTGCCCTCACCCCCACCCTTTTACCCTCAGTGCGCAGACAACGTTTTCTAAAGAAATATTCGTTCTCCAGTGCTCCTTTACAAGACTTGACATCTGCTTTATGGGAGAAAAAAGCAAAGTAAAAGAGGAGCTAAAAAAGAACGGAGAAGAGCTTCGTGCAATGATGCAAAGCGCCGAAGGATATGATGACGGCTACGATACTGCGCTTCTTGAAAACATGAGAATAATTCTCAGCTTTATTGAAGAATGTGCAGAAGGCGGAAACATACTTTGCCGGTGCAGAAACATGAAAACGGCACCGGGTGTTGAAGTTGAAGTAAGTGACGACAGCGTAACGCTTATCTGCAAGGAGTGTGGAAGGAGACTGAAGCTTTCAGCATCCGACACCGAGCTTCTTGATACTTTTATGGAGCTTGGAAAGCTTGCAATTGACGACGAGGACTAATCCATCAAAAACAGATTTAAAACATTATTATTCTTAAAACTGCGATATTTTCATCGCAGTTTTTTCTTTTGTGATGGAAATTACAAAATTCACAATTGCCCTCTACTGTGCTCCTTAACACAAAAGACGCCCCTTTCATAATATATAGCAGAGTGCCGAAAGACCGGTGCTCAAAGCAAAATCATTCAAACATTACAAGGAGGAACACACAATGGGTGGCTGCTTTTGTAACGCTGTAAACGGCGAAAACACTTGGATTATTATCCTTATCGCTCTTATTTTCCTTTGCTGCTTCTGCAACAACGGTTGTAACTAACTGAAAAACATCATAACCTTGCATATCACACACCTCCTGGGTTGCACCACATAGCTGTAAAGGCGTGTCTTTAAGGCTCTTTGAGTGTAACGGCAACTTGCCCCCACTGAAAAAAAGCAGCGGGGGCATTTTTGAAATTCTTGCTTAAAAACCTATCATTTAAAGATATGACTTTAAGTTATTAATTCTGTTTTCTTCAAGCTTTTTAAGTCTTTCACAAAGAGCCTTTACACGCTCATCATCTCCGTCATAGCTGTTCATAAGCTTAAGGCTTTTTGTTACTCCCATAGTAGTACCCTTTATCATCATATCTGCAAGCTTTGAGCTGGATTGGTCAAAAGCGGTTTCTATTTCCGTCATCATCTCGGAAGATACTTTGGCAAAAGCACTTATCCCGGCAGGCGCTTCGCCTCGCTCTGCAAGTAGTGCACTTGCGTCACGGTGAATTGCCTCGTATTCGGAATACTCGTCCTGAAGCTCGTCACGAAGCTTCTTCTCACTTGCTTTTTTAAGAACGTTTTTTATGCCGTCCATTCCCATTTCCGTGCTTTTTACCATATGCTCAAGAAGCTCTATTTCGGTTGTTCTCATAGTTATTCTCCTTATTTATAAATATATTATATCTTTATCCATATATAAGATTTTTATACAGAGCTCATTTGGGATTTTGTTCTTCTTGACAAGAAATACAAGTGTATGCTATAATAAAAAGAGTTGAAAATCACATTTGCGAAAGGAGTCGTCCGGTATATGAACCCAATTGGACATTTCGTCACAATCACAAAACACAGAAACAAAGTAATATATCACTGCGCAAAATGCGGTATACTATGGCGTGGACTACTTCACGACCTGTCAAAATACAGCCCTACGGAGTTTATACCCGGCGCAAAATATTATGTCGGCACAAGAAGCCCTAATGAGCTTGAACGTGAAGAAAATGGATATTCATCTGCATGGCTTCACCACAAGGGCAGAAACAAGCACCATTTTGAATACTGGACAGACTACAATATGGCAGAGCGCAAGGTTATGCCGGTAAAAATGCCGTTTATTTTTGTTGTGGAAATGTTCTGCGACAGAGTTGCGGCAAGTAAAATATATCAGGGGGACAAATACACGGACAGTCACCCCATTGACTATTTCCTGCGTGGAAAGCCAAACAGAATTATTCACCCCGAAACCTCAGACCTTCTTGAAAGCTTTCTTATTATGCTTCGTAACAAAGGCGAAAAGGAAACCTTTACATACATAAAAGGTCTTGTAAAGAGCGGATATACTTATTAAAATTACTTTATATAAATACTGCTGGCGATGTATCATCTGATACACCGCCATTTTTGTGTTCATTGAAAGATTCCGTGTTGTCCGTCAAGCGTTAGTATATTCGTAGCTTCCCCGCTTTGATATGAGCTTTTTATACATTGACGGCGAGCACCTTTTATACTTCTTGAAGGTCCGGTTAAAGTATGACAGAGAAGAAAATCCAACTGCATAGGCAACTTCTGAAATATTTTCACCTTGTTTTAACAACTTTTCAGACTTACAGATACGCACAAAATTAAGATATTCAGTAAAGGTACTGTTTGTAGCACTTTTGAAAAGCCGACAAAGATATGACTTATTGAAATTAAGCATCTCACTTATAGTGTCAAGAGTTATCTGCTCTGCAAAGTTTTTATCAACAAACTCCAGGACAGGCATAATCTTTTCTATCGCCTTATGGTCGCCTATATGACTTTCATCACAGAGGATGTCCATTCTGTGAAGAAGCGCAAGTATCATATGCATATATGCTTCCATATAAAACTCATAACCGTTCTTCTTTTCTCGGTTCTCGTCGTACATTTTCATTATATATTGATATATGTCCCGGTTTTCGCTTGTCCCATTTTTAAAGTGGTAGCAGGGGGAATTTGAGTTTTTCAGAAATTTCAATATATAACGCAGAGGGCCTTTTCCCGATGACGGCATACCAATATTCAGAAGAAGATATATGGTTCCCTCCTCAAGAGTCTGTGTCATATGAGGTACTCGCCCGTTTACAAAGATAACATCGCCCTTTTTGAGTATGTATTTTGTGTCGTCGATTTCACACAACATTTCTCCTCTAACCATAAGCAGAAATTCAAATTCATCGTGATGATGTATCGGAAAACGCTCATCGGCATGATGCTCCACAAGCCTTGGCGAGATGCGTATCGGAAGCCTTTTCAGAGAAAAGCGTATTTGTTCATTAAACATACTAACCTCCGTTTTTGTCAATATAGTGCAAACAATAGTCAAAATTTTTATAGAAAACAGTCAATATTATTGCTATAATGAATATAGCACAAAGTGCAAAAAAAATCAAGTCTTTTTTAAAAGGGAGGAATTTATTATGGCAGAATCAGTAAAGAATAGCCTTGACGCATACAAGGTAAATCACGACACAAAGGAAATCGACGCTTCCAAGAAAGTAAGAGTTGGTATTATCGGTACAGGTTGGATTGCTCACCATCACGTAAGAGAGCTTCTCAAAATGCCTGATGCTGAAATCGTTTCAGCTGCTGACCTTATTGAAGGCAAGGCAGAAGCCTTCCTCAAGGAATTTAATCTTGAAGGCGTAAAGTGTTACAGAGATCACAAGGAGCTTATTGACGCAGGCGGTGTTGATGCGGTTATTGTCTGCACATACAACAAAACTCACGCAGAATGTTCCATTTACGCTCTCGAACACGGTGTAAACGATCTTCTTGAAAAGCCTATGTGCGTAACCACTGAAGAAGCAGTTGCAATCCGCAAGGCTGAAAAGGCAAGCGGAAAGATTCTTTCAATCGGCTTCCAGCCCAGATTTGACGACAATATGAAGATGGTTAAGGAAATCGTTCAGTCCGGTGTGCTTGGTAAGATTTACTACATTCAGACAGGCGGCGGAAGAAGATCAGGTATTCCTACACCCTTCGGTACAACATTTATCGAAAAGGACAAGGGCGTTATCGGTGCTATGGGTGACATCGGATGTTACTCACTCGATATGGTTCTTAACGCAATCGGCTATCCCAAGCCTCTTACAGTTACAGGTTATGTTTCCGACTATCACGGAAAGAACCCCGAATTCTTCACATCCAAGGGTAAGCCCGCAGAATATGCCGACATTTTCGGTGTTGAAGACTTTGCTGCTGCATTCGTTCGTCTTGAAGGTGGAATTATCCTTGACTTCAGAATAGCATGGGCTATGAACCTTGATACCCCCGGTGACACCATAATAATGGGTACTAAGGGAAGCCTTAGAATTCCCTCTACCGAGTGTTGGAACGGCTCTGTCGGCGGCGAGATGAAGCTATATCACGAGGTGGCAGGCTCCCAGGTAGAAACCAAAATCCCGATAATAGAAATGAAGGAGGGCTTATTC
>JAZOCR010000074.1:0-9223 GCA_045596605.1 Eubacteriales bacterium | reverse complement strand
AAAAGATATGAAACATAAACGTCATCCGCATCACGTACCATTTTATCAATAATATTAAGTTCCGGTACGGTAAAGCCGTAAAAAGAGTCTATAATTACCGTCTTGCCGCTGAAAAATTTTGTGTCGTTTAAAACGCTGCATAGTCTTTCAAGGTCGTCAGAGCTGTCATGGTATCCAAGTTCTGAAAGAAGATAAGAATATTGTGCGTAAAGAAGTGAAAAATCACGCAGCTTTGACGTGAGGCGTGGATTTTCCTCTGAAAGCTTGACTGCACTTTTTTCAAGAAGCTTTGGAGTTATACCGAAATTTTTAAATTCAGAGATTACTGAAAGTGCTTTTTCCGCAAAATCCGAGTTTTCGCTTGCACCTCTGTATTCAAGAAGAAATTCACGTACAGCATCCGTCGCCTGCGACATAATAAGCAGCTTATGTGCTGAATCAACGTAGCTTTGAGTAAGGCCACCGGTTTTCCTGAAAACACGGTTGCAAAGACGCTTAAAGTTTATAACTTCAATATATTCATTAGAGCGGTTACCAAGACGTTTTATAATCTGACGCTCCGTTATAACGGCGCTTTGCTCCGGAACTATCAGAAAAGTATGTTTTTTCTGATTTATAAGCTCCTCACACAGAGAGTAAACATATTCGGTTTTTCCGCTTTTAGCCCTGCCGCAAATATTATGTAGCAAGCTGTCACCTCATTTCATCTGAATCTACCCAGAAGGTCAAGAAAGAAAAATCTTATTTTAACCTTTGAATTATCCGGCTCACTTATAAGCGCAATTTCACTGTCGGTAAAGCCGATTTTTTTAAGTTCGTTTATGTCATCGTATTTTTCAACCACAGCACCCGCATTACACATAGGCGGAAATAGCACGCACCACCAGTTTTTACCTTCTGCTTCGCCTATTTTAAGCCTTACAGAATAGTAGTTTCCTGCTGGGAAGGTGTAGCTTTCGTATGTTCTTCTCGGATAGCTTTCAAATCCAAGCTCAAGACTTACGTCATAATCGTAGCCGTCCGCTTCTATGCATTCCTTTGCAAGTCTGATTATATTGCTGCTGTTTTGAGAAATCAGTTCTTTTGCCTTTTCAATACTTGTACAAGTATCAAGCAATTCTGTGGTGTATTCAGTTACGCTGTCACGGACCTTAAGCTTAAGCTTCTGGTCATTTTCACTGTCAGAGTTTGCAAGTACGTGAAAACGTATTATTCCCGAATATAACTCCTTTTCACCGTCAAGCGGAGCTACGGCTGATGCTACAATTACAGAAAGCATAACAAAAGCAATAAGCGCAGCGGCTGATACAGGATTTATTCTGCGTGCTACAGTCTTTAAAAATGATATAAGTTTGTTTTTCACTTTGAATATCCTCCAAAATTTGTGGTTTACAAAAATTATTACCGCAAATTTCGGATTTATCCAAAAAAATCAAATTAAATTCTGCAAATATTTCTCTTTACGTCAAAATCAAGGCTTTCAAGTCCGTCGTAGGCTTTTTTTGCCGCCGTTTCATCAGCAAATATGCCAAAAACCGCACTTCCGCTGCCTGTCATCTGTGAGGCATAAGCACCGAAGGAATTAAGTGCCTTTTTGATTATTCCAATTTCCGGAAGCTTACCGATACACACAGGCTCAAATTGATTTTTTATGTTGTTGCATATGCCGCACAAATCCTCCTGCTCAAGAGCAGAGATAAGGGAGTTTACACGCACCTTCGGTGCACTGTTTTTGCTACTGTCAAACAGCTCGTAAATTTCCTTTGTGGAAAGTCCCACAGATGGTGTTGCTATAACACAGTAGCATACCGGCATCATAGGAAGCTTTTCAAGTGTTGTTCCTGTGCCTGTCGCAAGAGCACAGTCGTACTTTTCAAGCATAAAAGGAACGTCTGAACCAAGGGCCGAGGCGATATCCTCAATATCCCTTTCTGTAAGTACTCCCAAAAGCTTTCGCAGACCGTCAAGCACAGCCGCACAGTCTGCACTTCCACCGCCAAGACCTGCTTTGTCCGGGATGTTTTTTTCAATAGTTATTTTCGCAGAAAATACTTTCCCGGTTTTATTATAATAGGTGTTGGCAAAGCTGTCTGCCGCCTTGTAGGCAAGGTTGTCCTTTTCATCGCATACCGGCTTTGAACAGAAAACTCTTATTTCACCTGCGTTTACATCATTTTTATTGTCAGCTTCGCATACTTCTATTCTTACCGTGTCACAAAGCTCGATTTTGTGCATAATAGAACGCATATCGTGATAGCCGTCACGTCGTTTATCAAATACTTCAAGGGTAAGATTTATTTTTGCTCTTGCTTTTATAGTAATTTCTTTCATTTTAACTCCGATGCTTCTTTTTAAAAACAGGGTACGAATTGTGTACGTACCCTGAATTTAACTAAAAATGTTGTTATGCTATTGTTATTTAAGTCCATTGACAAAGGCTTCCATACGTTTGAGAGCCTTTTTAATATGGTCAACAGAATATGCGTAGGAAATTCTTGCAAAGCCTTCACCGGACTCACCAAAAGCGGTGCCGGGAACAATTGCAACGTGCTGTGAGTAAAGAAGCTTTTCGCAAAACTCCTCGCTCGTCATTCCAAATTTTCCAACATTCGGGAAAATATAGAATGCACCCTCGGGCTCAAAGCTGTCAAGCCCCATAGCTGCAAGTCCGTCACGGATAAGCTTTCTTCTCTGGTTGTAGGACTCTTTCATATACTCAATGTCGTCATCACCGTCACGGAGTGCTTTTATACCTGCATATTGCGAGGTAGTCGGTGCACACATAATTGCATACTGATGAAGCTTTACCATCTGTGTCATAATCTCCTTCGGAGCACAGGCGTAGCCAAGACGCCAGCCTGTCATAGCGTATGCCTTTGAAAGACCGCTGACGAGAATGGTGCGCTCACGCATGCCGGGAAGAGAAGCGAAGGAAACGTGCTTTCTGCCATATGTAAGCTCTGCATATATTTCATCGGAAAGAACAAGTATATTAGTTTCCCTTATAATATCTGCTATCTCTTCAAGCTCTTCCTTTGTCATAATACCCCCTGTGGGATTATTCGGATAGGGAAGAACGAGAAGCTTTGTGCGAGGGGTAATTGCCGCACGGAGCTTTTCCGGAGTGAGCTTGAATTTATCTTTTAGTTCTGTATCAATTATAACCGGAACACCTTCCGCAAGTCTTGCAAGGGGAGCATAGCAAACGAAGGAAGGCTCGACAACTATTACCTCATCACCGGGATTTATAACTGCACGCATAGCAAGGTCAATTGCCTCGCTTCCGCCAACGGTACAAATAACCTCGTTTTCCGGACAGTAGGAAAGCCCGAAGCGTCTTTCAAGGTAATTATTTACCTCTCGTCTGAATTCGAGTAGACCGCTGTTTGAGGTATAGTATGTTTTACCTTTCTTAAGGGAATCAATACCTGCCTCACGCACATGCCATGGGGTATCAAAATCAGGCTGTCCGACGGTGAGGGATATAACGTCCTTCATTTCGTCGAGAATATCAAAAAACTTTCGTATACCGGACGGTTTTATATCCGTAACCGTCCTTGAAAGTACTGTACTGTAATCTATCATATCAGAGCATAAATCCTTTCTCTCGCTCATCTACATGTGCTTTTGCGCCGTGAATCACGCCTTCTGTCTTATATTTGCGAAGAACAAAATGAGTAGCAGTTGAAATAACTCCCTCAGCACAGGCGAGCTTTTCGGCAACAAAAAGCGCAACCTCTTTCATTGATTTGCCTTCTATTATTACGGTAAAGTCAAAGCCGCCGGACATAAGATACATATCCTTAACCTCCGGATAATTGTATATTTGTTCTGCAACTCTGTCGTATCCACCGTCACGCTTGGGGGTTACCTTAAGCTCTATTAAGGCAGTAACACATTCAACGTCTGTGTCCTCCCAGTCAATAAGAGTTCTGTATCCGACAATTACACCGTCTTTTTCGTATTTTTCTATAATGTCTTTAATTTCACCGGTTTCCTTGTCAAGCATAGTGGCAAGATTTTCTGCTGTAAGTCTGGGGTCTTCTTCAAGGAGGTGGAGAACCTTTTTATCAAGAGAGTTAATCATAATTTTTTCCTTTCATCTATGTGGAATTTATAAAGATTAAAATTATTTTTATGTAAGTAATTAAATTACCATACCGCCGTTGGGGCTGATTACCTGACCTGTGATAAAGCCTGCGTCATCTGAAGCGAGAAAAAGAACTGTCTTTGCAATCTCAAAAGGTGTTCCTATTCTTCCAAGTGGTGTTTCCTCACAGAGAGAAGCAATAGCATCGCCGGAGAGACTCTTATTCATTTCCGTGTCAATAACGCCCGGTGCTACGCAGTTTACCGTAATTCCGGATGGCCCTACTTCTTTTGCAAGAGCCTTTGTAAGACCTATTATTGCTGCTTTTGACGCAGAATAATGAACCTCGCAGGAGGAGCCGCAAATTCCCCATATTGAGGAAATATTTATTATTTTACCGGACTTCTCGTGTATCATAGAACGCAGTGCTCTTTTTGAGCAAAGGAAGACCGAGCCTACGTTTACCGACATTGTTTCAGTGAAGCTTTCATAAGAAAGGTCAGTGAAAAGGCTGAAGCTTGATATAGCAGCGTTGTTTACAAGAACGTCAATTTTACCAAACTGTTTTTCAGCCGCATCAAACATAGAAAGAACGTCATCTTCCTTTGAAACGTCAGCACGTATTACGGCGATTTTACCGAAGGCTTTGTCGTTAGCCTTCCCAATGGCTTCAAGCTCCTCTCGGAGCATAGTGGCTCGTTCTGCGCTTTTATTGTAGTTTATTATTACATTGTATTCTCCGGAGCGGTAGGCACATCGTATAATTTCCGCACCAATGCCACGGGAAGAGCCTGTAACAAGTATTGTTTTCATTTATTTCCTTACATACTTACGAAGACCTTTCGGTCGGTAATAGGTTTACTCTTTAATTCTGTAAAATTCAACTGCATTGTCGTAGGTGAGCTGTGAAACTTCCTCATAGCTTATACCGAGAAGCTCTGCTACCTTTTCTGCGGTATGCTTCATTAGCCCCGAATGATTAAGCTCTCCTCTGTGGGGAACAGGGGCAAGATAGGGGCAGTCGGTTTCAAGAAGAAGCCGAGAGAGAGCCTGAGGGTGAAGTTTCTTTAGCTCTGATATTAGCTCAACCGTTTTTCTTGCGTTTTTAAAGGTTACTACGCCACCTACGGAAATGTACCAGCCAAGGCTCAGAAGCTCCTTTGCCATCTCTGCAGAGCCGGAAAAGCAGTGGAACAGACCTTTTACGTCACGGTGCTTTTTTATCATTTCAAGGCAGTCACCGTGGGCATCTCTGTCGTGGACTACAACCGGCATTCCAAGCTCTTCTGCAAGAGTAAGCTGCATTTCAAAGCACTGCTTTTGTGCGTCGATGTCATCCTTACCATAGTAATAGTCAAGACCGATTTCATCGATGGCAACGCATTTTTCGTCTTTGCAAAGCCACCGTATTTTTGAAAGCCAGTCTTTTTCCTGCATATCACGGGCAGCGGCTTCAGGATGAACACCTGCGGTAAAATACATAAAGTCGTATTTATCTGAAAGCATTTTGCTTGAATAAGACGTCTTAAGGCTCGAGCCTGCATTTACTATTTTTGAAACGCCAAGAGCTTTCATACCCGTAAGCAGTTCATCTCTTACGGAATCGAATTTTTCGTCGTCGTAATGTGCGTGTGCGTCAAAAAGCATTGTTTTGCCTTTCTTGTTATTTATCTGATAATTGAGCCTTCGGGAATAGTGTCGTCAAGGAAGGAAACTGTAATTTTTTCACTTCCGTCGGGAAGCTTTTCTCCTGCGGCAAGTATCATTCCGTTGGAGTCTACGCCACGAAGCTTTACAGGCTTAAGATTTGCAACTATTATAACTTTCTTTCCGACGAGAGCATCGGGGGTGTAAGCCTTTGCAATTCCGGAAACTACCTGACGGGGAGTTTCTGTACCGTCATTAAGTGTGAGCTTTAAGAGCTTATCAGAGTTTTCAACAGGAACACAGTCAATTATCTTTGCGCATATAAGCTTAACCTTACCGAAGTCGTCAATGGAAATTTCAGCAGGATATTCGTGCTCGGGCTGCTTCTTCTTTTCCTTTTTCTCTTTTTTAGACTCTTTCTTTTCCTCTGCAGCACCGCCACTAAGTGCGTCCTTGCCGAAGATTTCTTCAAGCTTTTTCTTTTCGTCTATTCTTGCGAACATTCCCTCAGGTGCAGGGTTAACCTTTGCACCGTCTGCGTACTTCATACCAAACTTCTCGGCAGCCTGCCAGGTTGTAACTGTGATATTTGCAGTTTCGGGAGCGTTTATCTGAGTTTCAATCTTCTTTGCAGTGCCCGGCATAATGGGGTAGAGAAGAGTTGCACATATTCTTATACCCTCAATGAGATTGTAAAGAACAGTGCCGAGAACGTCTTTTTTGCTCTCGTCCTTTGCAAGCACCCAAGGCGCTGTTTCATCAATATATTTGTTGAGTCTGCGAAGCACTGTCATGATTTCATCGCAGGCGTCAGCCACGTGGAATGTATCCAGCTTTTCTGCAACAGCACGTACACCGCCCTCAACCGTAGCAATAAGGTCTGCGTCAAATTCAGTAGGAGCAGTGCTCGCAGGTATTACACCACCAAAGTACTTATTTATCATTGCAACAGTTCTGTTAACAAGGTTTCCGAGAGTATTAGCAAGGTCGGAGTTAAACTTTGCAATAAAGTTTTCGTAGGTTATTGAGCCGTCCTGAAGGAAGGGCATTTCGGAAAGTACGTAGTATCTTACAGCATCAGTACCAAAGTGACCTGCAAGGTCATCCGCGTATATAGCATTACCTTTGGATTTAGATATCTTTTCGTCACCCACAAGAAGCCAGGGGTGACCGAAGATTTTCTTCGGAAGCTCTTCACCAAGTGCCATAAGAATTACCGGCCAGTAAATAGTGTGGAAGCGGAGAATATCCTTACCGATTACCTGAACATCTGCAGGCCAATATTTTTGATACAGCTCACCCTTTTCGTCAACTGCATATCCAAGGGCGGTTATGTAGTTTGAAAGAGCGTCAATCCACACGTATATGACGTGCTTCGGGTCAAATTCAACCGGCACACCCCAGGTGAATGTTGAACGGGAAATACAAAGGTCCTGAACACCGGGCTTTATGAAGTTGTTGACCATTTCCTTTTTTCTAGCTTCCGGCTCAATAAATTCCGGGTGCTCCTCAATATACTTTTCGAGTCTTTCCTGATATTTAGAAAGCTTTAAGAAGTATGCTTCCTCACGGGATTTCTGAACGGGTCTTCCGCAGTCTGGGCATATATGCTCACCGTTTTCAGCCAGCGCCTGTGTTTCAGTCCAGAAGCTCTCACAAGGTGTACAGTACCAACCTTCGTATTCGCCCTTGTATATATCTCCCTGCTCGTAGAGCTTATTGAAAATTTTCTGTACGGCTTTTACATGGTAATCGTCTGTTGTTCTGATGAATTTATCGTAGCTTATATCCATAAGCTCCCAGATTTTCTTAAGCTCACTCGTTATGTTGTCAACGTATTGCTGGGGAGAAATTCCGCTTTCCTTTGCTGCTTCCTCAATTTTCAGACCGTGCTCGTCTGTTCCTGTAAGGAAGAATACGTCTTTACCGAGAAGTCTCTGATAGCGGGCGATTGCATCGCACATTATAATCTCGTAGGTGTTACCTATATGAGGCTTTCTTGACGTATAGGGAATTGCGGTGGTAATAAAAAATTTTTCTGCCATTTTATTTAAATCCTTTCAGTTGTTTTCGCTGTCAAGTTTATCAAATACGGCGGTGATGCCGTTATTTTCTGATTGTAGCTTTTCGTTAAAGGGAATATTGAAGATTTGAGTTGTATCCTCGCATCTATGTTCGCTCATGGACTCATCATCAAAGCCAAAGAAAAGCGAATAGATAATTGCCGTTATCGGAATGGTATACACTATAAACAAAATTCCGAATGTGAGAAACGATAAAGCGTAAAGAGGAATCAGAGATAGCCTGAGCTTTAAAAAAGCAAAGCTACGGCTTATCTTTCTTGATTGATTAGTATTTTCACTGCAGAAGCACAAAAAAGAGTATATGTTCTTACCAAAGAGAAGCATACAGGCAATAATAATCAGAATTGCAGGTATAAAGTATAAAATCCTTATTCCGTCAGCCACAATTACAAGTTCTGTACTGAAATATTGCTCTATAAAGTAGTCAAGCTCAGAGTACAGAAAAGTTAATGCCAAAAGAGGTAAAATTAGCTTCAGAACAAGCGCAGGAATTGTTTTTATAAAAAATGCGTATACACCTGCCAGCTTTGAAAGGGAAGAATAGGGGGAAAACATTTCCGAAAGAGTAACTTCCTCGCCACGAACAAGCCTTATGCATAGAGCTACGTAACCGAAAAGCAGGGGGACACATACTACAGTGCATATTATATCACAGGTTAGCGTTACAAGATATGCGGTGTTTTCGCTAGCAATACTGTAAAATATACCGCCGTAGACGTTTCCGAGCATAAAAAAGCCAAAGCTTATAGCTATAAAGAACAGAGTAGCAAACAAAAATTTTGAGTAGCTTCTGAAAAGTATGTTTTTTGAACGTAATTTCAGTTGCTTAATATTTTCGTGAATAGGTCGTCACTCCTTAAATTTCGTTAATACTTATTTTTCCCAAAAATGAAAAATAAATTCGTAATTTCCAGAAGATAAGGCTTCTATAATATACCAAATTATATTATATACCCTACTTTACAAAAAATCAATAATAATATTGTTAACATAAATGCAATAGGGACAAAAAGTCCGACTCTGAAACGAGCCGGACTTATATGCTTATAATATTTTTCTTATGCTGCTTTCTTCTTTCCGAGAGCCTTTATTGCAAAGAGTGTTGCAACCATAAGAACGATAGCAATGGGAAGTGCTATAAACACGTTCTGAACGAAGCCTGCAATTATATAGGAAACGAAGGAAACAGCTGCTACTGTAAGTGCGTAGGGAAGCTGTGTGTTAACGTGGTTGATGTGGTCAGACTGTGCACCTGCACTCGCCATAATTGTTGTATCGGAAATGGGTGAGCAGTGGTCACCGCAAACAGCACCTGCTAAGCATGCTGACATACCGATAATCATAAGTTCGCTTGTTGGGTCAAAGATTGCTGCAACAATCGGAATAAGAATACCGAATGTAC
>JAZOCR010000073.1:0-8062 GCA_045596605.1 Eubacteriales bacterium | reverse complement strand
CAAGTCGGAATGCTTATCGTTCTGTGCCTGTAAAAGTCTCTTGGGCAGAGTAGGAGAGATGTAAGGGAAGTAGGGATACGGGCAGGGTATCTCTATGTCTTTGTGCATTTGCGCCTACTTGGAGGGCGCTTTTACTTTATCCTTTTGCAAAAAAAAGAAAGGATATTAAAATTATGAAAAACTTATTAAAAATCTCATTTACACTCTTTTTAGCATTAGTTATTTTCTTATCATTTGCAGGCTGCAATAAGGATGTAAAAACTACAAATCTTTGGGAAAGTGCTACATACACGGAGGACACAAGTTTTGGTAGTGGTACTAAAACCGTTAACGTAACTGTAAAGGTAGAAGAAAACGCAGTCACTTTTACTATTAAAACTAATAAAGATACTGTTGGTGATGCACTTCTTGAGCACGGACTTATTGAAGGTGAAGAAGGTCCGTTTGGAATATATATCAAAAAGGTGAACGGAATGCTCGCTGATTATGACGTAGACCGGAGTTACTGGGCATTTTATATTGACGGTGATTACGCAATGAGCGGTGTTGAAAGCACAGAAATTGATGAGAAAGTAAAATACGAGCTTGTTTATGAAAAGTAATATAAAGTATAGCACTTCAAAAAAAATCTATGAGCTTGTTTTGTTTGCAATGCTTGGTGCGCTGATGTTCGCATCAAAAATGATTACGGAAGTACTTCCAAACATTCACCTGCTCGGAATGTTTACAATGGTATTTACCGTAGTTTTCAGAAAGCGTGCGCTTATTCCCATTTATATCTATGTTTTTTTAAATGGTGTATATGCGGGATTTCAGCCCTGGTGGTTTCCGTATCTTTATATTTGGACAATTCTTTGGGCTATTACTATGCTGCTTCCGAAGAATATGCCAGGGAAGGTCGCTATGGTTGTGTGTCCTGTTATATGCGCCCTTTACGGTCTTGCATTTGGAACTCTGTATGCTCCGGGACAGGCAATTATATATGGTCTCAATTTCAAGCAAACAATTGCATGGATAATTAAAGGTTTACCTTATGACGTTCTTCATGCAGTAGGGAATTGTTTAGCGGGACTCCTGATTGTTCCGTTATCTGATTTATTAAAAAAGCTTTTACGTCGGTAAATTGTTGCCTGCCTTTCGGCAGGCAGCTTTATCTTTTTAATTCAACATAAATAAGTTTAGTATTGACTTTTTTTCGATAATCATATATAATGTTCCTTGTTGGAATTTAAAATGATGTTTTTGGGATTTATTTAATCGTTTCGTATCAGAAAGGAAAAATATGTTATTCACAGAACCTGCCTTTTTATTCGTTTTTCTTCCGCTTTGTCTTATATCTCAATTTCTTTTTAAAAGCATAGCTGTAAGAAATGTAATACTTCTTGTGATGTCCCTTATGTTTTATGCATGGGGAGAGCCTGTTTACATATTTTTGATGATTGGCGTTTCGCTTGTCAGTTGGTCACTTACAAAGCTTATGCACATTAAAGGAAATAAAAAAGGGCTGCTTTTTACTGCAGTTGCCATATCTTTGATACCGTTGCTTTTCTTCAAATACGGTCAGATGATACTTGATATAGTGAATCTTTTGCCGTATGTGAATCTATCTATGCCGACGGTTTCACTTCCTATTGGTATCTCATTTTACACTTTCCAGATTCTGACTTATGTTATTGACGTATACAGGGGAGAAGCAGAAGTACAAAATAATCCGCTTTATTTTATGCTGTATATAGCTCTTTTCCCGCAGCTTATCGCAGGTCCTATAGTTAGATATACAGAGGTGGAAAAACAGCTTCAGTACCGTGAAATGACTGCACCTATGTTTACTGAGGGGGTATATCGCTTCCTTATGGGTCTTGGCAAAAAGGTTCTGCTTGCAAACGTTGTTGGTAAAGTGGTTACAGACGTATTTTCAAACCCCGTTTCAGGCATTGGTACTGTTGGTGCCTGGGGAGCAATGCTTTGCTATACTTTCCAGATTTATTTTGACTTCTCGGGCTACAGTGACATGGCTATAGGTCTTGGTAAAATACTCGGATTTACTTATAACGAAAACTTCAACTATCCTTATATTTCCTGCTCAATTAAGGAATTCTGGAGAAGATGGCATATCTCTATGAACACATTCTTCAGAGATTATGTATATATCCCTCTTGGTGGTAACAGAAAGAGACAGTACTTCAATATGTTTGTGGTTTGGGCACTTACGGGGCTTTGGCACGGCGCAGGCTATAACTTTGTAATATGGGGACTTTATTTCTTCGTGCTTCTTTCTATTGAAAAGATTGTGTATAAGAAATTTTCACTTCCGAAAATTATTGCTATGCCCATTACTTTCTTGCTTGTACTTTTCGGCTGGGTATTCTTCTACTTTGAAGATATGAGCGTGTGTGTTCGGGTGCTTGGCACTATGTTTGGTCTTACCGGTAAGCTTTATGACCCGATATCCGCTTCACTTGTCTATACAGTTATTCCCACGCTCATCATATGCGCTTTTTGTTCTACTCCGATTTACAGCTATGTTAAGGATAGAATTGCTGTTAAGCTTTCGGAAAACGTAAGAATTTGTTGTATGGCAATCTTTACAGTTGTAATGCTTGTTATTTGTACGGCATCCGTAATAAGCAGCAGCTACAATCCATTCTTGTACTTCAAATTCTGATTTCTGCAGAAAGGACTGGTGAGTAATTTGAAAAAATATATAATTCCCGGGCTATTTATGATTCTTCTTTGTGTTACCGCAGTATGTTATTTTATAGTTCCGGATAAAGATGTTTCAAACGATGAAAACAGAGCTCTTGCAAAGTTTCCTCAGCTTACGCTTGAAAATCTTACAAGCGGCAAGTATTTTGCCGGCATAAATGACTATATGAGTGACCAATTTCCGTTCAGATCATCGTTTATTAAGCTTGGTGATAACATCAGCTCTGCGCTTGAACTTAAAAAATCAGGTGATGGCGATGAAACTCACTTTATTGTTAATGCGGGAAATACAAGTGGTGGCACAGGAGAACGTTTAAACGGCAACGAGAACGATTTTGAAGATAAGCTTGCCGATGGTGGTTATGTAACTGAAAACACCGGAAACAGCGTTATAATAATCGACAAGGGCTGTGCTATGGAATATTACACCTTCAGATACACTGACCTTCAGGAATATGCGGCAACATTAAACAAATTTTCTTCTTCTCTTGAGGGAATAAACGTATATTCAATGATTGTTCCAACGGCTTCAGAATTTTATCTCCCTGATGGGCTTTACGATGACGCACATTCGCAGAAGAACGCTATTGATACGGTGTATTCAATGACTGTTCCGGGCGTAAACAGGGTTGATGTTCTCTCGGGGCTTACTGAAATAACTAAAAATCCCGATAATTACGTTTACTATAAAACCGACCATCACTGGACTGCTATTGGTGCATACGAAGGCTATAAGGCTTTCTGTAACAGCGCAAAGCTTGATGCTGTACCGTTATCCGATATGGTAAGGGAAAGGGTAGAAGGGGATTTCTTCGGCTCATTTCTGCGCCTTACAAAAAACGAGATTCTGACCAAAAACCCCGATTATGTAGATTATTATATTCCGCAGGCCGAAATTGCTGATGTAACAGCATTTGTTGATGCTGATATGACAAGACCTTATGATACGGAGCTCTTTGTAAATCCAAGAGATGCGGAGAATAAATATATGGTATTTCTTGGCGGTGATAATCCACTTGCAAGGATTATTACCAATAACGATACTGATAGAAATCTTGTGATTATTAAGGACTCTTTTGGTAATGCTCTTTCTCCCTATTTTGTTTCACATTACAAAAATATCTACGTTCTCGACCCAAGAACTGCAACAACAAATATTGTAGAATTTTGTGAAAAGAATGAAATTGATGATTTGATTATTGAAACGTATGCATTCTCGCTATCTTCTAATGGTATAAGCATTCTTTTAAATACCCTATTTGAATAAAAAAATAATTAAAAACATTAAAGGCACTTTCAGATAAAGAAAGTGCCTTTCTTGTGTAAAAAGCAAGAAAACCCTCGCTTCATGAGTGAGGGTTTTCTCATAACTTTATTAGTCAACGATTTCTTCAAGGTAATTAACTACGTCAGATACTGTAACAAAGGTTCTTACCTTATCTTCATCAACCTGAATAGAAAACTTGTCTTCGCAAGCGAGAACAAGCTCGGAAAGCTCGATTGAGTTCATTCCAAGGTCATTTATAAGCTCTGCATCGGGCTTTATGAGGTCTTCTTTAATCTGCATTTCCTCTACAAGGATTTCTTTAAGCTGTTCTAACATAAAATTTCTCCATTTCAAAAATTACTTAACCAGATAACGCTTGATTTTGCGAGATGTGGTTTTTTCAAATTCATTCTTACGAATTTCAATATTACGTATTTGCTTAAAGCTCGGAAGCTTTTTGTTTATTGCATTAATGCTTGCCTTGATGCTGTCGGCAATTACAGTAATATCGGTATTCTTTTCAAATTTATCAAAAGCAGGGTACACGATAGCAGTAAGAACAACACTTTCGCCTTCATGCCTTCCAACTACTACGCATTCTGCAATTGTTTCAATTACGCCGAGATATTCTTCAATCTCTTCCGGGAAAACATTCTTTCCGTTTTCAAGAACAATAACGTTCTTTTTTCTTCCGGTAATATATATATATCCGTCGTTATCCATATATCCGATATCGCCGGTGCGGAAATATCCGTCGTCTGTGAAAACTTCTGCTGTAGCTTCCTCATTTTCATAATAGCCAAGCATTACGTTTTCGCCTTTTACAAGAATTTCACCTTCGATAAAGCCCTTGGCATTTTTGCTTGCACCGTCAATTTTAACAGTGCAGGAGGATACTGCAGGTCCAACAGAGCCACGCTTGGGTGCTGTATAGGGGTTTACTGAAATAAGGGGAGAGCATTCAGTAATTCCATAGCCCTCGTATATATTAACACCAAACTTCTTAAAGCAGTCTGTATACTCAGGATTAAGAGCAGCGCCACCGCAAACAATTTTGCAAAGTCTTCCGCCGAAGGCGTCAAGAACCTGTGAAAACAGCTTTGAACGCACGTCAATACCAATCTTAAGAAGACCGCTGCTTACTTTCGTTCCTATTTTCATCTTTTTGAGCTGACCGGTTTTCTTTGCTTCATCCATGATTTTTTTATACATGGTATTTACAAAGAGAGGCACAAGAACAAGTCCGGTGGGCTTAAAGAGCTTAAAATTACGCAGTACATATTTTAAACTGTCATTTATACAAATAGTCATACCGTAATTGACAGCACCCATCATAACTGCAAGCTCATAGGTGTGATGAAGCGGAAGTACTGAAACTATCACATCTTCGTGACAGAAATCAACAGATTCACAAGCAGAGTTTACACAAGCAACAACATTCTTTTCAGAGAGCATTACGCATTTACTTGTACCGGTAGTTCCGGAAGTAAAAAGCATTTCACGCATCTCATCATTTGCTTCGTAGTCAGGAACAGAGTAGCCGTCAGTTACTTTCTGAGCGCCGATTTCCAAAAGCTTTTCAAAGAGCACAACGTTTTGGATTGATAAAATTTCTTCATCGTCGCACAAAACGGGGAAGAATAGCATATTATTATCTTCAGAAATAATTCTTTCCTTAAATTTTGCGCAGAAGCTTTTTGTAAAGACTATGGCATCTGCTTTGCTTATTTTAAGAAAGTTAAAAAGCTCATCAACTGCAAGCTCCTTGTCAAGAGGAACACAAACGCTTCCGATTGACAAAGTCGCCATATAAGTCATAACCCACTCAGGACAACTTTCGCCTACAACTGCAATTCTCTTATTTTTAAGTCCTTTTTCTTCAAATGCAGCACATAGCCGGGTTACTTTTTTTGAAAATTCACCATAAGTAAGTTCAAGCAAATTTTTGCTTTCATCGAAATATTTATACATAATATCATCAGCAAAAATCTCACCGATTTTTTTATTAAGCTGACCTATTGAAGTAATAGGTTCAAAATCACGTACTTGGGTATTTTTCATTCACAAAGTCCTTTCAAAATAACTGTCGGCACTGTTTGTGCCGGGTCCTTAGCTTGTAAAATGACAAACTAACACTCAACATACGATATAATATTATACATATTTTTTCAATTTTGTCAAGTCTTTAAGATTTATAAAAGTATTAAATCAAAGTTAAATAATGTGGGCATATTAAATAACTTAAGTCGTTGCATACTTATTATTATCACATATAATACTATTAAAAACTAACTTTTTTGGAGGTAAAAACATGAAAACAGGCCTTAAAATTGATGCAATATCAAATCAGTCAAGTGTAGGATACACTCCTTCGCAAATAAAACGAGCTTATAACCTTGCAACTACCGGTAAGGGCGAAGGAATAACCGTATCTGTTATTGATTTCATTGGAAACCAGTATATTCAACAAAATATAGACATATTTTCAAGAGAATTTAATCTTCCCAAAGCCACACTAAATATATATGAAAACACAAACGAAAACAGATTCGATTTCGGTGCATACATAGAGCCATCCGTTGACAGTCAGTGGGTGCATGCAATATCTCCGATGGCTACAATAAATATAGTCAGAGCTGAAAGTTATTCCGTAGTCGGAGCGGTAAATGCTATAAGAAAAGCAATTGAAATCGGAACTGACATTATGCTTATGACCTTTCAGGCTGAATTTACCGAAGATTATCTTAAATATACAGATGTATTTTCAGAAAACTGCGTATTTATTGCATCAGCAGGTGATTATGGTGCACAGGTAAATTTTCCTGCATGTGTACCAACGTGCTTGTCTGTTGGGGGTACAAATCTTAAAATTTCAAACACAGGAGAAAGAAAGTCAGAAGAAACAGTCTGGTCTGGCACTGGTGGTGGTATTTGTACATATTATGACATTCCGGATTATCAAAAAAAGTTGAATGGAATATATGAAATCACCGGTGGAAAACGTGGCGTCCCGGACGTTTCAGCAATAGGTGACCCCGAAACGGGAGTTTCGGTTTATCATTCATCTGTAACAGATGGCTTTGGATGGTACAGAACCGGTGGCACAAGCGTTTCTGCATCAATAACAGCAGGTATAATAGCTAATATTCTTTCCGCTAATTCAGATTATACACATTATAAGAATATCCTTAATGACATATACAAACTTGCAGGAAGAACGCAGTACACAAATCCAAGAAATAAATTTTATGATATAAGAACCGGAAACAATGGACGTTATGAAGCCCTGTACGGATACGATTTGTGTACAGGGCTTGGTTCACTTATTAATTTGTAAGGATTTTGGCTTTAGCAAAATCGCTAAGTGCGTTAGTGTTAATGGGAGCACAGCCAAGAGGAACAGAGAACTTAACCCTTGACTTGAGAATACTTATATCTATATGCTTTTGTTTACTAAGCTCTCCGTCAGAGCTCACAAGAAATTCGTTATCACTGCTCAATGAAAGGTTTTTGACCCTCAAAAATTTGCCTACTTTTTTAAATGCATTTGTATTAATAATTTTCCCTTTCTTATAATCTGAAATAAGCATAATAAACTTAAGTCTTGGAACTTTTTTAACCATAATGACGTCAATAAGTCCATCGTTTATAAGCGCCTCTGAGGCTGCTTTAAATCCACCGCCATAAAATGATGCATTGGCAGCTACAAACAAGAGAAGTTCTTCTGAGATAACGCTACCGTCATCAAGTGTCATTTCAAGTTTTACTGTTGGCATAGTGAGAAAACACTTGATAATTCCAAGAATATAGGTCATTCTGCCGGGAATAAATTTGTGCCTTTTTATTTTCTCCATTTCAGCTACGACGCAAGAATCAAAGCCGGTATTGAGAACATTTACGCAAATTTTATTACCAAAGGAAATTGCATCTATATCTATCGATTCACCATTTATCTGACGCTCGATATCATCAAAATAGCTTACGTTTGTAAAGCTCCTTGGAAAGTCGTTACCTGAGCCAACGGGAATCATTGCAATCTCTGCATTTTCAAGACCTAAAATATAGTTCGATATCACAGACAATGTTCCG
>JAZOCR010000072.1:0-3733 GCA_045596605.1 Eubacteriales bacterium | reverse complement strand
CCGATGATATAAGAACGCTTGTTATCTGGGATTTTGCACCATCAAATCTTATTGGTACAAAGAAAACACGAAGCCAGAAACCGGGTACACCCATAGGGGAAATCTATGACACAGACATAAAAACCATTTTCCGTGGAAAAGAGCTTAACGCATACGCACTGGACGGAAAAATGGCTGTTGAAATAGAGGAGCTTGGATGGGATGGAGAGTTTTCAGATATTGGCGGAAAATACATCTGGAACGCAGAGGACAGAACCATAAGCCTTGAAATGATGTACCGCTATTCTTCAAAGCTTCACGATATCTTGCGTGAAAAGACACTTAATATGGTTATAGAAGAAAAGGATGGCAGGTATGTGGCAGAATTTGTTCCGGTTGCTATCACAAACGGAAGTATATTAGGCGGTGGAATGCTTCCTGATAATTCGATAGTTCCGGTTTATTACGAAGATGAAATAATCGGATATAGATGCCGCTTCCCTGATATGGAACTAATCCATGGGGAAGATGGAAAATATACACTGAAAAAAAGAGAGTACCAGACAAGTACAGATTACTACTATGTTGACAAGATTGTAAAAATCATTGAAAACGCAGTACCTGTAATTCCAACTGCAGAGGAATGGATAACATACTATGAACAAAATATGTGCACAATAAAGCAAAAATTTGAGACTGATGACTATCTGTTCCTTTATATGTCACAGGCAACAACACATGGTGCATCGCATATTTTAGAAAAGTTTATCAAGTCAACAGGAGAGATTGAATATTATAATAAACACTTTAAATCAGTAAGCCTTTACGGACAAATGCATTTTGAAGATGTAAGAATTGACGAAGAAAATGAAAAGGTATATCTTCATTATGATGTAGACTATGTAATTGATTTAAAAACTGATGAGGTTACAGCACTAAATTAACGGGAAAAGAGAAGCAAAATGACAAGTAAAACAGTAAAAGCAACTTTTGCGGCACTTGGTGCGCAGGTGATATTCGGATTCAGCTTTATGTTCACCAAAATTGCCTTGGGTAGCAGTTCTCCGCTTACAGTGATTGCGGACAGATACATTATGGCATTTTTAGGAATGAGTATAATGATACTTTTTAAGAAAACAAAAATCAAATTCACAAAAGACATATGGAAGCTTGTATTAATGTCGCTTTTTCAGCCGGTTTTATACTTCCTGTTTGAAACCTACGGAATAGAAATGACAACCAGTGCATTTTCATCCATAATGATTGCCCTGATTCCGGTTGTGTGTATGATAAGCGGAATATTCCTTCTAAAAGAAGTGCCAAGACCTATGCAATATGCATTTACAGCACTATCGGTAATGGGCGTGGTAATCGTGGCGCTTGCAGGTCAGGCTGATGGAACAGTGACGCCGCTTGGAGTTCTGCTTCTTTTCGGAGCGGTGCTGTCATCTGCTACATATAACATAACAAGTCGCAAGATTTCGGGCGAATTTTCGGCAATTGAGAGAACTTATGCACAAACTATAATCGGGCTTATTATATTTTTGATAATAGCATTTTTTGAAAATATAAGTGCTCCGCAAAATTTAGTGATACATTTTGCCAATCCCGGATACTTCTGGGCAATTTTCTATCTTGGAATTGTGTCATCGGTAATTGCGTTTGTGCTTTTGAACTATGCAAATACCCATCTGCCGGTTGCCAAAACCACCGTGTTTTCAAATATCACCACAGTTGTTTCGGTAATTGCAGGAGCAATATTCTTAAACGAGAAGTTCACATGGCAAACAGCACTTGCAACAGTAATGATTGTTGTTGGTGTATGGGGAGTGCAGGCACTTCAGGTAAAAAATAAAAAGGAAGAAGATTATGTCAAAGAAAAATGAACGAAACACAAAGGGTAAAATAATAAATGCTGCCTGGGATCTTTTTTACGAGCAAGGCTATGAAGATACCACAGTGGAGGATATAATTGCCAAGTCCGGCACTTCAAAAGGTTCCTTTTATCACTATTTTGAGGGAAAAGATGCGCTTTTGGGGTCGCTTTCTTATATTTTTGATGAAGAATACGAAAAACTTAAGGACAGGCTTACAGCGGAAATGACCGCTTTTGAAAAGCTTTTGTATTTAAATAGGGAACTGTTTTTGGTTATAGAGGACAGAATTGATATTGACCTTTTAACAAGGCTTTACTCAACTCAGTTGGTAACTAAAGGTGAGAAGCATCTTCTTGATAATAAAAGACTTTACTATAAACTGTTAAAAAAGATTGTGACAGAAGGCCAGAAAAATGCCGAGCTTACCGATAAAATGACGGTGAACGAAATTGTTAAGCTTTATGCAATGAGCGAGAGAGCTTTAATCTATGATTGGTGCCTATCAGGCGGTGACTATTCGCTTTCATCTTATGCAAAAGCAGTGATGCCTACATTTTTGTCAGGAATTTGTATATAAAAAAGTCTTTCGAAAAAAGCTTTTAATAAAGCCATATTTGTTGATTTTGTAGAGAACAGAGTATAGAATGCAGTCTATACTTCGTTCTCTATTGATTTTTGTAAAATTATGTGTTATAATACCAAAGTATGTAAGAAAAAACATTAAAAAAGGAGATTTTAAACTATGAGAATGGATATTTTTGCATTTGCACTTTATTTTGTAGCAATGCTTGCTATCGGAGTTTACTTTTTCTTAAAGTCAAAGAACGTAACAGAAAAAGACTACTTCCTTGGCGGACGTGCTATGGGACCTTGGGTTACAGCAATGAGCGCACAGGCATCTGATATGAGTGCCTGGCTGTTGATGGGCCTTCCGGGAAGTATTTTGGCGTTTGGTTTCGGCCAGGCGTGGATTGGTATCGGTCTTGCAATTGGTACTGCGGCAAACTGGATTTTGGTTGCAAAAAGACTTCGTAAGTTTTCAAAAGCGGCAAATGATTCAATTACACTTCCACAGTATCTTTCAAACAGATTTGCGTCAAAGAGCCACACAGTAAGTATTATTTGTGCAGTTGTGTTCTTAGTATGTTTCACAATTTACGTAGCATCAGCTTTCGTTGCCGGAGCAGACGTTTTCACAACACTGGTACCTGAGCTTACAAGAACAAGTGCTATGCTTATTTTCGCAGCGATTGTTGTTATTTACACATTCCTTGGCGGATTTAACGCAGTTTGCTGGACAGACTTTTTCCAGGGACTTTTGATGATTGCAGCGCTATTAATTGTACCGATTGTTGTAGGATTTACAAGAAATCTTGATACATCAGCACTTGCAACGGTTTATTCGGGTCCTGACGGTGAAGAATTTAAGTTTGTTGCAAACTTCTTTAATGCAAGCTGGAAAGACATTATTTCAGGACTTGGTTGGGGACTTGGCTACTTTGGTATGCCTCACATCATTGTAAGATTTATGTCAATCGAAAAGCCGTCAATGGTTAAAAAGTCTGCAACTGTTGCAATTATCTGGGTTGTACTTTCTCTTGCAGCAACAATTGTGATTGCATATCTTGGTAGAATGTTCGTTTACTCAGATGGCGTTGACCTATCAGCAAAGCTTCTTGGCGAAGGAAAACAGTCACTTATCTTTGTTGAGCTTGCCCGTGACGTATTCCCGGCATTTGTTGCAGGATTACTTCTGGCAGCAATTATCGCAGCTTCAATGTCAACAGCTGACTCACAGCTTTTGGTTGCGGCTTCATCATTTTCAAGTGACCTTTATAAGCCAATTATCAGAAAGAATGCATCAAACAAGGAAATGC
>JAZOCR010000071.1:0-10283 GCA_045596605.1 Eubacteriales bacterium | reverse complement strand
TGTGACAAAAAAGCTTGAAGATATGAGAGCGAAAAATCAGGCACTGAATCACGCCTTTGACCGTTATGGAGAAGCGATAAGCGAAAACTTTTTCAAATATAATCTTGATTATCGTGCCAATGCCAAGGGTGGCAGACGTGCCGAGCTTCTCAAAAACTCCGAGTACAGATCTGTTTTAGATAAGTACAGATAAATAACATTTCTTGCCCCGCCTCGCGCGGGGCTTCGCTTTTGTGCCCACAAAAGCAGTGCTTGTCAGGAAAAGTAGACGGACTTTGGGGACGCACAAACTAAAGGCTCCCTTGTGTAAAGGGAGCTTTCACCGAAGGGGACTGAGGGATTGTTTTGTAATAAGATCTAACTCTTCACAATCCCTCCGTCTCGCTACGCGAGCCACCTCCCTTTACACAAGGGAGGCTCATTCCCTCCCGACAGTACACCTATAAGGTGTAACACACTAACCTAAACGAGCAAGGCGTGTGAAAAGGAGTACGAACAAATTGTCCGTACTCCTTTTGTTGTAGGGCGGGGGTTTATCTCCCGCCGTTTTCTTTGCATATATCGTTTGTTTTCGGCGGCAGCAAGCCACCGCCCTACAAGGTTGCGGTAGGTAAAGCCTGCTTTATGGAAAGCACCCCTTTTCGTGTCCTTTTTTCTTTACATCAAATTATCAACATAATGCTCCACGTTCTTTAGTGCCTTTTTTACGTTTCTTTTAAGACAGGGTTTCTTTGGCTTTGACATCGCCTTTGCGCCGCAGCTTATAATGCCGCCGATTACTGCACCTGCGGCGACGCTTGCAAGTAGTCCTAAAGTATCAGAGTTCATATCGTATGATTTCATTCTTTTTTCCTCTTTCCTTTGTATTTATTTACAGTATGCTCCGTATTTTAATTTTTATTCCACAAAATTAAAATATTGTTTCAATAACCTTTTTGCAGCCGTCAGGGGAATATTTCCAGTAATCAATTCTGTCGCCGTCTATAAAATATTCCGGAGCTTTAGGTGTTCCGGCGGTATTTTGCGTGTCAACTATAACAAGCTTTATTTTCATTTTTTCGGGGATTATGCTCTTTATGTATACTGCTGCACTCTGACCCTCGTGCACCTCGTCACGCCATTCGGCAAGGCCTGCAAGATTTGGCGCCAGCTCTACGAATATTCCGTAAGGTTCTATACTGCGAACTATCCCCGCCGCAGTTTCACCGGGGGAGAAGCGTGCCGCATTTTCCTCCCAGGTGCCAAGTAGCTCCTTGTGGGTGAGAGTTATTCTTCCGTATTCATCAGCCGCACCTTTTACCACTGCACGAATATACTGACCGGGATAAAGTCTGTCCTTGGGGTGCATTATTCGTGATACGGAAATACAGTCAACCGATAAAAGAGAAATAATTCCGCAGCCTATGTCGCAGAAAGCACCAAAGGGCTCAAGATGAGTGACTTTTGCGTCTATTATATCTCCGGCAAGCAGCTGTGATACGTAATTTTCATAACATTCTTCCTGCGCAAGCCTTCTTGAGAGCCTGATAGTTACATTGCCGTAGGGGCTTTTTTGAATATCCGTAATTTTTACGCATACCGATTTTCCCACTCTTGTTATTACCGCAATATCCCGTATAGGCTCGTCTGTGCTTGTCATAAGCGTTTCGCTGCGTGGAATTATCCCCGTGTATTTTCCAAGCTCTACCGTAAGATTTCTTTCGTTGTCGCATTTTGTTACAAGTCCTTCAAGAATTATTCCGTTTGCATAAGCGTATTCGAGCCCCTGAAGGCTTGCTGTGAGCTCTTTGTTTTCTTCGCTTGTAAGTAGAAAGCCCTCGGGTTTGTAAGTGTCTTGCATAATTATATCCGTTCCTTTCTCGGAAATTTCCGATTGAATTTTTAAGTTCTGTAAAGTATATGAAATTTACCTCTCCTGTATGAATAAAAATATTTTTATATTCCGGGGGTAAAACTTGAAAATACTGTTTACAAATCCAAATTTTTGTGGTATACTACTTATTAAGTATAATTAGCATAGGGATTTATGCCCAGCCTTTAAAGGAGGAGAGATTTTGGAAATAAAAAAATTCAATGTCGGTGACGTTTTAGTTATGAAAAAAAACCACGCCTGTGGAAAAAAATCTCTTCGTTTCCTTGTTCTCACTCTTGGCAGTGATATAAAAATACGGTGCACTGTTTGCGGTCGTGAGGTGACCGTGCCGAGAGTGAAGCTTGAAAAAAATATCAGAACAATAGAAAGTGCAGATAAAGAATAATTTTTGAAAGGTACAGAAAAGTAGTATGTTTGAAGCACTGCGTGAAGCGGAAAAAAAATATGAGGAAATAGGCGAAAAGCTGATGCAGCCTGAAATTATAGGAAATGCGGAGCTTTTTAAAAATCTTATGAAAGAACATAAAACTCTCACGCCTATTATTGAAAAATACAGAGAATATACAAAGGCAGAAAAGGATATAGAGGGTGCCCAGGAGATAATCCGTGAGGAAAGTGACAAGGAGCTCCGTGACCTTGCAGAAGAGGAGCTTTACGAGAGCAAAGCGGCACTTGAGAGGATAACGGAGGAGCTTAAAATTCTGCTTTTGCCAAGAGATGAAAATGACGACAAAAACGTTATTATCGAAATCCGTGCAGGTACGGGTGGCGAAGAAGCGGCACTGTTTGCTCACAGTCTCCACAGAATGTATACTATGTATGCGGAGGCAAAGGGCTTTAAGTGCGAGCTTATGAATATAAATGAAACTGAGCTCGGTGGCTGTAAGGAAGTGTCCTTTATGGTAGAGGGTGACGGTGCCTATTCAAGATTTAAGTTTGAAAGCGGAGTTCACAGAGTTCAGAGAGTTCCGGAAACCGAGACCCAGGGAAGAATTCACACCTCGGCGGTAACTGTTGCGGTGCTTCCCGAAGCGGAGGAGGTGGAGGTTGAGATAAATCCGTCTGACCTTGAAATTGATACCTACCGAAGCGGTGGCGCAGGCGGACAGCACGTAAACAAAACTGACTCTGCAATAAGAATTACCCATAAGCCCACGGGGCTTGTGGTTGAGTGTCAGGACGAGAGAAGTCAGTTTAAAAACCGTGACAAAGCGATGAAGATGCTCAGAACTAAGCTTCTTGACGCAGAGCGTGAAAAGCAGGAAAAGGCTATCGCAAGTGAGAGAAGAAGTCAGGTCGGAAGCGGTGACAGAAGCGAGAGAATAAGAACCTATAACTTCCCGCAGGGACGTCTTACTGACCACAGAATAGGACTTACTCTATACAGTCTTGAAAATATAATGAACGGAAATCTTGACGATGTTATTGATGCTCTTATTACAACTGACAGAGCGGAAAAACTTCAGAATAGCCAGTTTTAAAAGCGTGAAAAAATAAGGAGCAAAGGTGTAAATGGACACAAAAATACTCAGAGTATCCCCGAACCTTTCGGGAAAGAATGATATAGAAAACTTAAAAATTGCGGCAGAAGTAGTTAGAGGCGGAGGGCTTGTTGCTTTTCCTACGGAAACGGTTTACGGTCTTGGCGCAAACGCACTTTGCGATGATGCAGTAAAGCGTATTTTCCAGGTGAAGGGAAGACCCCAGGACAATCCTCTTATATCTCATCTTGCAAGCGCAGACGATATAGAGAAATACGCATATACAGATGAAAATAAGCATTTTTCCGCAATTAAGGACTTGTTTCCTGCACCCCTTACGGTTGTTCTTCGTAAAAAAGACCTTATTTCAAACGTTGTAACGGCAGGACTTCCAAATGCGGGTTTCAGAGTGCCGGAAAATATTGTTGCAAGAAAATTCATTGAGCTTGCAGATGTTCCGATAGCAGCGCCGAGTGCCAATATTTCGGGAAGACCGAGCACCACAAAAGCCGAGCACGTTATTGAGGACCTTTTCGGTAAGGTTGATGTAATAATTGATGGCGGTCCCTGTAACGTAGGCGTTGAATCAACAATTGTAACCCTTGCAAGTGAGCCTCCGGTGCTTCTTCGTCCGGGCGCTGTAACACTTGAAACTCTGTCGTCACTTCTGGGTGAGGTTAAAATATCACGCACAATACTTTCTGAGATGAACGATGATGAAATTGCGGCGGCACCGGGAATGAAGTATAAGCATTATGCACCGGTAAACCCCGTAACTCTTGTTATCGGTGATGATGATAAAGTGAGAAATTATATAAATAAACGTTGTGAAACGGAAAATCTTGCAATTTTATGCTACGACGAGGACGCAGAGTATATTGACTGCAGAAATATATTTACCGTAGGACACGGAAATGAACCACTGCAGCAGGCAAGGCTGATTTTTGATGCACTTCGTGCAACCGATGAGTGTTCTTTTATAACCGGAGTTCTTGCAAGATGCCCGGAAAGCAAGGACGGAGTAAATCTTGCAATATACAACAGACTTCTTAAGGCATCCGGATTTCATGTTATAAAGCTATAATAAAATGTGTGAAAGGAGCTTCCCTATGCTTGTACTTGGAGTAACAGGACAAAGCGGCGCAGGCAAAGGCGCATTCTGTGACTGCTTTCGTGAAAAAGGAATAAAGTGTCTTGATACGGACAAAACTGCAAGGGAAGTAGTGGAAAAAGGCAGTGATTGTCTGAAAATTCTTGTTTCCCATTTTGGAGAGGAAATACTCCTTCATGACGGCTCTATGAACAGAAAAAGAGTTGCGGAAATAGTTTTTTCCGATGAGCGGGATCTGGAATTTTTAACCGAAACAACGCATAAATACATAATTGAAAAAATGAAGATTTGGCTTCTTGAAAGAGAGCTTGACGGTGAAAAAATAGTGATTATTGATGCACCTCAGCTTTTTGACAAGGGAGCGGATTTTTACTGTAACTTTACAGCCTGCGTGCTTGCCGACAGAGAAGTAAGAGTGGACAGAATAATGAAGCGTGACTGCATAGACAGACAGCAGGCGGAAAAAAGAATAGACAGTCAGATGGACGACGAATATTTTAAAGAAAGATGCGACTACGTTATTTATAATAATTCGACAGTACAGAAGCTTAAAAAGAGTGCAGAAAAGCTGTACTCTGAGCTTATGACAAAAGAGGAGTATTTTTAAGAAATGAAAAAAGCAATCATATGCATTGGTATAATTATTGCATCTGTAATTATTGGTTTTTCCTTTTCAAAAATGGAAGACTATATTACTGAGAAGCTTCACCCGATAAAATATACCGAATACGTTGAAAAATACTCCAAGGAGTACGGAGTCCCAAGAGAGGTAATACTTGCGGTAATAAAATGCGAAAGCTCATTCACGGCTGACGCTGTATCCTACAGAGGTGCAGTGGGGCTTATGCAGATAATGCCATCAACTTACGAGTGGCTTTGCACAAAGACCGGAGATGAGCCTAACACAAGTCTTCTCTACGACCCGGATATAAATATAAAATACGGAACATACTATCTCAGTTATCTCTACTCAAAATTCGGAATATGGGAAACTGCATACGCCGCATACAACGCCGGAGATAACAGGGTAAAGGGCTGGCTCTCCGACGAGCGTTACGGTCAGGACGGAAGGCTTATCGACATTCCGATTGAAGAAACAAAAAATTACGTTAAGAAGGTTTCCGATAATGCAAAAACATATTCGGAGCTTCTTAAAAAGAAAGACGAAAAAGAAAATAATACCGCTTCTGTTGTGGAATAAACCTGAATATATAAATGAATTGAAAGTGAGTGATTTTAATGTCAGAAAAAACAAAGGGCGAAGAAATGCGTGAAAAGCTATTTATCACAAAAAAGAATGCTTATGAAGTAATGGACAGCGCCGAGTGCGAAAAGGCGTATACCTACTGTGAGGACTATAAAAAATTCCTTGATAGCGCAAAAACAGAAAGAGAAGCTACAAGTGTTGCTGTGAATATCGCAAAAGGCTGCGGCTTTGAGGAATTTCAGTACGGAAAAGCATACAAAGCAGGGGATAAGGTTTACCTTAATAACAGAGGAAAATCTATATATCTTATCGTATTCGGAAGCGAGAGCCTTGAAAACGGTATCAGCATTGCGGCGGCGCACGTTGACAGCCCCAGAATTGACCTCAAGCAGTGTCCTCTTTACGAGGACGGTGGTATGGCGTTCTTTAAGACCCATTACTACGGCGGCATAAAAAAATATCAGTGGCCGACAGTTCCGCTTGCGCTTCATGGTGTTATCGTAAAGGGTGACGGAAGCGTTATTGACGTAAACTTGGGCGAAGAAGATGGTGATCCGGTATTCTGCATAAACGACCTTCTTCCTCATCTTGACAGAGATATGGCAAGACCTGTTTCAAAGGCGATTACAGGTGAAAATCTTAATATCCTTGTTGGAAGCAGACCCTTTGACGATGAAAAGGCTTCAGAAAAGATAAAGCTTGGCGTGCTTGCACTTCTTAATGAAAAGTACGGCATTGTTGAAGCGGATTTCCTCTCGGCAGAGCTCAGCCTTGTTCCTGCAGGAAAGGCTCGTGATCTAGGCTTTGACAGAAGCATGATTATCTCCTACGGTCATGACGATAAGGTGTGCGCATATCCGATTATTACTGCTACTCTTGAAGCGGCAAAGCTTGCGCCTAAAAAGACGGTTGTTACAATTCTTGCAGACAAGGAAGAAACCGGAAGCGACGGAAATACAGGTATGAAGTCCCATGCATTTACAAATATGCTCTGGGAAATCTGTGAAAGCAGCGGTGCGAACTTCAGAAAAATGATGGCAAACTCCAAGTGCCTTTCTGCTGACGTTAACGCCTGCTTTGACCCGAACTTTGCAGAGGTATACGAATCAAGAAACTCCTGCTATATAAATAAAGGAATAGTTGTTACAAAGTACACCGGCTCTGGTGGAAAGGGAAGCACAAACGATGCTTCTGCTGAGTTCTGTGGTGAAGTAAGACGCATTTTTGATGGTAGCGGCGTGCTCTGGCAGACAGCCGAGCTTGGCAAGGTTGACGCAGGTGGCGGCGGAACGGTTGCAAAGTATATATCCGAGCTTGACGTTGATACTATTGACGTTGGTGTGGCTGTGCTTTCTATGCACGCACCCTACGAGGTGGTTTCCAAGACTGACGTTTATATGGCACACAAGGCGTTTACCGCATTCTTTATGAGATAATTTTATAAGAGGTATAAGCTTTCGCTCCTTTGGCAATAATAAGCCAAAAAGTGAAGGCTTTTCTTTTGCCTTCCGGAAATTAGGCGGTGTGATATGAACAGTATTGATAATAAAAAGAATAAGGAAGATAAAACAAACGAAAAGGATTTTGAAAAGTATAGCGAAGAACAAAGCGAAGATAAAAGTACAGACGAAGAAAAAAATATTGCGGATAAAAATTCCGCACAGTTCGCAAACATTGAGGATACCGGAAGCATTACCACAAAAAACGGCGATATTTCAATCCACACTATTATAATTGCAGGGCAGGTGGAGGGACACTCGGTTTTGTCACCCCAGTCAAAAACTACCAAATATGAGCACATTTTGCCGCAGCTTGTGGGAATAGAGGACAGAAACGACATTGACGGACTTCTGCTCCTTCTCAATACCGTCGGTGGCGATGTGGAGGCAGGTCTTGCAATTGCCGAAACGGTTGCAGGTATGAGCAAGCCCAGTGTTTCGCTTGTGCTTGGGGGAGGGCATTCCATAGGAGTTCCGCTTGCGGTGTGCGCAGACAAGTCCTTTATAGTGCCGTCGGCAACAATGACGCTTCATCCGGTGAGAATGAACGGTCTTGTTATTGGTGTGCCCCAGTCCTTTACCTATTTTGCAAAAATGCAGGACAGAATACTGAATTTTATAGTATCCCATTCCGGTGCAAAAAAAGAAAAGCTGCTGGAGCTTATGATGGAAACGGACGAAATTGCAACCGACGTGGGAAGTGTAATAGACGGCGAAGCGGCGGTAAATATCGGACTTATTGATAGGGTAGGCGGACTTGCGGATGCGATGGAGTGCCTTAAAAATCTGGTTCGTGAAAGAAATCCTGAAAAGTTTTGTGGTGTTGAGAATAAAAAAGAAAAAGAAATTTCAAAAAAAGCAGAAAAAAGACTTGACAAAAAAGAAAATGTGTGATAGAATACTCGTGTTGACCTAAGAAAGCAGGTTGCGAAACGCTCTAACGGTTTGGAATTCAAACCGCCTGCCGAGGAAAGCATTGACATATTTATGTGATTATGCTTGCTCTGTGCCTATGTGGTCGCAGGGCAATTTTTATATTACCTTGTGTCAATCCTTCCGATCCCGAAAGGGAGTCAACCGAAATCGCATATGGTTTTATGTGCGAAATATTACAGGAGGTGAAACACAAAATGCCAAGTGCAAAGATTCTCGAACAGAAGCAGGCTATGCTCGCTGACCTCGTTGAAAGAATTAAGGGTGCAGAAAGCGGCGTACTTGTAAACTACTGCGGAATTACAGTTGAACAGGACACAAAGCTTCGTAAAAGCCTTCGTGAAGCAGGTGTTGATTACAGAGTAATCAAGAATACCTACATCAGAAAGGCTTGCAAGGAAGTTGGTCTTGACGGCTTTGACAGCGTACTTGAAGGAATGACAGCTATTGCTCTTTCAAATGACGCAGTTGCTCCCGCAAAGGTTCTCTGCAAGTTTGCAAAGGACAACGAGCAGTTTACAGTTAAGGCAGGCTTCATTGACGGCAGAGTAATCGACGTAGCAGAGGTAGAAGCTCTCGCAGCTATTCCTTCCAAGGAAATGCTCCTTTGCCAGATGCTCGGTTCTATGCAGTCTTCTCTCTACGGACTTGCAATCGCTCTTCAGGCCGTTGTTGATAAGGGCGGCGAAGTAGCTGAAAAGCCCGCTGAAGAAGCAGCACCTGCAGAAGAAGCTCCCGCAGCAGAGGAAGCTCCTGCAGCTGAAACAGCAGAAGCGTAAGCTTCAAATTGGCGCTTATGCGTCATAATGATGACAGTAAATTGTCAAATCGCAAATGCGAAAAAATTTCACACGAAACGTGTGATACTACATTAAATTTGGTGCAATGACACCGTAAAAAATTATGAATTTGGAGGAAATTTAAAATGGCAACAGAAAAGTCACTTGCTATCCTTGAAGAAATCAAGGCTCTTACTATTCTTGAACTTGCAGACCTCGTTAAGGCAATCGAAGAGGAGTTCGGCGTATCCGCAGCTCCCGTAGCAGTAGCAGCAGCTCCCGGCGCTGCAGCAGCAGCTCCCGCAGCAGCTGAACAGACAGAATTCAACGTAGAACTTACAGAAGCTGGTGCTTCTAAGCTCAACGTTATCAAGGTTGTTCGTGAAATCACAGGCCTTGGTCTTAAGGAAGCAAAGGATCTCGTTGAAAGCGCTCCTAAGGTTCTTAAGGAAGGCGTTTCCAAGGAAGATGCAGAAGCTCTCAAGACTCAGCTTGAAGCAGCTGGCGCAAAGGTTACTATTAAGTAATTTAAACCTAAAAGATAAGAGCGGCACTCCGTGTGGGGTGCCGCTTTTGCGTTTTATGAAGGTATTGACATTTTGTGAGCTTTTGTGTATAATGGGAGTGGACAAGAAGTTCTTCCTGTTATCGCGGTTATTACTATGATGCTGAGACTGGACTCTACTATGTATCCAGCCGTTATTACGATCCTGAGATCGGTCGGTTTTTGAATAGTGATGAAGTAGGCCTTATGAGTTGCTTTGGATTGTCTGTTTCCTACAATCTGTTCGCATACTGTGAAAATACGCCTATCAACATGATGGATCCACGGGGGTATAAAGCAACGAAGTTGTATAGTGGTGTAGTTGGCTTTGGCCTTCAAATTCTGTTATCTGCTAATGTATTATGCTACCAAGGCTTTATTGGAGTAGAAGGTTTGTGGTTTGCTTTTACTAAAAATAATAACTTCGGAAATGGTATTATTCCATGGTGTTATTGGTTTGTAGGTGGAAGTATGGGACTTACATTAGATTTCAACAAAATACTTTCAAAAAGCTTTTTAAATAATCCGAAAAATGTTTTGAAAGGATTTGGGTTGGGATTTAGCATTTCTGTAGGTGTTACTTTCTTTTTGATTACCGCAAAAAGAATGGAAGGTCCCAAGGATTATACTCGCAGTTTTACATTTAGTTCAATAACCACTTGGGGAATTACAGTGTCAAAGGCATCTGGTAGTAATATATCAACATATGGTGTTGGCTACTCAAAGACAATTGGTGCAAAGGGAACAAGTATTGGCAAGTTATTGTTTGGAACGGCTAAAGGGGCTTCATACTATTGGGCATTACCAATTAATCGTAACGCAAAAGAACTTTATTCACTAGTTGAAAGTAAGGTGT
>JAZOCR010000070.1:0-34337 GCA_045596605.1 Eubacteriales bacterium | reverse complement strand
TTCACGTTTTCCGTTCACAAGAGCAAGGTGGTCACGGATGCTTTCAGGTACCTCGCCCTCCCATTTATCCCAGCTTCCGGTTACAACACCGAAAGGATCACAGGTCCAACCGTGTCCTACTGCGTAATGGAGAAGTCCTCTGTCATCAATATCCTCCGTAACCTTTGCCATAAGGTGCTTCAGGTCTTCCTGCGTAAAGTCCTGTGCAGGGAGATTGCCGTTTTCGTGGCGATACCAGCGTCTGAAAAAAGTATAAGGCGTTGCAAACTGAACGAAGTAGCCATTCATTCCTGCCTTGGGAATCCAGTCAATTATGTTATATACGTGCTGATAGGAGTTTGCGCCCTCAAGAACTACACCTCTGTGGCGGTATGAGGGAGCTTCACAAACCTTTACATTGCAAGTGTCAAGTGCTTTCTTGGGAACGACCTCGTCGCCCTCTCCGGGACGAACCCAGAACACGCCTATTTCCTTTAAAAATCTGTAAGTTGCAATAAGAACAGAGCGCTCGTTATCACCTGTGATTATACCGCTGAAGTTTTCAACGTCAATAAGGATTGCGTCGTCAACGCTCGCATCCTTAACCTCGGGGAGCTTTGCGGAAAATGCATCCGACATACCAACCCAGAGCACGTCCTTCAGATTTTCGTCGTAGTCGTCGTAAATGCGAACGTCAACGATAGCGTTCTGCTCCATTTTTCTAAGGTATTTTGCAAGCTCGTTTGCTGCAAATTTTACAGTCTTATGGCTGCCTATTCTTGCAATTGTCACTGTGTTTATCGTAACCATAAAAGTTGTCTCCATTTGTTTTTACTTACGTTATTATACCATTTAATTCTTTCAAAGTAAATATACATTTTTCACAAAAAGGGGTAAAATATTTCGTTTTTTGTACTGTGAAATATTTACCCCTTTTAAATATTCAAATATCAGAAGTTAGAGGTTGCATCACCGAAGAAGTAGGGATACCCTTTTGTAGGCTTTGTACGCCATACGTCAAGGGCGTTGTGAACTTCTGGTTCGATAGTGCAGAAGTAGAATGCGAGGTTGTCGAGAAGCGGCTGAGTTTCTTCGATAGTTTTTCCGGAAAATCTGTTTACGTAGATTTTCGCAACTCTTTCAGCGATTTCAGTATTATAAACAAGATATTCCCAGGACTTTTTCTGCGCTTCATATTCAAAGTCGTTTTCTTCGAGTATTCTATTAATCTCTGCTCTGAAGCTTACTGCAAGCTCAAGTGCCTTCTCGGACATTTCCTTTCTTTCCTCTGCAGGAAGGTTCTTCAGCGCTTCGGAACCGATATAAGGTCCGGGGCAAACAAGTCTTGACAGATTTTCGAGATATTCCATGGCTTTCTTATAGTTCTTACCATAGCAGCCCTTCATATATTTTTCTTCTATATCCTCAAAGCTGATATTCTTATCCCAGAGAGTCTGTGCCATAGTTTCCATAAGGAAGTTATTTGGGAAGCTATTGCGCTGTGTCTGACAGCTCATATAGCCGTTAAGACCGAGAAGCTCGAGGGCACGTATATCCTTGTGAAGAAGCTCGGCAAGTCCGATTCTGCCAAGGTCATAGTTAGGTCTTGTCCATACGTGGTATTCAAAGATGTAGCTGTCATCGTATCTTACCTTGTTCTGCCATGTGCGAAGAAGTGAAACAAACTGTGAAACAGACTCGGGGTGCGGTGTCTTGTTTCTTACAAATTCGGGGTGGGGCTCGAGATTATCATAGTCAAGGTCAAGATAGGAATCGGAATAGCTTCTTGTGATTGGTGCAAGAAGAAGAACGAATCTGTCGGGGTTGTTAAAGGTGTTCTTAACAGGCGCCCAGAGGGTATCAACGTACAGTGCAAATACAATTTTTGTATCAATGCCTGCTTTTGTGAATGCCTCGTCAACTTTATTGAGAAGATTTATGTAAAGGTCGGAGGGCATTTCGTTTATACATTTTTCACACTCGCAATGGGAATTAGAACCATCGGCAAGGGTAAGAATAAGATGAGTCATACTGGGCTTCTTTTTGCATAAATCCACCGCAAATTCGCAAATGGTTTCAATAACGTAAGGATCGCTGTAGCAAAGATTTGTATTAAGAGGAATACCGCCCTGAAGCTCACGCTTACCGTCAACCAGAGCAAGAACTTCCTTATATTTTTCCGGAAGCTCACCCTCGTATTTGCTCCACTCTGAGCCAACAACTCCAAAGGGGTCAGATGTCCAGCCGTGTCCGGGAGTATGGTAAAGAAGGCTTCTGTCGCCAAGATCCTCCTCGATTTTACGGAGCATATGCTCAACGTCATCGTAGGTTATCTGCTTTGACTCAATATTGCCGTTGAGCTGATGGATATACCAGCGGTTAAGGAAGGTATAGGGCATAAAGAACTGAACCTCATAGCCGTTCATTCCCGCCTTGGGAAGCCAGTCGATTATGTTGTATACGTGCTGATAGCTCGTTGAGCCCTCGATGCAAACGCCTCTATGGCGGTAGCTGGGTGCTTCACACACCTTTACATCGCAGGTGTCAAGAGCCTTCTTCGGAACTATCTCCTCGCCTTCTCCGGGGCGCACAAAAACAACGCCGATTTCACGAAGGAATCTGTATGCTGCGATAAGAACTGCTCTCTCGTTTGCGCCTGTGATAATTCCCTTATAGTTTTCAACGTCGATAACGATGGCGTCATCAAGCTTCTTGTCCTTTACTTCGGGGATTTTTTCGTCGAATTTTTCAGACATACCTACCCAGAGAACGTCCTTCAGGTTTTCGTCGTAATCGTCGTAAATTCTAACGTCAACAACGGCGTTCTGCTCCATTTTTCTTAAGTACTTCGCAAGCTCCTCTGCCGCAAATTTTACGGTCTTATGACTGCCTATTCTTGCGATTATTACGGTATTAATTGTAACCATAAGCTTCCTCCAAAATTATACCAATGATATGTATGAACAATAAGCATAACATCGCTAAATATGCTATGGCTTCATTATAAAGCAAAGCCCCCATAAAGTCAACATTTTTCGTAATTTAAGCAAAAATTAAAACAAAAATGTCAAAAAGGGCAAATTCGCCTTATAACTGTGTGAATGAATACAAAAAGCGTCGGAGAAAGAGGGCCTTCACCGACGTTTTACATCTGTTTCTATATAATAACTCCAATTATTATTTTTACATTACCACAGGTTTATCTCTGCAGCACGGTGCAATCACCATAATAACACTTTATATAAAATCAGTTACATTCAGCAACAAGGGGACCTGCAAGCTCAGCAAGGTAGAAGAGCTTACCGGGAAGTGTAGGCATAAAGGTAGAGGTGATGTTCATATCGGGACCGTAGTGGAGAGTTGTGAGGAAGCTCATGCCCTGCCAGCCCATACCTCTGCCGAGAGCACCGTCGCAGCCACCGATTATGTAGTCAGCCTTAAGGAAGAGGCCGGGGCCGATTGTGTTAGCTCTGCAGGGAACGAGAGTTGTACGGCTCTTGAAGCTTGTGATAGCGTTCTGCTCTATTGTAAGGGGGTGAAGCTTTGCACCGATTCTATAGCAAGCGTTCTTCCACTCATCAACATTTGCATAATCTTCTGCAAACTGGGGTTCCCAGAAAGCGATGTGGCACATTCTTCCGATACCGAATACGAGAACGAGCTTTGCACCCTCTGCCTTGAGAGCTGCAATCTTTTCGGGGTATGTGGGAAGATTTGTCTTAGTAGCGAAGTTTCTCTGAGATTCGGGAACTGTCTTGTTAAGCTTTCCGAAGAATGCCTGCTTCATGCTGAACTCGAAGGAAGCGGGGTTGTCGTTGGAAAGGGTGTTTCCGTCGCCGTCTGCCCATTCGTCCATATTGAAGGTGTAAACGTGGCTGCAGTCTACGTCCCATTCGTTAAGGAAGTAAGCCGCCCACTTGTACATACCCATAGGACCTACGGGGAGAATCATAGCAAGCTTTTCGCCTCTTTCGCCTGCAAGCTTTATCTGCTGTGCAATTTCGTGTCCCATAAGTGTGTCAAATTCATAGATGTTTGCACATTCGATAGGATTAAAGTCTTTATGCCAGAAATCCTCTCTCTGAACGCCCTTTTCGCAGCATTCGTCAATTTTTTTCATATCCCAGCCCTTGGGATAGAAGCCTTCAAGAAGGCTGCCGTTTACTGTTGTAAGAAAATCCATAGCTATTCTCCTTATGTATTAAAATTTATTTTCCCTCTGTCGAGGACTTTAGTACTTATTTACGCACGGGTTTCTTCCTCAAGGAACTTAAGTGTTTCCTCGTAGCTGCGTGTTCCCGTGGTTGCGCCCTTTGCGGTTACACAAAGACCGCCTGTCGCATTTGCCACCATCATACATTCGTGGGGATCTACATCTCTTGCATATGCTGCAAGGAAGCCGCTGCAGAAGCTGTCGCCTGCGCCTGTTGTGTCAACAGGCTTTCCTCTGCCGACGATGGGATATATATTTCCTGTCTTCTCGTCTGCCATTCTGAGATAGCTTCCCTTTTTGCCAAGCTTTATAATAACGTTCTTTGCGCCCTTTGACATAAATACGTCGGCAATTTCGTCCGGGTCTTCCTTGCCGCCTGCGAGCTGTACCGCTTCATCTATACTGGGCATAAGGAAGTCGATATAAGGCATTGCACAGTCAAGAAGCTTTGCCCAGTTGCCCTTTGCGTCCCAGCACACGTCAAGGAAGGTGGTTTTACCCATCTCCTTACACTTTTTAAGGAATTTTGCAGTCTGCTCGCCGTCAAAAGTGTCCATTAGGAATGTACCTGTCAGAAATACAAGGTCACACTCTTCAATTATGCTGTAATCTATATCGCTCTCTGCGAATACTGCGTTTGTTCCCACACAGTGAAGGAAGGAACGCTCACCGCTCTCATCAAGAAGAACAACGGATGCGGAGGACTGAACGCTTTCGTCGTCCTTAAGTCCTCTTGTATCAACGCCGGACTTTACAAGACAATCTCTGAGATAAACGCCGAATATATCTGCGCCTACCTTACCTACAAGCTTTGCGTCAACGCCCATTTTTGAAAGGTTTATTGACGCAGTCATTGCGTTTCCGCCGTTATGTACGGTAATTGAGTTTATCTGCTGGAGCATACCCTTTCCGGGATAGGAGCCGACGGGCGATGCCATAACGTCGGCAACAAGTATACCAACACAAGCAACCTTTTTCATCACGGCAGTAACCTCTTTGCTACAACCTTAGGCCATACCATCTCCTGACGGAAGCCTTCGGCATACTGGCAATTACACTGAAGCCCACGGTATCTTGCCGCAACTCTGATGGTTTCCACAAAGTCTATCTTATCGTGGTCAGCCATCCATTTAATCTGGCTTTCGTGACATTCAAGCATCTGAATTTTAAGATCAAACTCGTCTGTGATGTCAACGTACTCGGTAGGAACAAAGTTAAGTCCGTAAGGGTTATCCATATAGTAAATGGGAGTAACCTTACTTACCTTGCCATTTCCGTTTCCGTAGTGAGGAACGCTTGCCGCAAAGGATGCGTCAAATACAAGCTTTGATACCGCTCTGTGGTCAGGCATATAGTCCTCGGGGGATTGAGTGATAATAAAGTCGGGATCTGCGTCTCTTATTACCTCTACGATCTTATCCTTCTGCTCTCTGCTGCCACCGTCAACGAGAAGGTCACCAACATCAATAGTAATTACCTTAGCTCCTGCCAGTGCACCCGCCTTCTGCGCTTCACCTGCACGGATTTCGCGAAGCTCGTCGGGCATAATAACTGCGTGTCCCATATTTCCGTTTGCAACGTGGCATATGGTAACGTTGTCGCCTCTCTTTACACATTTAGCAACTGTTCCGGCACAGTAACATTCCACATCGTCCGGATGACAACTGATAACAAGTACGTTCATAATAAATACCTCCATATAAATATTGACATTTTTATAGATATATGCTACAATTACATAATACAACATCCTGTGCCGAATGTCTTTATCCGACATTGCATAAAATTTATCATTTATTCCGAAGGTGGTAATATGGATTACAAAATAAGGCCTATAAAGCGAGAAATAACAATAGACGGATTCGGCAGTATATACTACTTTGAATTTGGTAAAGACTTCACTCATCCGCCGGAAAAGCACGACTCCTGGGAAATGGTGTACGTTGACAGCGGCGAGATTATTGCGGTTACAGACGGACTTGGTCAGTCGCTTTCGCAGGGTCAGGCGATTTTCCACAAGCCCCTTGAGGTTCACGCCCACGTGTCAAACCGGATAGTATCAAACAATATGCTCGTAGTGTCCTTTGCATCGGAAAGCCGGGCTATGGATTTCTTTGACAAAAAGGTATTTACCCTGGACAAAACAGCAAAAACCTTGCTGACGCTTTTTATAAAGGAAGCAAGAAATGCTCTTGGTAAGATACCCGGAGAATACAGTGATAAAAATCCTCTTGATTTTAAAAACTCCCCTTTTGGCTCGCTTCAGCTTCTTGAATGTTATTTCACCGAATTTTTGCTTGTTCTGACACGCAGCGAAAAGGACACGGGAAGCAAGAACATAGTTGCCGAAAAATCAAGAGAGCTTGCGCAGAGCTCCATTGCCGAGCTTATAACCTCTTATCTTGAGGAAAACGTTTATTCACAGATAACTCTTTCGGATATATGCAGTAAGTTTTTTATGGGCAAGTCACAGCTGTGCAAGCTTTTCGGAGAGCACATAGGCGCAAGTCCCATAGAGTATCATTCAAAGCTGAAAATGAAGGAAGCAAAAAAGCTGCTTCGCAGTCAGGAGCTTTCTGTAAGCAAGATATCCGATATGCTCGGATATTCCTCGATACATAATTTTTCAAGGGCGTTTAAAAAATCCGTTGGCACGTCGCCTGCGCAGTACAGAAAAAGATTAAATCATTGAACTGCCATATTTTCGAATTTAATTTGGTAAATCTGAAATTCCCCTTGATTTTCCCGACGGTTTGTGATATAGTTTTATATTATTGATTATTACAGGTGAACATACTTTGAAGAAAGATACCCCGATTGAAATTGAAAGAAAGTTTTTAATTGAATATCCGGACCTTAAGATGCTGTCACAGCTTCCGGAATGCAAGATAAAAAGTATAACGCAGACCTATCTTTTGTGTGACTGCGGTACACTGCGTGTACGAAAAAGCGTGTGCGGAAAAGAAACCGCATATATATTGAACGAAAAGCACCCTATCTCTAAAATCTCCCGAACGGAAGAAGAAAGGGAGCTTTTAGAAGAAGAATACCTTGAAATGCTGAGGCGCAAAGATGAAAGTCGAAATGCCATAGAAAAGGTGCGCTACGCTTTTCCTTTTAAAAATCACATATTGGAAATAGACGTATACCCTTTCTGGAATGACAGGGCAATTCTTGAAATTGAGCTGTCTGATGAAAACGAGAGCTATGAAATTCCACCCTTTATCCGTGTTATAAAGGAAGTAACGAGTGATAAGCGATATTCCAACAAATCTCTGGCAGGAAACATCATCACAGAGGTTCTTTAATAATTTGTATTTTACCTGACGAAAGGATTTTACACAGAATAATGAAACAGCTTCTTGATTTATTTGCAACCTTTTTCAGAATAGGGCTTTTCACCTTTGGCGGTGGATACGCCATGCTTCCGCTTATTCAGCGTGAGGTGGTGGAGAAAAAGGGCTGGGCTGACGAGTCCGAGGTCATGGACTACTATGCGGTAGGTCAGTGCACGCCCGGCGTTATTGCGGTAAACGTGGCAACCTTTATAGGTCGCAAAAACAAGGGGATATCCGGCGGTATATTTGCAACCCTTGGTGTTGTTGCGCCGTCAATTATCATTATTTCCCTTATCGCCGCCTGCCTTAGTCATTTTGCGGACAACGCTTACGTTCAGCACGCACTTAGCGGCATTCGCCTTGCGGTATGTGCTCTTGTATCGGTATCCATTTTTAAGCTACTCAAAAAGGGAATTGTTGATGCGGTAACTGCGATTATTGCTGTGGCTGTTTTCATTCTTATAAAGCTTCTCGGCATTTCGCCGGTTATTGCAGTAGTGCTCTCGGCACTTTGCGGAATAATTTTCAGATGCCTTATAAAAAAAGACGGAAAGAGAGGTGCGTAAGACATTATGGCTCTCCTTACCGAATTTCTCATTCTTATATACGAATTTTTCAAGACCGGACTTTTTGCGGTGGGCGGCGGTCTTGCCACTATTCCTTTCCTTAAGAATATCGCAGAAAAATACTACGAGCTTTACGGCTGGTTTTCAGTGCCGGAGCTTACGGATATGATTGCGGTATCCGAATCCACCCCCGGACCTATCGGCGTTAATATGGCAACCTACGCAGGCTTTAATATTGGATACTCAAACGGCGGTATTCTTATGGGAATTCTCGGCGGAATAGCAGCAACGCTTGCGCTTATTGCTCCGTCAATTATCATAATACTGATTGTTGCAAAATTCCTTGAAAGGTTCAAGTCAAACAAGCTTGTAGACGGTGCTTTTTACGGCATACGCCCCTGCTCTGCCGCACTTATTGCGGCGGCAATGCTTGACGTGCTTCTTATGTCGGTGTTCTCCGGCGAAAGCGCAAATAAGCTGTTCGGGCTTATCGCTCTTCCGGAAACGGTAAGCTTTATCGGCATTGCGTTTTTTGCAATAATGATACCGTTAGTTATTAAACTTAAAAAGGTACACCCCATTGTATTTATTGCTGTGGGGGCAGTTGCAGGAATAATTTTTAAACTCTGATAAACTCTGAAAGGAACAGAAAAAATGAAATACGCAGTAATTATCGGCGACGGTATGTCTGACTACCGTCACATAAACCTCGGTGACAAAACCCCCCTTGAGGTTGCAAACAAGCCCTATATGGATATGATGGCAAGAAAGGGAGAGATTGGTTTTTCCCACAACGTGCCTATGGATATGGTGCCGGAAAGCGACACCGCAAATCTTGCAGTGCTTGGCTACGACCCGAAGATATATTCAAAGGGACGCAGTCCTCTTGAAGCGGTTAGTATGGGTATTGACATGAAAGAGGACGAAACCGCTTTCAGAATAAACACGGTTGCTCTTTCCGAGGGTGACGTTTACGAGGATCTTGTCATTCTCGACCACAGTGCAGACGAGATTTCCACAGAGGAATCACGCCGGCTTATTGAAACGCTTCAGGCAGAAATGGGTGACGAGCTTCGCACCTACTACACCGGAGTAAGCTACCGTCACTGTCTTATCTGGAAGAATGCACCGGCAGTTCTTGACTTTACCCGCCCCCACGATATTCTCGGAAGCGTTATAGGTGAATATTTGCCCCAGGGTGAGATTGGTGCGCCTTACTATGAAATTATGAAAAAGAGCTGGGAAATCCTCAAAAATCACCCGGTAAACATAGAACGCAAAAAGCGTGGACTTCTGCCTGCAAACTCCCTTTGGATATGGAGCCCCGGAAAGAAGCCGTTCCTTACCTCCTTCAAAGAACGCTTCGGTCTTTCCGGCACTGTAATTTCTGCGGTTGACCTTATAAAAGGTATCGGTCTTTGTGCAGGAATGAAGGTTCCGGACATCGAGGGTGCAACCGGCAACGTACACACCAACTACGAGGGCAAGGCGCAGGCGGCAATTGATGCATTTAAGAATGGCGACGATTTCGTTTACATACACGTTGAAGCTCCCGACGAATGTGGTCACAGAGTGGAAATTGAGAACAAGGTTAAGTCCATTGAATATCTTGACGCCCGTGTTATAAAGCCGGTATTTGATTACCTTGAGAGCACCGGTGAGCCCTTTAAGATATTCTTCCTTCCCGACCACCCGACGCCCCTTGAAAAGCGCACCCACTCTCTTGACGCAGTTCCTTTCGTAATGTACACACACGGCAAGGATATGCAGAGCGGCGCTCTTGGCTATGACGAATTTTTCGGTCACGGCGAGGACGGCAAGGTAAAGGCTACCTTCTACTCAAAGGGCTACGTTATGATGGATAAGTTTATAGAGAAGTAACCCTCTCCGTCACCTGCGGTGACACCTCTCCCACAGGGAGAGGCAAAATACTGCAACTATTTGATTTATGCAAAAATGGTATGTACCGCGATGTACATACCATTTTTGTTTGTCCAAATTCGACATTGTGTTTCCGAAGAAAAACTCCTTCCGTCACGGCGTTCCGCCGTGCCACCTCCCTCAAAGAGGGAGGCAAAAGAGCTGAATTTCAAGGCTCCCTCCTTGAGGGAGCTGTCAGCGAAGCTGACTGAGGGAGTCGTTTTTTCTGTAATGCTTCATACGGGAACACATTAGGTGATTTTGGGCTTTATTTTTGCTTTTGTATTGTTTTATAAGTATTTCTACCAATTTATTCGGTTTTAACAGGCTTTTTTCTTCAAAAAATCCAGCTTTGTTTCAGAAATTATAACCGCCACCATAACAAGTGCAAAGCCTACAAAAATTATCGGGTCCTTCTTTTCGTCGGCGAAGAAAATCAGCGAGAACATAACACCGAACACTGATTCAAGGCTTAGTATAATGGAAGCAGCCGAGGGGTGCACATACTTCTGACCGATATTCTGCAAGAGAAGTGCAACGGTAGTTCCGAAAACTGCAAGATATGCAAGCATAATAAGATTATCAGCAGGAACGTTTGCTATATCAAGCTTCTGTCCTGTAACAAGTGACGCTATAAGGCAGAACACCGAGCAGTAGAAAAACTGAATAATTGTGACAAGTATCATATCCTTATCACGTGCCAAGCTCCAGACTGCAACTATATGCGCCGCATAGAAAAATGCACCCACAAGTGTCAGAGTATCCCCTGCAACGATAGTCAGCTTTTCGCCGTTTGAAGTCAGCGCCACCATTCCTATGCCGACAATACAAAGCAGTGCCGCAAGAATATTATAGACGTCCGGTCGCTTGCGGTTGACTATCCACATAAGAAAGGGTACAAGCACGCAGTAGCCTGCGGTAAGCATTGCGTTTTTACCCGGTGTGGTATCGGCAATACCCAGTGTCTGCGTAAAATACGCCGAGAACAGACAGAAGCCTATTACGGCACCACCGAGAATATAGCTTTTATTTATAAACTTTAGTTTTTTATTGAAGATTATTGCAAGAAGCACCCAGCCGACAGTAAATCTTGCAAACAGCAGCCAGCTTGCAGGAAGCACGCTTACCGTGTCTTTCATAAGCACGAAGGTGCTGCCCCATATAAGCGTTGCCACGAGCAGCGCAACACGTGCAAGCACGAATATATGTTTACTTTTCATTTTTCCTCCGATATTTGCGTTTTATTTGGTTATTGTCAAGCTCTTTCGAGAAAAGCCTTTATTTCGGAAAGCCTGCGCTGTGCCTGGGCTACTCCCTCGTTATAGGCGGCTTTCAGCTTTTCACCGTCGTGCTCGGTGCGGGATAGCGCAAGCTCCTTTTGCGGTCTTATAACAAGAATTTCACCTGCGGCTTCCTTTTTCGCTATATACTCAAGGGTTTCATTATACACGATGTGTCTTTGTTCCATAGCCCTTACAAGCTGTGGATATTTTTTATATTTCAGCTTCATAAGAGGAACAACGCAGCTTTTTTTCTTTGCATACCCAAGAGGTCTTGTCAGCACGACTATATTTCTGCCGTAGCCCTCTTTTTCAAAAAACTTCAGCGGAATAGAGTCGGAAACTCCGCCGTCAAGAAAGAGCCTTCCACGTATCCCGACCATTCTTGACACAAGCGGCATCGACGCAGAAGCACGAAGAATTTCCGTAAATTCGTCATCGCTTCTGTCGCATCTGAAGTAGCAGGGCGCACCGTTTTCAACGTCTGTGCACACAGCGTAAAATTTCATCGGATTTTCGTCATAGGCTTTATCGTCAAACACATCAAGCTTTTTCGGAATTTCTCTGTAGCAAAAATCTGCGCCGTACATATCCCCGGTCTTTATAAGCGAACGGAAAGAGCAGTAGCGCTTGTCACGGCAGTAATTTACGTTATAGCGCAGTGCACGACCTATTTGTCGGGATTTAAAGTTGCACCCAAACGCCGCACCTGCAGAAACTCCTACCATGCCGTCAAAGGTTACTGCATTTTCCATAAAAACGTCCAGCACGCCTGCGGTAAACATACCACGCATTGCGCCGCCTTCAAGAACAAGTCCTGTTTTCATACTTTCCCCTTATTTAAAATCAAAACTGAGTTATTATATCATACAATTATGAAAATAACTTGTTTATTTGGGAAAATTTTTAAAGGCTTTAATATTTGTATCTTGACAAAATATATGTGAAAGCTTAAAATATTAAAGGATTTCACTTTTGAAAGGATTACAGCAGATGAACAAAGAAATTATAAAAAGAATGGACGACTATCTTGCCGCATGCAAGGAAGAAATACTTGACTGCGTTATGACTCTTGCAAGGTTTCCGTCAATTGCTGCCGAGCCACTGCCCGACGCCCCCTATGGCAAAGAGTGCAGAAAATGTCTTGATGCGGCAGTGGATATTATGAAAAAGGGCGGCTTTGATGCAAGAGTGTGCAGTGGCGGAAAATACGGTCTTGCAACCCTTGGTGACGGCGAAAAAACCATAGGACTTTTTGCTCATACCGACGTTGTACCGGTTTCCGAGGAGGACTGGATGTACACGAAGCCCTTTGAACCTGTACGTCTTGGCGACGTGCTCGTTGGCAGAGGCGTGCTTGACAACAAGTCGGGCGTCGCCATTTCCCTTTACGCAGTAAAGATGCTGTGCGAACTTGGACTTGCGCCCAAAAGCAAAATCAGCGTATTTCTCGGCTCAAACGAAGAATGCGGTATGGACGATATAGACGCCTACACAGCTGAAAACGATATGCCTGACGTAAGTCTTGTGCCCGACGCAGAATTTCCCGTTTCCTTTGGCGAAAAAGGCATTTGCAGAGCTCACATCATTTTTGAGGATAAATTTACCGATATAGTTGATTTTTACGGTGGCAGCGCCTACAACATTCTTCTTGACAAGGCAGTGGCAAAAATAAAGTACAGCGACAGCCTTTATGCACAGATTACTGAAATGTGCAAGGACAGAAAAGATTTAAAGGCAGAGAAATGCGACGATGTTATAAAAGTTACCGCTTTGGGAATTTCCCGTCACGCCGCAATGCCCGAGGGCGGAGTAAATGCGGCATCGGTGCTTGCGGGCGCTCTTTGCACTTGTACTGAGCTTTGCGAAAATGACAGAAAAATTCTCTCTCGCATTGCAGAGCTTACCTCTGATTTTTACGGTGAGAGTCTTGGTATCGCCTGCAGTGACGAGTGCTTTGGAAAGCTTACAAGCGTAAACGGTATTTGCAAGACAACTGACGGCGCACCGGACATTGCCCTCGACATAAGATACGGCACAGGAATTTCTGCCGAGGAGCTTGAAAGAAAAATTCTTGCGGCATATCCAAAAGCAGAGATAAAGGAAAACATGCCGGGCTTTGCAATTCCGAGGGACGACAAAATTGCAAAGAGCCTTGAACGTGTTTACAGTGAGCTTTCGGGAGATCCCGACGCAAAGGGATTTTATATGGGCGGTGGAACCTACGCAAGACACCTTAAAAACGCATTCAGCATAGGCACAGAGGCAGAGTATATTGAAAATGCGCTGCCAAGCCTTCCCGCAGGTCACGGTGACGCTCATCAGAGTGACGAGGTGCTGAAGATAAACCGCTTCATTGAGGCACTGAAGATTGTTGCGCTTATGTTGCACGAGTGCGACAAGATACTTTCTGCAGAAAACTAATATAAATAAGTTGTATGGTCAGAGGAAGCTTCCTCTGACCTTCTTTTTTGTTTTATTTATGGGTTGTTTATTGGACTTTATTTTATTTAAAAGGTATTTTTATAGTACACCTACTTTGTTATAATACAGGTGTAAGGTAAATACAAAAGCTTTTTAAACGAAAGGAAAGTGATAATTATGACAAGAAACGTAGAAATGAGAAAGGTTACATTTACAAGCAATATTAAAAGAAATGCAGGAAGCCTTTCACCCGAAGTTATGTGCAAAAATGTATTTTCAAGCCTTAAAAATCTTTATCATAAAGCTTCAAGCGCCAAAAAGGAAATATCATCCGTAATTGTGGAGGCTTCGGAAATTCTTGCTGACAGAACCGCAAGAAAAGGTCTTTTCGGAGAGGACAGTGACAGCAATTACTGCGGTACTGACGTGGACTACATTCCGGAGAGAGCAGTCGAGCTGAAGTACATAAATTACGATATGACAGGCTTTAATAACGCCCGTGCTTCAAGCACTGTACCTTTCAAAAATAACAAAAGCAGCAGTGCAAAAAACAGTGGTGTTCTTAAATGCTTTAACGGCTTTTAATTGCACAAGGCACAAAAAGATTTCCCGAAATCCGCCTTTGGATTTCGGGAATTTATTATTCTTCGGTATCTTTGCGTTTTCTTTCTCTTGCACAGCCTTCAAGGTATACCAGAAGCACCGACACGTCTGCCGGACTTACACCTGAAATTCTCGATGCCTGACCGATATTTTTCGGTTTTACCGCAGAAAGCTTTTGCCTTGCTTCAAGGCGAAGTCCCTCTATTGACGAATAGTCAATGCCGTCTGGCAAAAGCTTTTCCTCAAGCTTTGACATACGTTTTGCCTCGTCTATCTGACGCTTTATATAGCCCTCGTATTTTATTTCCACCTCGACAGCCTTTGCTTCTGCCTGCGTAAGAACGGGTCTGTGAAGGTCAACATCGGCGAGCATTTCATAGGTGATTTCAGGTCTTCTCAGAAGCTCTGCCATATTTATGCCGTTCTTTACCGGAGCGGAATTTGCGCTCTCCAGAATTTCTGCAAGCTTCTGCGACGGCGCAAGGCTTTTTGACTTGATTCTGACAAATTCGTCTTTAATTCTGTTCATCTTTTCGCAGAATTTCTTATATCTCTCCTCGGAAATGAGTCCGAATTTATAGCCGAGAGGTGTGAGTCGTTCCTCTGCGTTATCCTGACGGATAAGAAGTCTGTATTCTGAGCGTGAGGTCATAATGCGGTAGGGCTCACGGGTGCCCTTGGTAACAAGGTCGTCTATAAGCGTACCGATATATGAGGAATCTCTTGTGAGTGTGAGCTTTTCGCTTCCCTTTACGTGCGATGCGGCGTTAATACCTGCCACAAGCCCCTGCGCCGCCGCTTCCTCGTAGCCCGATGTGCCGTTGAACTGACCTGCGCCGAAAAGTCCGGGGAAGTCTTTAAATTCAAGTGTAGCAGAAAGCGCAAGCGGGTCTACGCAGTCGTACTCTATTGCATAGGCTGTACGCATTACCTTACAGTTTTCAAGTCCGGGCAAAGAATGTATCATTTTCATCTGAACGTCCTCCGGCATTGACGAACTGAAGCCCTGAAGGTACATTTCCTTGGTATCCTGTCCCATAGGCTCAAGGAAAAGCTGATGTCTTTCCTTATCGGCAAAGCGCACGACCTTATCCTCGATGCTGGGGCAGTATCTTGGTCCCGTACCCTCAATCTGTCCGGAATACAGTGGTGAGCGATGAAGATTTTCCCGTATTATTCTATGGGTTTCGGCTGTTGTATAAAGGACATAGCAGGGCAAATGATTTTCGTCCGAAAACTCTTTTGTATGATAGGAAAAATGCGCAGGATTTTCGTCGCCGTACTGCTTTTCCATTTTAGAATAGTCCACCGAATCTGCGTGGATTCTCGCAGGAGTTCCGGTTTTAAAGCGCATAAGCGGAAGTCCGAGGGCACGAAGGCTTTCGGTAAGGCTGCCTGCCGGGAACATTCCGTCGGGACCTCCGGAATAGGAAACATCGCCGACAATGATTTTCCCACGAAGATAAGTACCGGATGCGATAATTACCGCTTTTGCGTTCCACTGTGCGCCAAAGCGTGTAGTCACTGTCCAGGTGCCGTCATCTTCCCTTTCAAGCTCGACTATTTCCCCCTGAACGACAGAGAGTCCCTTGCAGTTTTCCACTGCTTTTTTCATAATAAGGTGGTATTTTGCTCTGTCTGCCTGCATACGAAGCGAGTGAACCGCCGGACCTTTACCAAGATTAAGCATTCTCGACTGCAGGCACGCCATATCGGCACTTCTTCCCATTTCACCGCCAAGGGCGTCAATCTCGCAGACGAGATGCCCCTTGCCCGAACCGCCTATCGACGGATTGCAGGGCAGATTTCCTATAGCGTCAAGGTTGAGTGTGAAAAGTATTGTGTCACAGCCTCTCCTTGCCGCCGCAAGCGACGCCTCTATCCCTGCGTGCCCCGCACCTATTACTATTACGTCGACACAGCCTGCCTTATATTTCATAAATCTCTCTCCTTGAATTATTATATGTGGGGCTCCGCCCCACACCCCGTGCACTTTCTTGAAAGAAAGTGCATCAAAGAACTTTATATTTGATAAACTCCTCGGAAAATTCTTTTCCTTGCGGAGTTTATCGGGTTTGTTAATCTAAACAAACATCTTTGTTTTGCGTCTGATGGAGCCTTTGCTTCGCACTATGCAAGCCCTATGGAAGAATTTCAACACGCAGTGTTGAAATTTTCCCTCTGTATATGCGTGGTAGTTAAAATAAATTTTAATTATACAACCGAGCGTGTGGGTGGGTAGTAAAGAAGGGAGGGGTATCCCCTCACTTCTTTGGGCATTTTTTGATTACTTTTTGTTGCTCATGACAAAAAGTAATATAATGCTAGGTTGCAATTTCCCAGCGCAACACCCCCGGATCACAGTTTTTATTTAATTTTATTTAAATGAAATTTTTTGCATAGCAAAAATTTACCTTATTACTCTCCCGAAAACGCTTTCTCCACCACGCAAAGCACCTCATCTACGCTCTGTGCTCTGTTAACCTCGTCACGAAGTGCCGCAGAGCCTGCCTTTCCCTTTATGTACCAGGCAATATGCTTTCTTGCTTCACGCACGCCCGTATACTCGCCCTTTTCGGCAATAAGCATTTTCATGTGCTCCGTTATATCAGCACGCTTTACTTTGTCGGCAATCTCCGGCATTGTTTCTCCGTTTTCCAGAAAGTATGCTATGCGCTGAAAAATATACGGATTACCAAGCGCACCTCTGCCTATCATCAAGCCGTCGCATCCGGTATATTCAAGCATGTGAAGTGCGTCCTTTTCGCAGGTTATATCTCCGTTTCCGATAACCGGCACTGACACTGCCGCTTTAACGTCTTTTATAACGTCAAGATTCACAGGCGGTGCGTACATCTGCTCTCTGGTTCTTCCGTGAATGCATATAGCCCCAGCACCGCTTTCCTCGCATCTTTTGGCGACCTCGGTTGCGTTTATACTTTTTTTATCAAATCCCGCACGGATTTTTACCGTCACGGGAATATCACTGTATCCGTTTTCGTCGAGTGCCGCACGTGTTGACGCCACTATCTCACCGCAAAGCTTCGGGCTTTTCATAAGCGCCGAGCCGTCGCCGTTTCCTGCAATTTTCGGTGCAGGGCAACCCATATTTATATCTATCGCACAAGGCTTGTATTTCATAACGAGAAGTGCCGCCTGTGCTATCTCCGAGGGCACTCTGCCGAAAAGCTGAAGTGCACAGGGTCTTTCGCTTTCCTCTATTTCACAAAGCACGTGAGTTTTCTTATCTTTGAATATGAGAGCCTTCGAGGACACCATCTCGGTGGTCATCCCTTCGGCACCACGCTTCTTGCACAGCGCCCTGAAGGACTTGTCCGTCACTCCCGCCATTGGCGCAAGAAACAGCCCGTGCTTATATTCGGTATTCCCTATCTTCAGATAAATCACCCGCCTTTCTAAATTCGGAATGCGGAATTCGGAATTGAGGAGAATTTTGCTTCGCAAAATTTCCATTTTCCAAATTGTTTTTATAATAATTAAAGATGAAACTTGCAAAATGTTTGTAGCTTGATATACCAAAATAAAATTAAGATGACCACAATCGCAAATTTGCACTTTGATGCAATTATAAAAAGTTAAATTAGATGAGAACTTTTCGCCAAATGGCGAAAAGTTGACAATAATTCCGAATTCCGAATTCCGAATTAATTTACATATACTTCCAGAACCTCTGCCCCGCACTTTCTGAGCTCATCCTTTTTATCGTACAAGCGCAATACGTCGGCGTTGAGGATTATATTCCTGCAGGCATCGCCCTTTTTATCCGTGAATCGTCTTTCCGGATATATTTTGAACTTCTTACCTATTCTGTCCGTGTACTCTCCGCAGACACTGCACGCTCCGTCAGAATTTTGGCAAAGTCCGTTTGCACGAAGCACGCAGGACTCCAGCACCATAAGCGGCAGTCGTCCCTCGCAGACTGCGGCACACCTTACGCCCTCTGCTCTGAGAATATCTCTCATTTGCGCACAGGAAAGCTCTGCTGAAAAGCTTATACAGTTAAGTCCCATTCCGGCATATTCAAGTAAAGCATCAGTGTTTGTTACGTTAAGACCTATTCCGCCACAAACCTCAAGTCCCGTTTCTTTTGCAAGCTCTATATGTCCGATATTTGAAACGTAAACGTATTTTGCACCAAAATCTTTTGCACGGTCAAGTGCCTTTTTCACATTTTGGTATTCTGCTTCAAAAATAACTCTCGGAAGTCTTACGCCAAAGGCAAGTGATGGCTTTTCGCAAAGCTCTTTTCCCTCTCTGAAAAGCTCAAGCGGAAGGCATATACTTTCAATTTCCTCGGTGTATTTTTGCGTGTCCGGTGTAAAATCCGCTCTGTCCGTGAAAAATCTAAGCTTAGGAGAGCCGCAGCTTCTTTTTTCTGCAAGAACACTTACAGGATTTTCGCTTAGTTTTTCTGTTATACCGTCTACACTTGGCAAAAGAAATTCTGCCACAAGATTTTCTGCAGCACCACGTCTTAGCGCATTTATTTCAGAGGTTGTAAGAAATAGTCCGTCATCAAGGTCTGCCGTGCATTTTTCCGCTACAAAGGGAGTTGAGCCAAGCTTTGAAATGTTTTTTATAAGAAGCTCCCTTGTAAGAGGTGCATTTTTTGCATCGGACGGCGGATTTTCAAGGGAATATTCCCCCTCTTTACCACGTGCACAGAGCTTTACGTAAGGCTTTTCATTCTTTTTTACTCTGACGTATATTTCTGCGGGGATTTTCTTTTCTTGCGGAATTTCAACCCCTGCTTCTGCCGTTTTCCCCTTGTCGTTTTCACTTCTGAAGCCGTACATACCTCTGTTGTCTTTAAGATATTTCTGTGTAAAATATCCGTCGGTAAAGCTGCCACCCCTTGAGAAAATTTCCGAAAGCTCACGGTAGTTTTCTTCGTCGGCGTTTTTGTTTTCATCTATAAGACTGCGCAGTATTTTCGTGGTTCTGTATACATACTCCGGGCTTTTCATTCTGCCCTCAATTTTCAGGGAAGAAATTCCAAGGGGTAGTATTTCCTTTATATGCTGTGAAAGGCTAAGGTCACGAAGGCTGAGAGGATAAAGTCCGCTTTTGCTTTTTCCTTTGCAGTTTTCAAGCTCTCCGCACATTCGGCAGGGCTGGGCGCAAAGCCCTCTGTTTCCGCTTCTGCCGCCTATTACCGAGCTCATAAGGCACATTCCCGAATGGGACACGCAAAGTGCGCCGTGAACAAAAATCTCCGTTTCATATATGCCTTTTCCGTATTCGGTTATTTTGCTTATATCTTCAAAGGAAAGCTCTCTCGCAAGAACTATTCTTGAAAATCCAAGCTCGGAAAGCTTTTTTGCGCCGTCAAGATTATGACAGGCACACTGGGTGCTTGCGTGAAGCTCTACGCCCGGAATTTCCCTCTGAAGCCTCTTTGCAAGTCCCAAATCCTGAACTATAAAAGAGTCAGCACCCATACTGTGAGCTTTCTTTGCAAACTCCAGCACTGCGTCCATTTCCCTGTCAAAAACAAGGGTATTAAGCGTAATATTTGAGCGCACACCGTGAAGCCTTAAATACTTTAAGCCTTCGGCAAATTCCTCATCGGTGAAGCCTTTGGCATTCATTCTTGCATTAAGTGCGTTTCCGCCGAAATAACATTCGTCAGCACCCGCCGCAACCGCTGCATGCAGAGCCTGGATTGAACCGCAGGGGGCAAGAAGATAGGGCTTTGTCACTTTTATAATTCTCCTTTCTCTTTATTTCTCGGAAAGTTTATAAAATATACTTGCAATAAGGAAAATATGCGAGTATAATATAACAATCAATATAACATTATAGCTCTTTATTGTGTATTTGTAAAGATTATTTTTATGAACATTCCTGAAAGGCGGAAAGGAAAATAAAATGGCAAACAGAAGAAACGCCCCGACAAGCAGTCGGCAGTCAAGATTTTTTGTTCTGAGCATTACCATATCGGTACTGCTTTCAGTAATTGCGCTGGTATCGTATTTCAGTGGGGTGTCGTCGATTCTTTCAAATGTTGCAAAGATTATTGTTTCCCCTATAAATCAGGCAAGCGCAGCCATTTCGGAAAAGCTTTCATCGCTTGGTAATTACTTCGGAGATATTGCAGAGCTTAAGGAAGAAAACCTCAGACTTCAGGCTGAAAACGACGAGCTTTTAAAGCTCAACGACAGCGCAAAGGCAATCCGTGAGGAAAATGAGCGCCTTTACGCCTACCTTGAGCTGAAGCGTGAATTTTCAAATCTCTCCCTTGCAAACGCAAGGATAATATCCAGAGGAAGCACCGGCATTATGACAACCTTCACCATAGACAAGGGCACCTTTCACGGTGTGAAAAAGGATATGCCGATAATAAGCCACAACGGCGTCGTGGGAATAGTAACAGAGGAAGGACTTACTTCATCTCGCTGTATAAGCATTATAAACCACAAGGCTTCCGTGGGTATTTATATTCTTCGCACCGGCACACCGGGCGTACTCAGCGGAGATTACACACTTTCCCTTGACGGAAAGTGTAAGGTGTCGGGGCTTAGCTCAGATACTGACGTTTTGGTTGGCGATTACGTTTACACCTCAGGCTTCGGTGAAATATTCCCAAAGGATTTATGCATCGGAACGGTTTCGGAAATAATCCGTGACGCAAACACCCACACCCTTACCCTTGAGGTTTCCCCTATGAGTAGCCTTGATAGTCTTGATACTGTTATGGTAATAACCGACTACGAAAGAATATACGAAGAAGCTGTACCGGACGCTGAAAACGGCGACGCAAATCAAAGTAAAAAGGATTGACAAATTATGGAATATACACTCGAAGCAGGAAGACCTGTGGATACTTCCGGAAGACCCCAAAAAGAAATAAAAGTTTACGACTGTCTTGACAGCCTTGGAATAAGTTACGAAAGAATAGACCATCCCGCCTTTGACACTATGGCGGACTGCGAGCAGACGGACGAGCTTTTCGGTGTTGGCACCGTGAAAAATCTTCTTCTGTGCAACAGCCAGAAAACAGAATTTTATATGCTTCTTATGCCTGCCGACAAAAAGTTCAAAACAAAGGAATTATCGTCACAGATTGGCACGGCACGCCTGTCCTTTGCAAGTGCCGAGCACATGCAGGAGCTTCTTGACATAACCCCCGGTTCTCTTACGATATTCGGTCTTATAAACGACAAGGACAAACGGGTTCGTCTTCTTATGGACAGGGATATTGAGGAAAGTGAATATATAGTTGCACACCCGTGTATTAATACCACAAGCCTTAAGGTAAAAACCGAGGATATAATGAAGGTGTTTTTACCCTCTCTTTCAAGAGATGCAATATTCGTAACGCTTGTAGGCGAATAATGCGGAATAACATAATGAGGTAAAGGACAATGATACGATTTAACAACGACTACAGCGAGGGCGCACTTCCACAGATAATAGAGGCGCTGACAAGGACAAATCTTGAGCAGACCTCAGGCTACGGCACAGACGATTACTGCAAGGCTGCGGCGCAGTACATAAAATCTGCCTGCGATGCCCCGAACTCTGACGTACATCTGCTTGTTGGTGGAACGCAGACAAATCTCGTGGTGATATCCTCAGTGCTTCGCACCCATCAGGCGGTGCTGTGCGTGGAAAGCGGACACATAAGCACTCACGAAACAGGAGCAATAGAAGCCTGCGGTCACAAGGTTATGACGGTAAAGGGAGAAAATGCAAAAATACGTGCAAAGGATATTTACGACGTATACAGTGAGCACTACAGCGACCCCGACCACGAGCACATAACCCAGCCAAAGCTTGTATACATTTCAAATTCTACCGAATGGGGTACTATTTACACAAAGAAAGAGCTGTCCGAAATATCAAAGGCGTGCAGAGAATGCGGATTTTATCTGTTCCTTGACGGAGCAAGACTCGGATATGCTCTGACAAGCAGTGAAAACGACCTTACCCTTGCGGATATTGCAAGATACTGCGACGTTTTCTACATTGGCGGTACAAAGTGCGGTGCACTTTTCGGAGAAGCAGTGATAATTACAAACGATGCACTGAAGTCGGATTTCCGTTACGTAATGAAGCAAAAGGGTGCACTTCTTGCAAAGGGACGTCTGCTTGGCATTCAGTTCTGCGAGCTTTTCCGTGACGGTTTGTATTTCAAGGCTTGCGAGGGAGCAAACGGGCTTGCAATGAAAATACGTGATGCTTTTGCATCAAAGGGATATTCCTTCAGATATGAAAGTGCGACAAATCAGCAGTTCCCCATACTTTCCCCCGATGAAATAAAAAAGCTGTCAGAAAAATACGTTTTCTCCACCGACAGTGAAAAGATAGACGAGCAGCACATCGCAGTACGCTTCTGCACAAGCTGGGCAACAAGCAAGGAGAACGTAGACGAGCTTATCGGTGACATACTTGCACTGTGAGCTTTTACAAGCATCACCAAAGACATATTTTAAGGCTCCGGGGTTTATCCGGAGCTTTTTTTGCGTATGCTATAGCAATCTCTTTGCAAATCACCTTTTTCAGATATTTTATTTTGCTTGGTTATAAAACAATCAAGGCTTTGTGTGTGCTTTGAGAATTTAAGATTATTATATGTATATTATGCCTTTTTTTAGTTGACAAAGACAATTAAATATGTTAGAATAGACTTTGAGTGAATATATATTATTACTATATATCAAGGGAGACTGTTATAATGAAAGACGCTACACTCGTCGTAATGGCAGCAGGAATGGGAAGCCGCTTCGGAGGTCTTAAGCAAATGGAGCCTGTGACCGAGGACGGCAGAGCAATACTTGACTACTCTGTATTTGACGCAAAGCGTGCAGGCTTTACAAAGGTTGTATTTATAATAAAAGAAGAAATAGAAAAGGATTTCAAGGAAATCGTCGGCAAAAGAATAGAAAAGATGATTGACGTTGAATACGTAAATCAGGATATGACGATTCTCCCCGAGGGCAGAGTTAAGCCCTTTGGCACCGGACACGCAGTTTACTGCTGCAAGGACGTCGTAAAGACTCCCTTTGCGGTTATAAACGCTGACGACTACTACGGCTGTAACGCTTTCACCGAGATAAAAAAATATCTTGAGGATGCAAGCGGACTTGATACGGCTATGGTAGGGTATCTTCTTGAAAATACGGTAACGGAAAACGGAACTGTTGCAAGAGGTGTTTGCAAAACGAGATGCGGATATCTTAAAGAGATTACAGAGCGCACGAAAATAAACTCAAGCCTCGAATATACCGAGGACGAGGGCAAGACCTGGACAAAGCTTCCAAAAGGCACAATAGTTTCTATGAACCTGTGGGGCTTTACTCCGGCGGTATTCGCTGAAATAGAGAATGATTTCAAGGACTTCCTTGAAAATTCCGACCTTATGAAAGCCGAGTTTTACATACCTACGGTTGTTGATAACCTTATAAAGCGTGGCAAAACAAAGGTTAAGGTACTTAAAAATACTGACAAGTGGTACGGAATGACCTACAAGGAAGACAAAAAAGAGGTAACCGAGGCAATAGCAAGGCTTATTGCAGAAGGAGCTTATGATGGAATTTGAGACTAAGTACATAGAAATATGTAAAGCCTTCAGAATTGACGGTACACCCATATCGGCAGTACCCTTCGGAAGCGGACATATTAACGGTACTTTTCTCGTGTGTACTGACAGCGCAAAGAAATACACTCTGCAGAGTATAAACTCCAACGTATTTAAAAAGCCGCCGGAGGTTATGAGTAATATTTCTCTCGTGCTGGAGCACATAAAAAAGAAAACCGTCTGCTGCGAAGGCAATGTGGAGCGGGAATGTCTTTGTTCCGTGAAAACACAGGATGACGAGCTTCTCTATATAACAGACGAGGGTGAGTATTACAGAATGTACACCTTCGTTGACGGCAAAACCTACGACACTGTGAAAAATCCGAATCAGTTTTACAAGGCGGCAAAGGCCTTTGGAAAATTCCAGAATCTTCTCTCCGACTTCCCTGCAGAAAAGCTGTATGAAACAATACCCAACTTTCACAATACAGTATGGCGTTTTGAAAGCCTTGTGGCAGCAATTGAAAAAGATGCGTGCGGTAGATTTTCAGAGGTGAAAAGCGAGGCGGAATTTGCCCTTGCAAGAAAAAATGAAGGCGCAGTAATCGTCAACGCTCTGAAATCCGGGGAAATTCCCACGAGAGTTACCCACAACGACACAAAGCTGAACAATATACTCTTTGACGAAAATGACAATGACATCTGCGTTATTGACCTTGACACCATAATGCCCGGCTCGATGCTGTACGACTTCGGCGATGCAATACGTTTCGGAGCAAGCACAGCAGCAGAGGACGAACAGAATCTGGACCTTGTGGGTATTGACCTTGAGCTTTTCGATGCCTATACAAAAGGCTATCTTGAAGCCCTTGGCGACAGAATAACAAAGAGAGAATTTGAGCTTCTTGCTTTCTCGGCAAAGCTCATATCTCTTGAATTGGGTATCCGCTTCCTTACGGACTATCTTGAGGGAGATACCTATTTTAAAACCCATTTCCCCAAACAGAATCTTTACCGTGCACGTGCGCAGCTGAAGCTCGTAGCAGATATGGAGGAAAAGATGGCGGATATGGAGGCTATTGTAAATAAATATTCCGTATAAAAGCTTACCCTCTCACCTAATGATTTTAAAGTCAGGTGAGAGGGTTTGTTTCTATTTTTATTTTCCGGAAAACAACGGATTCAGATTAAACCGTTCTTTATAACAATCAACTTCATTATAGCTAACACAAGGCTTAACAAAAGATATGCAAAAGCTGTAGCCCATAATCATCAATGCAAATTTTGCAAGAAGTCCGGCGTCTACGTATTTTGTTTTCACACGAATGTACGGTGAACCGTTCTTGTCCAGATCTGTATCATAATAAGTAACTGCTTCCCACGGAATAAGCTTTACCGGTAACACGATTACAAACGCCAAAACAGCTATAAATACAAGGGTATTTTCAACACCAGCTGAAGTAACAGTCAGAACACATCTTTTATGTTTTACAAGCTGTTTTATAAGATTGAACGCAGTTATTGCATACGTGCACAAAACCACTCCAATCATAATGCTGAGCAGTATTGCAATGATTTTATTCATCTCACCGTCTGAGAAAGAAACTCTGCCACTCAGTAACATCCATATAACATACATTCCGAGAAAAGTTACGCAGGTGAAAAGAGCAGTGAAAAAGTAATATCGCCATGCAGCTCTGTATTCTTTCATATAAATACCTCTTTGTCCGTTTTTTCTATTATAACATAACAGTCTGTAAAAGTCAATATTTGCAATATTGGAATTGTAAAACATACTGTAAACGCATTAAGTATATACATAATTGTAAACCTTTTATTAAGTAAAGTTTAAACAAACCTTTTTCACTTGACTTTTGACATGGGGTTTGCTATAATATCAAAAAATATGATTTTTGGAGGATAACACCCATAATGGACGGCGACAGTAGCGAGGACGATACTGCAACTTGTAATAATATAATGTGTATATATACGGCATATCTGCGCCGACTTCTTCGTCGCAGGTATGCCTTTTTGCGTGTATTTTGCCTTTTGAGTTGATATTTCACAGAGGAAAATACGTATTTTGGCAGTAATTTATAATATGACTTGCTTTTAAAAGCAACAGAACAAAGGAGTTAAATTTTTTATAATGAACATACCCTATTTAGTCATAATGGTGACTTGTATTATTCTGTCGGCTTATTTTTCAGCCACAGAAACAGCCTTTTTATCCCTTAACAAAACAAGACTCAAAACAATGGCGGAAAAAGGCAACAAAAAAGCAGCTCTTGCAGTTTCTCTTTCCGAGGACTACGACAAGCTTATTTCCACCATACTTATCGGAAACAATATAGTTAACATACTCGTATCTTCAATCGGTACACTTTTCTTTGTTGATATTCTCACAAATGCAGGCAAATTAAATGCCCAGGAGCTTGGTGCTACCGTTTCGACGGTTGTAATAACTGTTGTAGTGCTTATTTTCGGTGAAATCACACCTAAGGGCGTGGCAAAGGATATGCCGGAAAGATTTGCAATGTTTTCTGCACCCTTTATCCGTATTCTTATATGGATACTCACTCCCGTAAACTTCATTTTCTCCGCATGGAAGAAGCTTATTGCAAAGATTCTCAAAACGGAAGATGACAGCAAAATGTCCTCCGAGGAGCTTCTTATGCTTGTTGAAGAAGTTCAGCAGGACGGAAGCATTGAGGAAAGTGAAGGCGACCTTCTTAAAAACGCCATTGAATTTACAGACAAGACTGCAGAGGATATACTTACCCACAGAGTTGACCTTGAGGGCGTCCCCTTTGATGCTACCAAGGAAGAAATTGCAGAGGTTTTCACCGAATCAGGCTATTCACGTATTCTCGTTTACGAGGAAAGCATCGATAACATCATCGGAACAATTCACAGAAAAGACTTCTACGTTGGAAGCGGCATAACAAGAAAAACAATGAAAGAGCTTGTAGCTCCGCCGCTTTTTATACATAAGTCGGAAAAGATAAGCGACCTTTTAAAGCTTCTTCAGAGTCACAAGTCCCATCTTGCAATAGTACTTGACGAATACGGCGGAACTCTCGGTATTGTAACAATGGAGGATATTCTCGAGGAGCTTGTAGGAGAAATCTGGGATGAGCACGACGAGGTAACGGAGGACTTCAAGGAGCTTGAAGAAGATGTATTCCGTGTTGACTGCGCAGTTAACTTCAACGATTTCTGCGACTTCTTTGACCTTCCCGAAACTGAAACGGACAGCGTTTCCCTTGGCGGTTGGGTTATGGAGCAGCTTGGCGGTATTCCGGAAAAGGGCGACAGATTCCAGCACGAAAACCTTGATATTACCGTTACTGAAACCGATTCTCACAGAGTGGAATACGTAAGAGTCGTAAGAACAAAAGCCGAAGACCAAGAAAAAGACGAGGACTAACCCTCGGTAAAGAAACGCATCACGCCGTGTAAATGCAGTGGATTTTGTAAAGTCCCCTCGTTTTCCGGCGTTATGTTTTACACTGAAAAAATAAAAGGAGGAGCTATGTCAAAAAAGAAAACCGGAAAAATAAAAAAGTCAAAGCCTGATGCAAAAAACACGGTAAATAACGCAGTAAAAGAGCCGGAAAGTCTTCCGGAAAGCATCGCTGAAGACATTTGCACCGTTATAAGCGAAAGCAAGGCGGAGCTTAAAAAGGAAGAGAAAATGACGGCTGGCGAAAAAAAGCTGGGTATTCGTGGTATTCTTCTTGTGGTAACCTTTGCAATTTTTCTGTACTGGGCACTTAACAACTTATCTTCAATAGGCTCTGCAATCAAAGCCGTAATCAGTCTTCTTTCTCCCTTTATAATTGGTTTTGCAATTGCCTTTATTATAAACGCAGTGCTTGTTCCTCTTGAAAAAGCGTGGAACAGGATTTTCAATGGAGCAAAGGAAAAGCCGAAGGACATCGCAAAAAAGCTAAAAAGACCGGTATGTCTTGTGCTTAGTACGGTTATAGTAATCGGCGTTATTTTTGCGATTATCTTTATGGTTATACCCGAACTAAAGGTAACAATTTCTGCTTTTGCAGATAAGCTGCCGGGCTTTATTTCAAAGCTCAACGTGTGGTTTACACAGCTTTCGGAAATTCTGGCAAAATACAAAATCGAGCTTCCCGAAACTACCTTCAATGCAGATAAAATTCTTGACGCATTAAATTCCTTTATCACTAAAAGGGGTGAATTTGTTCTTGACAAAACAGTGGACATCACCAGCTCTATTTTCAGCGTAATATTTAACACCGTGCTTGCATTTGTATTTTCCATGTATCTTCTTTCACAGAAAGAAAAGGTGAGCAAAAAAGCAACGGGCATTCTTTATGCTACAATGCGAAGAAAAAATGCAGACCTCATAATAAGAATATGCTCTCTCACAAACAGTACATTTACAAAATTTGTAACCGGTCAGCTTACCGAAGCTGTAATCATCGGATTTTTGTGCTTTATAGGTATGCTTCTTTTCGACATGCCCTATGCACCGGTAATTTCCGTTCTTATCGGCGCTACAGCACTTATTCCTATTTTCGGTGCCTTTATCGGTACTGCCATAGGTGCGGTGCTTATTCTCTCGGTTGACTTTATGACTGCGGTATGGTTTGTGGTATTCATAATAGTTCTTCAGCAGCTTGAAAGCAATCTCATTTATCCGAGAGTTGTAGGAAAGTCGGTGGGTCTTCCCGGAATACTTGTTCTTTCTGCGGTAACGCTCGGCGGTGGACTTTTCGGCTTTGTCGGAATACTTCTCGGCGTTCCGGTTTGCTCCGTTTTGTACTGCATATTCAACGAGTTCATCGCAAAAAGACTTGAAGAAAAAGGCAACTCTGTCTGCAAGAAGCTATAAAACAAAATATATTTTAAGACCTTACGTTTTTTGCGTAAGGTCTTATTTATTTCGTCACTTACTCAGCAGGCAGCTTGAAACAAGCATCAGGCAAAAACCGAGAAGAAGTGCATAGGTAGAATAATTTTTACCCTCTCCCGTATGGGTTTCCGGTATCATTTCGTCGCTTATAACGTATAGCATAGTGCCCGCCGCAAAGGAAAGCGCAAAGGGGAGCACCGCCGAAGAAAAGGTCACGGCAAAGTACCCTATAAAAGTACCGACAACCTCCACGAGCCCCGTAAACAGTGCGCAGGCAAGAGTTTTTAAGGGTGGAATACCGGATGACAGCATAGGTGCAATAATAACCATTCCCTCAGGGATATTCTGAAGTGCTATTCCTCCTGCGATAATAAGAGCCTGGGCGGTATTTCCCGTACCGAAGCCTACGCCTGCGGCAATTCCCTCCGGAAGATTGTGAACTGCAATTGCTGCGACGAAAAGCAGAACTCTGTAGGTGCTTTTCGTGCTTTTTCCGCTGCCTTTCTCCACTCCCAGAAGCTTGTGGATATGGGGGATAAGCTTCCACAGAAAGTTTAGGAAAAACGCTCCCGTAAAAATCCCTGCAACAGCAGTTATAAGCCCATAGTTTCCACCGCACTCCACAGCAGGTATAATAAGTCCCCAGATTGACGCCGCAAGCATCACGCCCGCTGCAAAGCCAAGTATGGCATCGCCTATACGGTGCGAAAAATTTTTAAAAATAAAGCCCACGATTGCGCCGAAAACGGTAGAGCCTCCGACACCAAGGGCTGTAAGTAGAACAATTTCCATAAAAAGCTCCCGTGCCGCACAATGCGGCTTTTTTTGGCGTATAAAACGGCTTACGCCATTATTATTGTATGGAAAAATCTTTCCATCTGCCACAGAAGCTAAACCTTCCTAAAATACAAAAAACAAAAATGCGCCGTGCATTTATGAAAAATGCAAAGCGCACCGCAAATTTTTGAAATTTATGTACCTTTTATTCTTTTAAAGTTCCGTATTATATGCAAATCACCTTTGCAAGAGAAGCAAACTGCTCTGCCGAGAGCTTCTCTCCACGAACGTCACCGGGAAGTCCGAGAGTTTCCGTAATAATAGAGGCAAGCTCGCCCTTGTCGGTAGTAGAGATTTTACCTGAAAGTCCCGACAGTGCATTGGTGAGAGTTTTTCTCCTTTGACCGAATGCCGCCTTTATAAGCATACTTGCGCCCTCAAGAACCTCTTTCGGATATTTTGCAGGGCTGTCAAGCTTTATTCTTACAACGGCAGAATCAACCTTGGGTCTTGGATTAAAGCAGCCGCTAGGTACGTCAAAGAGCTTTACTGCGCTTCCGTAAAGGCGTATCTGCGCAGTTATTGCGCCATAGTCCGCACTTTCTGGGCTGGCGCACAGGCGTCTTGCAACCTCCTTCTGCACCATTACCGTTATATACCTGAAATTACAACACTCCTCTATAAGCTTCATTATTACAGGGGTTGTAATATAGTAAGGAAGATTTGCGCATACCGACACCGGATATTTGCCCTTTTCCGTGATTTCTTCTACAAACTCCGGAAGATTTACCTGCATAATATCACGGTTTATGACCTTTGTATTATCAAAATCTTTCAGGCTTTCATCAAGGATTGGAATAAGATTTTCATCTATTTCCACAGCATATACTGCACGAAAACGCTTTGCAAGCTCTTTTGTGAGTATTCCTGCACCGGGCCCTATTTCAACTATGACCTCGTCCTTTTTTTCGCCCTCTGCTATTTCCCCCTCAGTACAGTTTGAGGCTATTTTGGCAGGTATCTTCGGATCGTAAAGAAAGTTCTGTCCGTATTTTTTCTGAAATTTAAAATTATGTTTTTCAAGTAATTCTTTATCGCTCATTATTTTTTCCATTTCTTATTATTGTTCTCATATTATATTATACTATAAAGGGAAAAATGTCAATAGCAAATAAAGCGCCTTTGCCATTTTACATTTTTCCCTGCATAATCAAATTATTTTTTCATTACCATACAAACAAGCGAAGCACAGCCGTTTATCATTGCTTTTTCATCAAAGTCTGCCTTGGGGTGATGAAGCGGATAGGCGTATCCGTCGTCAACCTTTCCTGCTGCAAGGGCAAGCATAAGTGACGGTACACATCTTGATACGTATGCAAAGTCCTCCGAGCCTGATATTTTAGCTTTTCTCTCACCGGTATTTATATCCTTTGATAAAAGCACGGTTTCTTTTCCGAGAAGCTCGGACAGTGAGGAAAAAGTCATACTTGAAAGCTCCTGGTCATTATAGAGCGACGGACAGCCGCTTGTAAATTTCACCTGTGCTCTTGCCCTTAGTGACGACGCAATACCTTCGGAAATTTCGCACATTCTCTTTTTCATATATTCCCGGATTTCTTCGCTTACGGCTCTTACAGTACCTGCGAGAAGTGCTCTGTCAGGTATAACGTTTGCCGCATCACCGGCAGAGAATCTGCCAATACTGAGCGATGCAACCTCGCCGCTTGCAAGCTCACGGGAATTTATTTCAGAAAGGGTAAGCACTATCTGCGATGCCGCAAAAATCGGGTCTATTCCCTGGGACACGCCTGCGCCGTGACAGCCTTTTCCGAGAACCTCAATTTCAAAAAAGTCTGCAGACGGAGCAGAAATACCCGGCGATGAAACTATAACAGTACCGGTAGGTAGCGGAACTGATGTAAGCACGTGGAGCATTACTGCAAAATCAACCCTCGGATTTTCAAGCACGCCAGCATCAATCATATCCTTGGCACCGGACAGAGTCTCCTCAGCCGACTGAAACATAAGCTTTACTGTAAAAGCAAGCTCGTTTTCGTGCTCCCTGAGAATTTTGGCGGTACCAAGCAGCATTGCGGCGTGAAAGTCATGGCCGCAGCCGTGCATTTTTCCATTTTTTGCGGCAAAGGGAAGTCCGGTTTCCTCACGCACCGGAAGTGCGTCTGTATCCGCTCTTAAAAGAAAGCATTTTGCTCCCTTGCCAACAGTAGCGGATATTCCGCATTTTCCGCATTTATTTGGGGTTATTCCCATCTTTTCAAGCTCTGATGCTATAAAGTCCATCGCCGGCTTATTATCAAAGCCCACTCCTGCGTTTTCGTGAAGGAAGCGTCTGCACTCCGTCATATATTCAAGGCTTTCATTTGCCTTATGAAGAATTTTTTCACTATTCATAGCAGTACCCCTTAAGGTTTTTCTGCTATTATTCCCTTTCCCTTAAATATTTATCCGCCCAGAGTGCAGCAAATGCAGTTTTTCCATCGGGAATTTCACCCTTCATTACAAGCTCACAAAGCTCGGACAGTGGCATTTTTTCAGCACCTAAAAATTCGTCATCGTCAAGCTCCTGTTCTCCGCTTGTAAGACCGGTGGCAAAATACAGCCATATGATTTCACTGTTAATCGCAGGACTTCCTGCGTATTTTCCTATAAATTTTACATTTTTTGCCGTAAGTCCGGTTTCCTCACGAAGCTCACGAAGCGCCGCACTGAGCTTATCCTCGTCGGGACTGTCCAGCTTTCCTGCGGGAATTTCCGTCGTCACCTCGCCTACGGCGTATCTGTACTGACGCACAACGTATACGTTGCCCTCATCGTCAACAGGTATTACCGCAACCGCACCGCCGTGCTTTACGTATTCACGCTCACCATGTCTTCCGTCAGGCAGCTTTATTTCATCTATTCTGAAGTGCAGAAATCTGCCCTTCAATTCTTCTTTTGTGGAAATATACTCTTCTTTAAAACTAAGTTTATCCATATTTGCCTCTTATTTTTTTGGATTATGTACAAGCTTTGATACTATAGAAACCGCGATTACCCCAAGTGCAATAGCAAAGGCAATTCCGAGAGTCAGACTTCCATTTGACAGAAACGAAGTCCAGTCGGAGCTGAATGCATATCTTATGGTATAGTAAAGCGCTCCTCCGGGAATCAGCGGAACAAGAGCAGGAATAAGTATATTGGTAGTAGGTGTTTTGAGAATTCTTGCAAATATCTCTGCGTACAGCGCAACTGCAACCGTCGCAATAAAATACTTTGCAGGCTCAAAAGCTACAAAGGGCGACGCAGCAAGATATACAATCCAGGACAGCGCACCGCCAAGGGAAAGACATATAATATGGGATTTTTTACAGCCGAACACTATGGTAAAGCCAAGCGTGCCGAGAAGTGCCATTATAACCTGTATTATTTCGTTCATCACAGCGCACCTCCAAACAGCATTACGGTAATAAAGTAACCGCCGGCAATAGCACCTGCCACAAGAATTGCTTCGCAGAATCTGAGTATTCCGGCAATCATATCCCCACTTATAAGGTCACGTATAGCGGTTGTAAGGGCGATACCGGGAATAAGCAGCATTATATTACCAATGATTATTTTATCGGCGTTTGCACCGATACCAAGCTTTACGAAGGTATACGCAAGCGTAGTTACAAGAAAGGAACTGAAAAGGTTTGAATATATCTTATTTATTCCCTTTTTTTCAAGGAATCTCACAAAAAAAGTAAGCAGTGTCGCTATAAGCAAGGAAACAACACCGTCAACAAGAATTCCTCCGAAGAACAGCGCAAAAGCACCTGCGGTAAGCCCCCAGCCAAGAGCTGTCACAATAAGTGAATATCCTTTACTGCCGGTTATATCATTTATAGCTTTTTCAATATAATTTTCGTCGGGAGTAACTTTGCATATGGTACGGGAAAGATTGTTGAGTGAGTCAAGCATTGCAAAGTTTGTGCCCTGCCCTTTTATTCTTCTGGTCTGGGTATAGGTTTTGCCCTCGAAGTCTGCCGATACAACTATGCTCGAGGTTATTGCAAAAACATCAACACGTTCTGCGCCGTAGGCACTGCATATCCGTACTATACTGTCCTCTACTCTTGATACCTCTGCGCCACAGCAAAGCATCTTTTCGCCAATAGTCAGGGCATCTGATAAAAGTCTTGCATATTTCATTATAATCTCCTGAAATGCATATAAAAATCACAGAGGAATTATGGGTTTTGTTTTTTGCGCCATATTCCTCATTTTTATTAATATAATAATACCACTAAAAATTGAAAATGTCTACACTAATTTATATAATTTTGAAAAACAAAACGGAAAACAATGCTACAGGAAAAATTTTTAATCTAAAAAATGAATCAGAAAGGCAAAAAACGCACAAAATAGCCAATGTAAGTGTTTCTGATGGCTATAAAAATGTAGAAAATGCAGAAAAAAGAAAATCTTAAAAAAACACTTGACAAACGGTCAGGAATTTGATATAATACTAAAGCGCTGTGGGCAGAAGTCCATGGCTAAAGATGGCGGAATAGCTCAGCTGGCTAGAGCATCCGGTTCATACCCGGCAGGTCGTTGGTTCAAATCCGACTTCCGCTACCATAACGGCCCGTTGGTCAAGCGGTTAAGACACGGCCCTTTCACGGCTGTAACATGGGTTCGATTCCCGTACGGGTCACCAGAAAAAAGCACTTGCAGTTGCAAGTGCTTTTTTCAGCTATATTCGCCTTGCGGCGAGTTATATACTCCTTCGGAGTGCGATATTTGCTCCGCAAGCG
>JAZOCR010000069.1:0-4771 GCA_045596605.1 Eubacteriales bacterium | reverse complement strand
TAATAAGGAGAACTTATATGAAAAAGTTAAGAGCAGGTATTATCGGCGCAACAGGCATGGTAGGTCAGAGATTTATCACACTTCTTGCAGACCATCCTATGTTTGAAATAAGTGTGCTTGCAGCAAGCGCAAGAAGCGCAGGAAAAACCTACGAGGAAGCACTCGGCGGCAGATGGAAGCTGGAAGCTCCGCTTCCCGAAAAGGTTGCTAAAATGACTGTATATGACGCTACAGGCGATATCGACACAATATGCGGTATGTGTGATTTCACATTCTGCGCAGTTGATATGAAAAAAGATGAAATCAAGGCACTTGAAGAAGCATACGCAAAGCATGAAACTCCCGTTGTTTCCAACAACTCGGCACACAGAAAGACGCAAGACGTTCCTATGGTTGTTCCGGAAATCAACCCTGAGCATCTTGAAGTAATTGAATCTCAGAAGAAGCGTCTTGGAACAAAAAGAGGCTTTATCGCAGTTAAGCCAAACTGCTCAATTCAGAGCTACGTTCCTATGCTCACTCCCCTTCTCAAATACGGTATCGAGGAGGTTGTTGTAACTACGTATCAGGCAATATCCGGCGCAGGCAAGACCTTCAACGAATGGCCTGAAATGATTGACAACATTATTCCCTTTATAGGTGGCGAAGAAGAAAAGAGTGAAAAAGAACCCCTTAAGCTTTGGGGCAAGGTTTGTGGCGACAAAATCGAAGATGCAGCTTCACCACTTATTACAACACAGTGCATAAGAGTTCCCGTAACTGACGGTCACACGGCTGCTTGCTTTGTAAAATTCAAGAACAAGCCCACCAAGGAACAAATTCTTGACGATTGGAAAAACTTCGTTGGAGAGCCTCAGAAGCTGGAGCTTCCCTCTGCTCCCGAACAGTTTATTACATACTTTGAAGAAGACAACCGCCCACAGATAAAGCTTGAACGTAATATCTACAAGGGAATGGGCATCACCTGCGGAAGACTCCGTGAGGACACTCTATTTGACTACAAGTTCATTGGTATGTCTCACAACACACTCAGAGGTGCTGCAGGCGGAGCAGTTCTTATTGCCGAGCTTCTTGCAAAAAAAGGATACATAACAGAAAAATAGTCATTATTAAAAATAAATTTCTGCGATATGGTGCTTTGCCGTATCGCAGTTATTTAAATTATTCTTCATCAGTCACCACGGCACATATCTGCACACATTTGTGCAAATATTGTACGACACTTTAAGAAAGCCATGAATCAAGAAAAAACTCATTTCAGAATATATTTAATTTCTCAAAGTAATGAATTTGAAAAGTCGCTTTTTACCGCTCTGCACGGAACAAAAATTCAACTTGTCGGAAATCAAAGCGATATTCCAATGGCACTATGGGAAATTAAAACTTTAAAGCCCGGCATTGTAATTATGGGTTTCAACAACAGCGGTGTTGAAGCCGTCGAGCTTTGTGGGCGTATAAACCGGGAAATCGACCCGGATATCAGATTTATCCTCATTTCGGATGAAAGAAACCTTTCACAAGTAGAAAGCGCTTATTCCGCAGGCGTGTCATATTGCGTGATGCAACCCTTCAGTATAGATTTTCTGGTTCAGAAAATTACAGTCCTAACAGCTTACGTTGAGTTGCTGCGACGAGAAAGAATTTTAAATCAAAAGTGCACCTTTGATGATGAGCGTGACGTTACAGCTATGCTTTTTAAAATAGGTGTTCCTGAGCATTTTAAGGGTTACGCCCTATTAAAAACAGCAATTCTTTACGTCGTTAACGATTATTCTTTGATAGATAACGTCATGGCTTTGCTTTACCCCATGCTTGCAAAAAGGCATGCATCGTCGGTCTCCTGCGTGGAACGTAATATTAGAAACGTTATTCAGATTATATGGGACAGAGGCAATATGGAATGTCTTGCTGATATTTTCGGCTCCACAATAGGCTCAAGAAAGGGTACCCCAAGCAATTCGCAATTTATTGCTACAATTGCGGATATAATAAGATGCGCCAGAAAAAGAGAACAACCAATGTGATTTCAGTTGTTCTCATTATGCGAAAATCCGAGTGGATGTTTCACCACTCGGATTAATTTTTACCTTTTATTTCTTGAGAGCAATGGCTTTCTTTGCATTTTCAGCAATGTTTTCAGCTGTAAGTCCGTAATGCTCAAGAACCTTCTTTGCAGGTGCGGAACAACCGAATGCGTCGTTTACACCAACTCTGATAACGGGACAGGGAGCAGTTTCACAAATAGCTTCTGTAACTGCGCTTCCAAGTCCGCCGTAAATGGAGTGCTCTTCAGCAGTAACGATTGCACCAGTTTCCTTTGATGCCTTGCAGAGAAGCTCGGTATCAATAGGCTTTACAGAGCAGATGTTGATTACTCTTGCGCTTATGCCTTCTCCTGCAAGAATATCACGTGCCTTGAGAGCCTCTGCAACCATAAGACCTGTTGCAACGAGAGTAACGTCTGTACCGTCTGCAAGAACGCTTCCCTTACCTATTTCAAACTTATAGGTTGCAGGATCGTAAAGCACCGGAACACCGAGTCTTCCGAATCGCATATAAACGGGACCGTCGTACTTAATAGCAGCTTCGATACAAGCCTTAACTTCTGTATCGTCTGCAGGGCAAAGAACTACCATTCCGGGAATTGTTCTCATTACTCCCATATCCTCGTTACACTGATGTGTAGCACCGTCTTCACCAACGGAGAGACCTGCGTGTGTTGCAGCAATCTTTACGTTAAGGTGAGGATATCCGATAGAGTTTCTTATCTGCTCGAAGGCTCTGCCTGCAGCAAACATTGCAAAGGAGCTTGCGAAAACAATTTTGCCGGTTGTTGCAAGACCTGCGGCAACAGACATCATATTACCTTCTGCGATACCACAGTTAATAAATCTTTCAGGGAATTTCTTCTTGAATATTTCTGTTTTTGTTGCTTTTGAGAGGTCAGCATCAAGAACAAGTATATCGTATTTGTCACCAAGCTCAGCAATTGCCTTGCCGTAGCTTTCTCTTGTAGCTATCATATCTGCCATTTTACTTTCCTCCTTACTTTGCAAGGCAAGCGGAAGCTTCATTAAGCTCCTTCATTGCCTGCTCATACTGTTCTGCGTTAGGCGCACTACCGTGCCATTCAGCCTTGTTTTCCATAAAGGATACGCCCTTACCCTTAGTGGTCTTTGCAATAATTGCAAAAGGCTTATCTGACTTCTTAGCTTCTTCAACCGCCTCAGCTATTTCATCAAAGCAGTGACCGTTTATAACCTTAACGTTCCAGCCAAATGCCTTGAACTTTTCATCGATAGGAGTGGGATTCATAACTTCCGCTACCGCACCGTCAATCTGGAGGCCGTTAAAGTCAACGAATGCACAGAGATTATTGAGTCCGTAGTGAGCTGCAAACATTGCAGCCTCCCAAACCTGACCTTCCTGACATTCGCCGTCACCAAGAACAGCGTAAACTCTGTAGCTCTTTTCGGAAAGCTTAGCTGAAAGCGCCATTCCGCAAGCAGCAGATATACCCTGACCGAGAGAGCCGGAGCTCATATCAACACCGGGAATATGCTTCATATCCGGATGTCCCTGAAGCACGCTTCCAAGGCTACGGAAGCCTTCAAGGTCGCTTACCGGGAAAAAGCCACGGTGAGCAAGAGTAGAATAAAGAGCGGGACATGTATGACCCTTTGAGAGAACAAATCTGTCTCTGTTTTCCATTTTAGGATTCTTGGGGTCAATGTTCATCTCCTCAAAATAAAGGTATGTGAGAATATCAGCAATACCTAATGAACCGCCGGGATGACCGGACTTAGCTGAAAACACTTCGGTAAGTATGCCTTTTCTGATTTCAGCGGCGATAGATTTAAGTTTAATCTTATCCATTCTTCTTCTCCTTAAACTTATTTCAAAAAAATTTGAGCTAATTCATTCTCCTGAGCTTTGAAAGTATTCCTGTCATATACTCAGGAAGCGGTGCTGTAAATTCAATATACTTACCGCTTGTGGGGTGAACAAATCCGAGGGTCTTTGCGTGAAGTGCCTGTCCGCAGACGCCAAAGGAATTTTTCCCCTCTTTGTGTGCATAAAGCGGGTCTCCAAGCACCGGATATCCTATGTGGGACATATGAACTCTTATCTGATGAGTTCTTCCGGTTTCAAGCATCATTTCACATAGCGAATAATCACGAAATTCTTCAAGCACCTTATAGTGAGTTATCGCCTCTTTGGAATTTTTTTGCGTTACAGCCATTTTTTTGCGGTTATTTGGATTTCTGCCGATAGGAGCATTTATTGTTCCCTCTGCATTTTTGGGATGCCCGTGCACTATAGCACTATATACTCTTGTGAAGGAATGTTCCTTTATTTGCTCGGCAAGACCGATATGTGCCTTATCGTTTTTTGCAACCACAAGAAGTCCGCTTGTGTCCTTGTCTATTCTATGAACTATTCCGGGACGTATAACGCCGTTGATGGCAGAAAGCCCGCCCTTGCAGTGATAAAGAAGCGCATTTACAAGCGTGCCGTCGGGATTTCCCGGTGCAGGATGAACTACCATTCCCTTCTCTTTATTCACCACAAGCAAGTCTTCATCCTCATATACCACGTCAACAGGTATATTCTGTGGCAATGCAGTACAGTCTACCGGCTCCGGCAGCACAACCGTGACAGCGTCTCCGATTTTGAGCTTGAGGCTTTTTTGTGATACAGTTTTTGTGTTAACTGCAACCGCTCCACTTTCGATAAGATTCTGGGCCGCAGCTCTTGAAATATCACAGCC
>JAZOCR010000068.1:0-14631 GCA_045596605.1 Eubacteriales bacterium | reverse complement strand
AGGGAGATTTCTTCGGACACGACTACAGCATTTGCAAAAATGGCTGGCAGGTAGCGTATATCTCTAAAGAGTGGTTTACCTTCGGCGATTGCTACAGTCTTGATATTGCCGATCCGTCAGATGAAATTGCCGTTTTGTGTGCGGCACTCGTTATAGACTGCGTTGCGGCGTCGAAGAATTAGTATTATGAAAGCAAAGAGGACTTTAATATCAGTGCTTTTTGCACTGTATGCTCTTGTAATGCTATATCTTATGATATTCGGACGAATCAAAGCGGTATGCTTTGAGGATTATTGGCAACACGTTTCAAGTCACGTATCCTTTGTGCCGCTCAGATTTATTTTCGACTACGTAAAATCCGTAGACACGATTGGAGCTTACAATATTTTTCTTCGTAACATTATCGGAAACACAGTCCTGTTCGTACCACTGGGGATTTTTCTTCCCTGCTGTTTTCCGAATATGCGAAAATACCTGCACCTGCTTCTTGCAACCGCAATTATAATTTTCGTACTTGAAGCAATTCAGCTTTTCAGCACACTCGGAAGCTTTGACGTTGACGATATAATTCTCAACTGTATCGGAGCTTCTGCAGGATTTGCCGTCTTTACGCTCTATAACAGACATAAAAAGCTATAAAACACAAATTCCCCTGACATTTCAGTGTCAAGGGAATTTTGTTATTATCCGAAAAATCCTTTATCTGTTTTCAAACTTTGCAATAAGACTTCTGCCTATCGCTTCAGTATATTTCATAGTTGCAGGCATAAGCTCCATATTTGCGTGAACGTTATCAAGAACACCAAGCACCTCGAAGGTGAAATCTCCGGTATAGCCTATTTCGTAGAGCGCATCCATTATGCCGTTCCAGTTGATGTTGCCGGTATAGGGAAGCATATGGCTGTCAGAGAAGCTGTCGTTATCATGGATGTGGATAGCTTTAAGGATGTCCTTGTTCATAGCTCTTATAACTTCCACAGGGTTGTATCCCGTAATATTTGAGTGTCCCACATCAACGCAGATATTAAACCAAGGCGATTCGAGGCTTTCCACGAACGCAAGATGCACCTTCGGGTCGGAAAGCACACCGTCATATCTCTTTTCAGCTACGTTATATCTGAAAAGATTTTCAACGGAAATGCATACTCCGAACTTTTCGCAGTAAGGCTCAAAGCTCTTGTAGAATTTTCTGTTGTACTCGTAGAAATCTACTCCTGCCGGAAGCTCCTTGATTGCGTGAAGCACCATATTGGGTGCGCCGAGAATTGATGCAAATTCAAGGGAGCGTACGATACCTGCAAAATTCGCGTTTGACATATCAAGCTTATCACTGTATTTGAAATCAAAGGGGCCGTGAGTCTGGTTGCAGACAAGCCCAAGGCTGTCAGCATATTCTCTTACTGCCTTTGCCTGCTCCACGTAGTCATCTGCGGCAACCATTCTTTTTATGTTATTATTATATAAAGAATAATCATATGCATCAAAGCCTGCTTCTTTTATCATACCAAGCGCCGCCTGGTCGCCCATTTTGGCTCTGAGCGAATGTACTTCAAGTGAAAGTTTCATAAGTTTTATATCACCTTTCCAAAAAATATTCTTATATTAAAAATAAATTTTGTTGGCATATTTTGTGGGAAGTCCCTCTCTGTAAAGATGAGCATCTGAAGAAAGAGTAAGAATTTTAGGAATAGCATACTCACCGTGCTCGCAGAATTCGATAACCGTAATGCCCGAATGGCACATATCAAAGTGGTTAACAAATTCAGGATAAGGAATGTCAAGAATACAGCTAAGAAATGCAAGTCCGAAGCCCTGATGCGCAAACAGTGCAACTCTGTCGTTATTGGAGTGAAGTATTTTGTACTTACCCGTGCCTCTTTCGTGAGCATAACCAAGAGATTCAAAGAACTTATCTCCCTCGGTGTAAATTCTCTCTATTCCCTTTTCAAAATTGTAGTGCTTGATTTCCGGGTGATCGTACCACTTATCAGCAAGGTCCTTTATTTCCTTTGAAGCAAGGAAAAGCTTTGTAGCTTCATCCTGGAACATCCAGTCCTTCCCGCAGGGGGCGTCAACCGTAAGCTGCTGCCAGGTGTATTTTTCGTTACAGAAGTCAAGAACCTCCATATCCATCTTGAGAAGGTCGCAGGTAGGCTTTGCCGTGAGCTGTGCACGGTTTGATGTTGAAGCATAAATTTTGTCAAGTCCATAAAGAGCAAGTCTTTTTGCAGCTGCGTCTGCCTGTGCAAGTCCAAGAGGAGTAAGAGAATCGGGATCGTATATAGGGTCACCGTGTCGTATGTAGAAGAAAAGCATTTTAAACCTCCGTTTTATAAAACAATTATCCTTGAAATAATTATATCACAAAATAGTTTTTTGTCAACAGTAAAAGCGCAAAAAATACAAAATATACCAGTCAAAAGTAAATACCCGCCGCACAGTATGAGTGATGTCATTGTCGCAGAAACAAAACAGTTATTGGCTTCGTCCGATGCATTTGCAAAACAAATGCAAAACTTGCGATAAAATAGAAAGAGAGAACCAGGTGGGGTAACCAATCAAGTTCTCTCTTTTTTTGCTAAATGAAAGTGATATTCTTTGCTATCGCAAAGAGTGATATTTTTGCTATGCAAAAGTGATGTTGAAGCCTATGGCTTCAGTGATATTATATTCGCCCTTTTAACTCGCGCAGCGAATATCGCTTGGACGAAGTCCAAATATCACTGCGAAGCAATATCACTCGCCAAAGGCGAATATAACAGGCGTGATACTCCGTTAAGAGTATCACGCCTGTGCGACGGGCGCTGAAAAACCTTACTTTACAAGTCCGAGGAACTTGAGAACGCAAAGAACTATGCCTATAAAGCTGTAAAGCTCAATAAGTGAACCGATGATGGAGAAAATAACTCCAATAATCCATAGTTTTGCAAGAACGCCAATTAAAATACCGATAACAGCACATACAACAATTAAAATGATGAGCTGTACCACGAGAGACGCTACGTCCTTTTCCTTAACCTTAAAGGCAACAGGCCAAAATTTTTTAAGCATATCCATTTTCCGTACCTCCTTGAAAAATTCTCTGACCTTGGTCAAAGTAAATACCATAATATGTATTTACTATATTATATCACAAGCTTATGAAAATTGCAACTGTTTCTGCACAAAAATGCGACAAATTTCATTTTTGAAATCTGCCGCATTATGACAAACTATAATCAACCTATTTTTGGAAGACTTGCCGCCGCAACCGACTGTCCTACTCTTCTCGCCTTTTCATCGGGAATATGGAGCTGAACCTTTTGTGAAAGCTCAGGGAACTCAGTCTTAAGAACCTCGTTTGCTCTGTCAAGAAGAATAGTACCGCCCTTACCGCTTGTAACTCTGCCCATTATAAGAACGTGCTTTATGTCGTAGAACATCGAATAGTAAGCAATAGTATAGCCGAAGTATGTACCAATAGTTTCGTAAATGTCAGCAGCACGGGGGTCGTCCTTTTCCATAAGTCCCTGAACTACCTTTAGCTTTTCGGCGGGAGAAAGTGATTCATCAAGCTCAATACCTGCTCTCGGTGCAAGCTTTATAACCGCATCCTGTGAGAAGTATTTTACACCGCAGCCATAGTCTCCGCTCCACTCGTCAACCATAGCGTTTTTATTAAAGTCAACCGGAACAAAAGCAAGCTCGTTGAGCCAGCCGGTGATGTTTCCACGTTTATCTACATAACCAACCGCCTCGCTTGTACCCATTGCAACGCCAAGCACGTTGTTGTCCTCAAGGGACATCGCACCTGCAAGTGCAGTTACGTCACCGTCGTTTGCAACCTCAACCGGAACGTTTCCGATCTCCTTTGCAACGTCGATATACATATTTTTTACGTGCTTTTCAAAGTCCTCGTCTGAAACCTTGAGGAACAGTGATGCAACCATTATTTTGTTGTCGATATAAACACCTGCACTGGAAACGCCAATCGCATCTACTCTCGGCATATGAGACGCTGCGGTTTTCATAGCAGAGAGGATTCCCTCGTAATGATACTTCGGGTCACACTGAGTCTTTGGGAACCATACCACTTCTTCAGAATATACCGTTTCACCGTCAATAACCGCAGAAACTTTTCTGTCGCTTCCACCTGCGTCAAAGCCGATACGACAGCCGTCAAGGTGACGTCCGACCGGCGAAGATACGTCGTTTTCAGCAGGTGCATCAGTGGCGCTTTCCACGTATACGACCTCAAATTCTCTCTCGTAAACACGGGATATAAACTTGTAGTCAAATTCTCTTGCACCGCCAATTCTGTAATCGTCGGCAATGCGGTCGTAAATATACTTTGAGCCGGCAATATATACTTTATATCCACCCTTTGCCCAGAGGAGTGTTTTGATAATTCTTTCAACTATCTCATAGTTTTCAACGTCGTGACCTGTGTTCTCCTTGAAAATTTCAAGGTCGTAAACTGCCGTCTGACCGCCGTTTCTTTCTGTGCAGATACGAAGCGTCTGCGACTGGGATTTTGCCACTGCGTCCTTAAAATCGTTTATCACCTTTACCATAGGCATAAACTCGGGTTCAAGCTTTGCTATCATTTTTCTTCTCCTTTATATCTTATTTCGCCGTCTGTGATTGTCATACGTACGTCAAATTTTTCGTCGGTAATTATTATATCTGCACGCTTTCCTGCCCTTAGCGATCCGATTTCACCGTCAACACCCAAAGCCTTTGCAGGATTAAGGCTTGCACAGGCAACCGCCTCGTGTATATCAAGGTCTGTATTCGCATAAAGGTTATAAACCGCTTCGTTAAGCCGTAGTACACTGCCTGCGATAGTTCCGTCAGGCATAAGACACTTGATTCCCTCTTTATGTACCGGCTGACCGCCAAGGGTATAGTCGCCGTCAGGCATACCGCCTGCTCTTATGCAGTCTGTAATAAGGCACAGCTTGTCGCCCTTTATCTTTGCAATAAGTCCGAAAAGACCCTTGTCCACGTGGAAGGTATCGGCTATAAGCTCCGTGCTCACCGCATCGCTTGAAAGCGCCGCACCTACGACACCGGGGCTTCTGTGAGTGAGTGCCGTCATAGCATTAAAAAGATGAGTAGTATTTCTTACGCCTTTTTCAATACCTGCAAGCGCCTGCTCATAGCTTGCCGCCGTATGCCCCATAGAAATAAGTACGTCTGTGTTTTCACTTACCTTTTCTATCATAGAAAGTGCACCGGAAACCTCAGGTGCTATTGTAAACAGCTTTACTATATCGGAATTTTCTATTATAAAATCCGCATCGGGAGCCAAAATGTGCTCCTGCGCCTGAGCACCCTTCTTTGACGGATTTATAAAAGGTCCCTCGCTGTTTACTCCTATAATTTTTGCGCCATAGTACTCTTTTGAATTTTTAACCTGTCTTACAGCATCAAAGGCCGCCTCTATTTCCGCCTTTGAAACTGTCATTGTGGTAGGGCAAAAGGAAGTAACACCGTTTTTGATAATGCCCTGTGCCATAACCCTTACATCATCCGCACTTCCATCTGAAGCATCCTTGCCAAGGTAGCCGTGAATGTGCATATCAATAAGTCCCGGCGCAACATAATTACCGCAGGCGTCGATAACTTCATAATCTGAAGCGTCAATATCATTGACATTTGCGATTCTTTCTATTTTACTGTCGAAAACTATTGCTAAATCATCTGCAACTCTGTCACGTAAGACAAGCTTTCCGTTAATAATGCACTTCATTACTTTTCTCCCCTTTATCTCAAAATACATCACGTTTTTTCTGATTTTATAGTACCACAGTTAAATATAAAATTCAATTTATAAAGAGAAATTGCGAACTATTTTATAAAAACACCGAAATATTTTGAACCTTTAATAATAAATATCCACCAGCTTTTGATATGCACACCAAAAAGTCAGACACATTTTTAGGTGCATATCACTATCGCACGGTTTTCTTTATACAAAAATGACCGCCGCAAAAGATTGCAGCAGTCATAAAAAACAAAACAAATTAAAAATCATTTACAATAATCATTCTTCAAAGCATAAATAAATGGATAAATGCTGTCTTCGCTCCCGTTTGCAAAGCGTTTCATCACTCTTTGCATCGGATAAAAAATTATACCGTTCTTCAGCCTCACAGATGCATTAATCTCACCTTCGGGGTCGTTATCGTCAGTTACCCACTCGCCACCAATATGGCTTATGGCAACTTCTCCCACAAATGCTCCTATCGCAAAAAGCTTTCTGCCGAAATCCTTACTTAAGATTCCGTCGAGCCCGGATTGTTCATCGAAGAATCTATCCACTTCCTTAAGACTTTCAATGCTTCCGTCAACCTTGTATCCGGAGGCGTTAAAAGCAATTACAACAAATCTGCTTGCTGTCAATATATCATCTTTTAAGGACGGCTTGGATTTTTTATTAAAAAATTGAAAATACCCATTTTGCTTTTTCCTTTCTTTAACTCTGAAAAGATTTTTGATATTGCAAATATTATTTTTCAAATATTATAAGATTCTCCGTGTCATACATAACCTTTGCATAATTTTCACGAATACACCGGCACGAAATTTCCTCGCCCGTGCTTTTATCAATACAGTAGCGGTAAACCTTTCCTTCACGGTAGACACCCCCGTTTTCCCTCACGAAGCGCTCGTCTGCGGATTTTATGCTGTATTCAACGTCCAAAGACTCCACCGAGCGAAGCTCGCCGCAAAGATGGGTGTCATTTACGTATGTAATAAGCTGAAAGGTTTTATCAGTAGTGTTTTTGAAACGGTAGTCAAGATAGTTATACATAATTGAAGTTCCGGTACCAAAGGGGATTTTCCTGTTAAAATCAGGAAAGAGGTCAAAGCCGTCGTGGTGATGATGCTCGACAATTTCAAGCGGAGAATGAAGTATCATCCAGTGAATAAGATTTGTAAACTGACACATTCCACCGCCAATACCCGACGTTGTCTTTGAGCTTGAAATGGTAAGTCCCTCTCTGTATCCCTTTGATTTTTTCGGACTGCCAACCAAATTCCAGAAAGAGAAAATCTCACCGGGACGAATCATTACCCCGTTTACCTTTGGAGCGGCAATAGAAAGATTAACAGCCTTATTCTCCTGAAGCCGCATATCAACACCGCCAAGCACCCTTCTTATAAGGGACTTGTGCTCAAAAATTATAACAGGCAGAAGCTCTTTGCCTTTTTCTGCTGCAAAATTATCTTTTCCAAAAGCATCCTGCAATCTACGCTTTAAAATGTTTTTCTCCACCGAAAGTCTGTATGCCGCCGGTGAAATCTCACAAAATAACTTCCTCTTCATTCTTTTCCTCGCTCTCGCAGTACATACCCGTATGCCACAAATTTGCAAGGAAGGATTTTTCATATCCCACAACGCACTTTCTTTGCTTTTCCGAGTAAGTTCCGTTTTTAAGGCTTCCTTGGTAATGCGGTACAACAAGATACCCATTCTTGTCAAACCTCATATCTTCAGTTTTTGCAACATATATATTCCTGTCCACGTCAATTACAGACTGGGAAGCCTTGTGCTCTGTAATCAGATTTGAAATATAGTCCTGTCTGCTGATATTTTTCATATGTACCGAGTAATAAAACTGCGGCTTTCCACCCTCGTAAGGATTTTGTCCGAAGCCCAGAAATTTTATATCAATTTCATCTTCCTTTATCCACTTCTCGTTCATTTTCGTTCTTGAAACAAGACCTTCAAGGATTGTGCCTTTAAAAAGATACTCAGCAGTAATATTGTTACCGGGCGGGAGCATCAGCATTATGGCAATGCTTGATGTTACGAAATTTTTGGAAATGGTTGAGCTTCCGTTTCTTCTCGGAAGAAGAAGCTCCCCGTCTTTAAGGTATACAAGAGCGTTTACGCCAATATGATTAGACATATTGGAATCCGCAAGAGATTTAAGACTCGGACCGTATTCGTAATAGGTTCTCAGAGATAAATCGTCATCAAGACGATAGTCAATGGCACGGTTTGTAACAAGATGATAATAATAATTACTTCTGCTTACAAAAAATTTAACCTCACCGTTTTCCACCCTGAAATCGTCAAGACGGACAGTGTCAAAATTTTTCTTTGCGCTCATTCGGTGTGCGCCGAAGAGGGTTTCAAAATTATCAAATATAAATCCGTCAGGCTCAAACCTTTTATCGGGACAGTCCACTACCGTAAGCTTTGCACCATCGTGGCTATAAACAGGCTTATACGCAACCGTCGCACTTGTTCCGTTCATAGAGATTTTCTTTTCAAGAAAGTCATGCTTATAAAGCTTTACAAGCATATCCGTGTCATCGGTTACCTTTGCGTTATCCTCAAAGGAACGAAAAACAACCTGAATAAATCCAAGCGCAAAGTTACTTATAATAAAACCAAGAAAAACCGAAAGAACATCGCCTAAAATCTGGTCGTTAAATATTCTGAAAACAAGAAGTGCAACAAAGCAAAACACCATATTGACAACGTATTTGCTTGTCCTTTGGGAATTTAGAAATCTGTAAGCGTCAACCGCCATTTCCTTTATTTTATTCATAAAGCTTCATTTATGAAAAGCAAAGCGTTATTTATGCTTCTGTCTGCCTGCCTGTCACTTTCTCCTTTGAAATTTTTAAAATAGTTAAGGTAATGCGCCTGTAATCGCTCAATTTTTGCAAAACTGTATTCTTTTTGTCCGTAAATTATTTTCTGCTTTGTGCTGCTGACTTCCATATCGGTTCCGTCATATTTGAGATAGGCGGTTTTGTGATTTATATTTTTTCGCCAGTCAACTACAATTTCTGTTCTTATGCCGTCTATCATAAGCTCTACGTAAACGTAAAGCGGCTCTGCGGTCTTCTCGCATCTGATAGCATTATGTTTAAGAAGCTGCACATTATCAAGATTAAACCAGCATGCAAGCATGCTCAGTGCATTCGACCCGCTGTCAAGCCAGGCACCACACATTTTCCGCTGCTGCTCATTTATGCTTTTTCCGTCATCGCTGTACTTGTCCATAATTTCAACACGCACAGAGGAAATTTTCGAGGCATCAAAATTATACTTAAAGCCTATCATTTCAGGTGCTGTCATAAAGTGGTACATAACGTCAAATGCTACGCCCTTTTCCTCTGAAAGACATAGAAGCTCGTCATACTGCCTTTTATCTGTTACTGCTGGCTTTTCAACTATCACCGATACTCCCAATTCAATGCATCTTTTTGCAATTTCATAATGGGTTTTCGGAGGCGTTGAAATTACAACGTACTCCAGATGCTCTTCTTCTATCATACGCTCATAGTCATTATAAAAGGGAAATTCATCGTAAATCTCTCTCGAAGCCGCATTTTTCTGTACATCACATACCGAAACAAGCTCAAGGAAAGACGCCTGCTCAAGTCCCATTTTATAATATTGTGAAATTATCCCAAGACCGATAATTCCCGTTCTTTTCATAAATTACACCGTCACCCTTTGATATATTAAAAACAAATCACTTACAAAGACATATACTTCTCAAACTTTATATAATATACACCCTTGCTTCCTTATCGCCGAAGACTTCCCTGATTTTTTCTTCTGCATTTTCATCAAAAATAAGTATTTCCGGCTCGTAGCTTTCATTTCCACCGTATTGTCCGAGCATGCCACCGAGATGCTGAATATAGGTATTACCCTGCATCTTCGGGCAGTATTCATCCTTCAGTGCTACAAGATGAAGCATTCTGTATGCACATCTGTCAAACACGTTATTGCAAACCACATAATCCTTTGCAGTATTACGATAGCTCCAACCCTTAATAAGCGCAGGAGTATCAGTGTTATGACGCTGCTGTCCCCAACCGTAACCGGAAAGACGTATTATATTATCACTCATTACAACGTCTTCCATACAGCTTTCGGTTTCGCCTTCTATCTGATTTAGAAAATATTCAATACCGTACACACACTTTTCAATAAGATTCCCGGTATAACGGATATTTTTCATAACGGTTTTTCTTCTGGCGGTATACTGATGTGTTATAGCGGCATCATAGGATTGATAAATATAGCAGTCCGAAACCAGATAATCCTCACAGCCACCGTAAATTTCAATAGCATTGCCAAAACGGGTTACAGTGCCTCTTCTTCCCTGTGGGTAGTTGGGGTCAGTGCCGTTATAGTGCTGAATATTTCCTCCTATCCAGCCTATTTCACAACCCGTCACGTGAAGTCCTTTGCAGTGACCGCCGGCAGACACTCCGAACACATAATATTTCATACAGAGGTTGTCAATTATGACGCCTGCGTTTTGTCCCACCTTAAATGCCACACGGTAAACTATCGCCTCAATTGAGTCAAAGACCTCACCGGGATTGCCCTTATCGCATCGCAGATACAAATCACCGAAGCAGCTGTTTCCGGCGCAGGGCACAGGAAATTCCTCGCCCTTTGTAAGCTGCTTTGAAAGAAGAGTGTCAAAGTGCCAGAATATGTCAAGGTCACGTGTCATTTCCGCCTTCATATCAAACAGTCGGCTCTCGTCGTCACGGCACACAAACTGCAAATTTCTGTAGCTCGGAATAAGCTTTCTTGAATGGCTTTCCCCACCGTCAAACACAAGCGTACCCGGGTCAAGTATTTTCTTTGTGTACCTCCAGATATTGTGCTCTGCGTCGAAAAGCTCCCAGAGCGAAGGCTCTGCAAGGTCTTCGTCCCAGCCACGAAATTCAGGCTTTGCGCCCTTGCAGTATGCGCCGTAGGTTACGCCGGGCCTTGTCTGCACTTCTCCTCTGAATAAGTCCCCTCTTCTGAACAGCACTCCGTCACCGGAATTCAGCCAGCTTCCCGACACTCTGTCAAGGGTTTTCCAGGGCTTTTCAGGGGATTTTCCGTCATTTGCATCATCACCGTCAGCACTTACATAGTATGTCGTTCCGGATATTTCGAGTTTATCCTCGGAGAAAAGAATTTCTGCTTTTCTCTTTTCATACTGCTTTTCGTTTTGTTTCAAAAACGCTGCATCCGTTTTTATCATAATTACGCTCCTGATATTATCCAGAATTTTTTCTATTGGTTGTAACGTCTATGCGTTTACACTGTAGTCCTTTTTAAAGCCGTGAGACCCAAATATTTTCCATTCACCCACACCAAGACGCTGAATGATTGCCTTTCTTTCCCTTGCGCAAAGCTCAGGGTCTGTATCAACGGAAGTCATAAGAATAGGAGCATATTTATTATACTCTGCCTGCTGAGCGGTAAGCCCGTGAACGTTAATGTAAATGTCCCCCGTAAAGGCTATGTGCTTTGAATAGTCAATAAGCACAATTTCGCCGGGCAGATGACCTCCCTGCCCCTCATAAACCTCAAAATGCAGCTCTTCAAAATCAAAAAATCCGATTTGTGTCAGTGGCTCTCTGAGCTCCTTTATATTTTCAAAGGGAACAATGATTTTGTCAGGGCTTACAGGAGAATAAGACGTAAGCATTTTGCAAATATTTATATACGGTCTGTGCAGTGGATTTTGCTCTCTGTATCCGTTTTTGCCATTATATTCATCAGACAGACACTGCGCACTTCTGCCGCTTGCTATTACCCTGTCAAAGAAAGGTAAAAGTCCGCAATGGTCAACGTCTGCGTGGGTTATAAGTATAGTTTTTTCTACACTTTCAAAATCAGGAATTATTCTGTTGAAAATTTTCAGCATTTCATCACTGTATAAGGCATAGCCACTGTCAACAAACAAAAACCTTCCGTTGCTTTTTATAATTGCAGTATTGCTACCGCAAGGCGGCTCAATAAGAGTAATCTCTGTATTGTCGGTAATGCTATGAGTGGTGATACGTGGAGAAAAGCCCTCTTTTTTAGACTCAGATAAAAGCTGTGCAAATTTATTTATACTGTCAAAGGTGCGATAAGGTGACAAGCCCTTTTCATCGAGAGTCTGCATTGCAAGATTTACGTGCACAAGCAATTCCTGCCTTACCTTTTCAGAAAGTCCCATAAGCTTTGAAAGCCCTAAAACATACGTATTGTAAAATATACTGTTATCGTATACCTTTTCAGAACGGTTATAATCTATTACCCTTACCTTACACAGCTTTTCTGCCTCTGATAAAAACTCCGAGATTTTTGAAGGCTCGTCAACGTAAAGCCCCATTTTAAAAAGCTGATAATCCGTACCGTTTTCCTGTGAGCTTATATAGGAAATATTGAAGTTAAATTCATTTATAAGCATCAGAACGTCAGTAACACTTCCCGGAACGTCTTTCAGGCAAAACTCCAGAAGGACAATGCTTGTTTCGTTTTTATTGTTTTGCAGATAACCTATATCTTCAAGCTCCCTGTCTGCATGCTTTAACTGTTCCTCTGTACCCTCGGCGTCAATAAAAAGAGTATGGGAGTCAACCGCTTTGTTATAGCTTACTCTGGTAATATTGATACCAAGGCTTGCAAAGCACTTACTTGCTTTAAGGAATGCCCCTATGTGATTTGGCATTGAGGTTACATATGTCTTTTTCATAAACTATCCTCAGATATGCTTTTTTAAAAAACTTTTATACTTTATAATCCAGCTTAAACTGCTCTCCACAGCCGTATTTTTCATAAACGTAGTCTATATCCTTATCACCTCTGCCGGAAAGACAAGCAAGAATAGAGCCGGACTTGTGCTGTTTTGCGTAGCGGATTGCATACGCTACTGCGTGAGCACTTTCAATAGCAGGGATAATACCCTCATATCTTGAAAGCAGGAAAAATGCTTCCATTGCTTCTTCGTCGGATACCGTTTCATATTTTACTCTGCCCATGTCACGAAGATGTGCGTGCTCGGGTCCTACACCCGGATAGTCAAGTCCGCTTGCAATAGAGTAAACAGGAAGCGGCTCACCCTTTTCATCCTGAAGCACGTAGCTTGTATAGCCGTGAATGATACCCTTTGTTCCATATGCCATAGTCGCCGCATGGTCGCCAATTCCTGCACCTCTTCCGAGAGGCTCGACTCCGTAGATTTCAACAGGGTCAGCAAGAAAAGGAATAAACATTCCAAGCGAGTTGCTTCCACCACCAACGCAGGCAGTAACCGCATCCGGCATAATTCCTGTCATTTCAATGAATTGGTCTCTTGCCTCGTAGCCTATAACAGACTGAAAATCTCTTACTATTTTCGGGAATGGGTGCGGACCTGCCGCTGTTCCTATGCAGTAAATTGCATCCTTATACTCTCTGAGATATGCCTCAAATGCTGCATCGCAGGCTTCTTTGAGTGTTTTAAGTCCAGTGGTAACGGGAATAACGTTAGCACCGAGCATTTTCATTCTTATAACGTTGGGATGCTGCTTTGCAATATCAACCTCACCCATATAAACGTCACACTTCATACCGAAATACGCTGCAGCAGTAGCAATTGCAACACCGTGCTGTCCTGCACCTGTTTCAGCAATGATTTTCTTCTTGCCCATATATTTTGCAAGAAGTCCCTCACCCATACAGTGGTTAAGCTTGTGCGCTCCGGTGTGGTTAAGGTCTTCACGCTTAAGATATATCTGACAGTTGCCGAATATCTTTGAAAGTCTTTCGCAGTGATATACCGGGGTAGGTCTACCCTGAAATTCCTTTCTTATTCTGCGAAGCTCATTTATAAACTGTGCTGAGTGGCAGATTGCTTCATATGCGTCATCTGCCTCCTTAAAAGCCTCGACAAGCTCTTCTGCCTGAAAAGAACCGCCGTATTCTCCGAAATACCCTTCCTCGTTTGGATATTCCTTAAGATAGTTGTCAAAATCCTTATATTTATTCATTGTAATAATTCCTTTCTCGGTTATATGTATTGTAAGATTATAAGTTCAAAAATTCACTACTTAGGGACGCCATCGAACTACTCCGAGATAACTTCTCAGCTTTTCTGCATCTCCGTCAAAGAGGTATCCCGAAATTCCTGCCTCGGCCGCACCGTCAAGGTTTTTCTGAACGTCGTCTATAAAAAGGCATTCTTCGGGCTTAAGGTCGAACTTTGAAAGAAGATATTCAAATATTTCCTTATTAGGCTTTTTCATTTTTATTGGACCTGAAAACACAAGACCGTCAAACTGTCCAAGAAGATTAGAGAGCCACTCAACCTCATTATAGGTATCCGCAAAGCCCTCACTGATATTCGAGAGAAGATATATCTTTTTATCGGTTTTCTTTATGTCAGAAATAAGCTCCTGCATATTTTCAACGGGTATCATAGTGGCAACCCAGCTGTCGTAAACCTTGCAGGCAAGGTCGCCGAGCTCCTCGGGAACACGGCTTCGTATTCCTGTCCTTACCTCATCGTCGGTAATGCTTCCGTCATCAAGCTTATCCCAGTAAAGTCTGTCAAATACAACCTCACAAAACAGCTTTATCGTTTCCTCGTCATCAACGTACGGTGCTGTAAGCTTGTCCGGATAAAACTGCCCAAGCACGTTTCCAAAATCAAAAATGTAGTTCTTTATCATTGTGGTCTCCTTACAGTGAGATAATCAAACTCAATCAGAGTATTTTCGGCTAAAATATAACAATAAATTATACACCAACTTTAATTATAACACAAAAAAACAAAAATGACAATACCCCAAAGTGGGAAATTGTCATTTTTATTGATTATTTTATAGTTTATTTCTCTGAATTTTACCGCT
>JAZOCR010000067.1:0-21171 GCA_045596605.1 Eubacteriales bacterium | reverse complement strand
ACCAGCCTCCAGGAAGCTGTAGATGTCGGCGGCACTGTTGAGCTTCTCGCCGATGTGGCTACCGACACAGCAATCACAGTTAACAAGACCGTGGTTCTGAATCTGAACGGCTTCTCTGTAAGCACCACTGAAAACGACACTGTCGGTGACGGTGTGTTCTGCGTTGTTAACGGTGGCGATCTGACCATCAATGGCGAAGGTACTATCAACGGTGTCGGCGGCAATGACTACAACATTGCTATCTGGGCTAACGGCGGCAAGGTTACCATCAACGGTGGTACTTATACTAACAAGGGTGCTACTGATTCTTCAGGCAACCCCAACTTCGATTTGATTTATGTTAAAAACGGCGGCGAGGTTGTTATCAACGGCGGTACCTTCATCTGCGAAACTCCTGCTTTCACGCTGAATTGCCACGATGATAGCTACAAAAACAACAATGCAAAGATCACCGTATACGGCGGTAAATTCGTAGGCTTCAACCCTGCTGACAATGCAGCTGAAGGCGCAGGCACAAACTTTGTAGCTGACGGCTACAGAGCTGTAAAATCCGGAGACAACTGGACTGTTAAGGAAAACATCGTTCTGTCCGGTTCCGGTACAGAGACAGATCCTTACCTTATTACAAACCTCAAGGAACTCAAAGCGTTCCGTGATTATGTCAACGAAGGCAACACATACGCAGACAAATATGTTAAGCTGACCGCTGACATTGACCTTACAGGCGAAGTATGGACACCTATCGGAACAAGCAATTACGACAAGACTCCGACAACTGAGGGTGTTAAGATGTTTGCCGGTAACTTCGATGGCGGCAATCACACCATCACCGGTCTTACTTCTGATGGCTATGTTCCCGATTCCGCCGAAACCGGCAGCACCGAATACAGCTTCGGTTTGTTCGGCTACGTATACGGCGCAAATATTTCCAATGTAAAGCTTGCAAACGTTGCTATCGACTGCGGAACCCGAACAGACAGCGCAGAAAAAGAAGTTTACGGCTCCGGCAATGCGGCACTGGTTGGCTACTATGTGCCTGCTGATGGAAAGACAAGTGTAATTTCCAACTGTCACGTTCTCAGTGGTACTGTTAAAGCATCCAATAACATGGGCGGTCTTATCGGACATATGGATTCTCAGCTCAGTCAGCCCAGTGTTGATATTACGATTGAAAACTGTTCCAATGCAGCAGCAGTTACCGCTGAAGCGCGCGAAGCAGGCGGTATTCTCGGCCTCATTAATGGCTCCCGTGAAGGCAATATTAATGTTGTTATGCGCGGCACCATTACCTTCAAGAACTGTGTAAACACCGGCGCAGTTACGACTCTGGGCGGCGGCAGCACATGTGCCGGCGGTATCCTTGGACGTGATAATGCAGCATTTACCGGTCAGAGACTCAAGGTTATCTTTGACAGTTGCACCAACTCCGGTACGATTACGGTCAATGCAAGCGGAGAGACCCACGTTGCCGGTTTGGGTACTGCATTCTATTCTCACGGCTCTTGGCTGGTTGTAAAGGATAGTAAGAATACCGGTGCTGTTGTTGTGAACAACGCAAATAACGAGACTTATGCAGGCGAGTTGGTTGCTTATGCAGGCGTTGTTGATCTGATCAACAGTACTGCTACCGGCAATTCCGCAGGTGTAAATAAGTTTGTCGGCGATGTACAGCACATCTTGTTTGTGGACAATCATACTGACTATGTTGGCACGATTACCGGAAACACCTACTACCTAAACGGCGGTACTTCTCCCGAATATGCCGCATTGGTAGATGATGCAGCAGGCGGCGGCAACTTCCACCTCGTTGAGACAGCATCTAAAGCCGGTTTTGAATTTGACGGTTGGTATGACAATGCAGGATTTACCGGCGAAGCATATACTGCTCTTAATAATAATGTAAAGACCTATTACGCAAAATGGAATGGACCTGTTGCAAAAATCGGTGATACTAAATATGATACACTCCAGCTTGCAATCGACGCAGTTCAGGCTGGCGAAACAGTAACACTTATCACTGATGTAGCAGAAGAAATTGAGATTGCAAATAACGCAACTGTTGTTCTCGACCTGAACGGTAAGACCCTGACCGGCTTCATCCAGATAAACGGCAGTGTTACTGCAACTATCAAGAACGGTACTGTAAACAACAGCAGCAATTATCCTGCTATCGATGTTGGCGGTATTGCTACCGTTGAAGACATGACCGTAACCTCCACCCAGACCAAGGCATTCAGAGTTGCTGACGGTGCTACTCTTACTGTTAAGGCAGGTACCTACAGCAGTGATCCTACTGATTATGTGGCTGTGGGATATGAGGCAGTCAACAACGGCGACGGCACATACACAGTTGCGAAAATCGAAGGCGGCACCTGGGGCGGTATCGACTGGACTCTGACTTCCGACGGTACCCTCACCATCGCTCCCACCAAGGGTACTCCCGTAGCGGATCCTAACAGTGGTAAGACTTATGAAGTCGGTGCTTGGAGAGAAGCTGTCCGTTATGACAGCACCGGCGAAGGTAAAGCAATCGAAGGCTGGCCTTATGACCGCACAAAGGTTAAAAAGCTTGTGATCGAAGAAGGCGTTACTTCCATCGGTTCCTTCACTGCACAGGGCTTTACTAATCTGACCGGCGAAGTGGTTATTCCTTCTACCGTAACCTATATCGGTCAGGAAGCATTCCAGAAGTCTACCTTCACAAAGCTGACATTCGCTGAAGGCGGAACTGAGGAACTGTGTATTGCGCAGGGCGCATTCAAGAACCTCATTATTGAAGAGGTTGCACTCCCCGCAGACCGTCCTGTACATCTCCATGCTTGGGTATTCAATAACTGTCACAATTTGAAGCATGCAACACTTCCTGCTACTCTTGTAAGTGTACATGGTACAAATCATATTGATTACTTCAAGGATTTCAACGCACATTCCAACCCCACATGGACCAAATCCAGCGAAATTTTTGCATACGATGAGAACTTGGAAACCATTACCTTCGGCAGCGAAGAAGTAATGAACATGTTCTATGCGAACAACAACGGTACATCTAAAGACTACACCGTAGCTAATGTTGGTCTCACAACCTATTGTGACCTTGAAGCTGCATTTGAGGCTGCAAAGAACGGCGAGACTGTCAAGCTGATTAAGGACGTAACTGCAACTGTTAACATTCCCTATGGCGCGACTGTTGTTCTCTATCTCAACGGTAAGACTCTGACCGGCAGCATTCTTGCTCCCGAGGCAGATCTGACTGTTCAGAACGGTTCTATCAAGAATACCGATTCTTCCAAGAGCGCAATCGAAATCAACGCAGGCGTTCTCAATCTTACCAATGTTAATATCGACTCCGCTCGTCATGCAGTTCGTATTGACGGCGCAGTTACTGCAACCGTCAACGGCGGTACCTATGTTGTGAAGAACAACGACGACAAGACTGTCCATGCAGTCAATGCTTCCGGTGCAGCCAATGTCACTATTGAGAATGGTACATTTATTGGTCCCAAGGGTACTGCAGCCAACAGCGGCGCTGCTGTAAACGTTCAGACCGGCGCTACTGTTACTATCGAAAACGGTAACTTCTCCGGCGGTAAGAACAACACTCTTGCAGCAGATGGTACTCTCACCGTCAAGGGCGGTACCTTCGACCAGGATCCCAGTGCTTATGTGGCTACAGGTTATGAAGCAGTAAAGGGCGATGATAGCAACTATACTGTAGTTAAGAGCAAAGTTGCACAGATCGGCGTCAACAAGTACGAATCAATCCAGGCGGCAGTAGATGCAGCAAATGACGGTGATGTAATCCAAGTTATCGCTGACCATGAGCTCACTTGGGACGGCGTGACCAAGATCGATGGTTCCTATGCTGCTTATGTATGCGTTGCAGGCAAGGCTGTTACAATCGACCTTAACGGCAAAAAGCTTATCGGCGATACTGTTAAGATGACTCAACAGCTATTTGCAGCATTCGCGGCTGATAATGGCGGTAAGCTTACTCTTAAGGACAGCGCAGGTACAGGCTCCGTAACAGTAGAGGGCGATGAGAAAGCATATTGTCTCCTTATGGCATATGAAGCAGGTACAAAGCTTACTGTAGAAGGTGGTACTTACTACCTTGAAAATGCAACCTCCAGCCTTATTTACGGCGGTGCTTCAAGTGAAATCGTATACGTAAGCGGCGGAAGCTTTACTCTTGGCAACATAGGCACTGGTGAAAATGAATCACCGTGGATTGTTAATATGTATAAGAACAATCAAAACCACGCCAACGTTACCGGCGGTACGTTCAATGCCAATGTATTCAACCAGCACTGGCGTCACGAAGTCCAGTGTGACGGTAAATCCACCATCACAGACAATGGCAATGGCACATGGACTGTTAAAAAAGATGCAGTTGCATATGTAGCTGTTGAAGTAAGTGGTTACGATTACTTAGTCGGCTACGAAACTATCGATGCAGCTCTCGAAGCAGCACAGGACGGCCAAACAGTATTCATATTCGCAGGCGAATATGACACAAGCATAACTGTAAATAAGGCAATCACCGTTGCCGGCGAAACCGATGCTGACGGTAATAACCTTGTTACTATCAATGGTAAGGTTAGCGTGACCGGTAATGGCGCAACTGTTAAGAATCTGAATGTTGAAGTCAGCGTAGAGAATGAAGAAACTGCTCTCTACATCAATGGCGGCAACATTCTGATCGAAGGCTGCAATGTGTCCGGCTACAATGTGACCCGTTACAGCTATGTTTAGGCAGGCGGCGTAACCTTCAAGAACTGTGTTCTTGACGGCTACGACTACACTCTCCACTTTGATACTCTGAAAGGCGACCTCACCATTGACGGTTGTACTTTGGACGACTGGTCCGCAATCGGTGCAGGCGGCAATGTGATCGTGAAGAACTCCACTTTCAAGGTGGGCGAAACCGAATATAACACCTTACGCACCTGGACCAATGCGACCTACGACAACTGTACTTTTGAAAAGGGCTTCGATCTGGATCTGGCAGGCAGTGCTGAGAACCTGGCAGTTACTAACTCCAAATTCTCCGACGGTACTCCCGTGGATATCACCCTGTTCAGAGCAAACGATACTGAGAAATACAATATCACCGTCGATGGCATAAAGATGTCTTATGATGCTAAGATCGGCGATACATACTACACTACACTCGCTGAAGCAATCGCTGAAGGCGGTGAGGTAGTTCTTCTCCAGGACATCACTTTTGATTCCACAATCAAGGTAAACGGCACCGTGGTTCTCGATCTCAACGGCAAGACCATCACAGGTACAGATAACGCAACAAAGAACTTCGCTCTGATTGAAGTTCAGCCCGGTAAAGAGCTTACAATCAACGATACTGTTGGTACAGGTAAGATCACTCTTACAGCTACCAACGATCGTGATTTTAACAATTACTCTTCCGTAATCTCCAACCAGCGCGGTAAGCTTACCGTAAACGGCGGTACAATCGAACACCTCGGCGGTACAGATATGGCTTACGGCATTGACAACCTTACAAACGGTAAGGGCACTTATGCTGAAACCGTTATCAACGGCGGTACAATCAAATCCACATATCGTGGTATCCGTCAGTTCCTCAACGGCGTTGAGGCACAGAACATCCTCACCGTTAACGGCGGTACTATCGAGGGTGCTAACAAGTCTATCTGGATGCAGGATCCCAGCGCTAAGGCAAACAGCGGTACTCTTACTGTTGGCGAAAATGCAGAACTGAAGGGCGACGTTTACCTCTACGTAACTCCCGGCTCTACCGAATGGCCTGTAAGCGTTTCTATCGCAGCAGCAGCTCTCAATGGCGAATCTACCGTTATTACGGGCAACGTTCCCCACGGCTATGTTGTTGAAGAAGCAAACGGCGCATGGGGCGTAAGAGAAGCAAACTACGTAGCTAAGGTAGGCGAAGACTACTTCGAAACCCTCGCAGCTGCAATTACGGCAGCAAATGCAAATGACACTATCGTTCTTATTGATAATGTAACCGAAAACGTAACTATCGGCAAGAACATCACCATTGACGGTGAAGACAAGAACTACACCGGTAAGATGTCTATCAGCAAGTCTATCAATCTTACTATTGATAATGTAAACTTCATTGAAGGAAACATCGTAAAGGGTAATAGCACCGGCACAACCGGTACTTACACCATTAAGAACTGTAGCTTCGATTCCGAAAGCAATGCTGTATATGCAATCGAAATTCGTGGCTCCACCAGCATCATTATTGAAAACTGCACTTCTGAAGGTTACTATGGCTTACTTCAGGTTCCCTCTTCCAACAACAGTGTTTCAATCAAGGATGTTACAATTAATGACACTGGATACGCTATCAAGGTTGACTACAGCAACGGCGTAAGCCTTGAAAACGTAACCATTGAAAACAGCACATATGGCTTTGTAAATTCTAACTTTGGTACAAAGACTATCACAGTTAAGAATTGCACCATCAAGGCAGACTATCCTCTTGTTATCTGGGATAGAGATACCAAGGCAGTTAATACTTTCAAGTTTGAGGGTATCAATGACTTCGGAACTAACGAATTCTTCTACAACAAGGTTACCGAAGACGAAATGGCTTATACAAAGTATGTTCTCACCGAAGGCGCAACTCTTACTGCTGTTGCAGGACTTGACGTAACAACAAACGTTGAAAACCATCTCGTTAAATACGACAACGGCACTTATAAGGTAATTCCTGCAGTTGCACAGGTTGGCGAAACAATTTACGAAACAGTTTCCGAAGCACTTGCAGAAGCTGCAAAGATGACGGGCGGCGCAACAGTTACACTTATCGCTAATGCAGACGCAGATGTTGTAGTGGTATACCCCGGCGTAACTCTCGACCTCAACGGCAAAACGCTTAATGCAAACCACGTTATTGGTCTTAACGGCTCTGACGTAATCGACAACAGCGACGAAAACACAGGACTTCTCGTGGTAGCAGATAAAGAAAACGTTGTACTTGCCAAGGATAATGCTCAGCTTCCTGTATGGAATGGTGAGAATGGATATATGTTTGCGAAAATCACTATGCAGACTTTGATATCGTCTCAAACATCGGATTCTATGACGATTAAGTACAGACCTCGCTTTAGTCAAGATGATGTATTTGATGGTGTAAGCGGCATGGACAATAGGTATTTTGCAGACGGTACATCTGATAATGCGGTTGATATTGCGATTCGAATAGAGTGGAATGATGAAGTTAACGGTGTAACCGGACATCAGCAGTTTGTTTACATTGACACTTATTCAAGTCAAATCTATGGAAGCGACAAAACTGGTGTTCTTGTACTAACACTTACCGGAACAAGTGGTTATAGTGGACTTCGCGTATTTGCTTATGTTGTTTCCGATACAGGTGTAATCTGCGAAGTAGAGGTAAAAAATTAATTCAAACAAGGAGGAAACTAAAATGAAGCAGCAGTATGAAAAACCGACGGCTGAGATTGTTGAACTTGTTTCAGAAGAAGCTGTAGCGAATGGCAACATGGGAATATCTACCGAGTTGCCAGATGGTTGGGAATAATACAGGATAATGCGGTATAAGATTTCGGATCTTATTGTAGAAATTATTGCTGTAGGTAATATTGATTTGCTTTGTAAGAAATATCGGTATTGCGGTGAAAAAAACACCGATATTACAGTTTATACCGAACAGCGCAGAATCAATAGCTATCCAACATTATCAGATGAAGACGCGGCATATCTCGAATCCGGATGGCAATTCTACCGCACGCTTCTTAATTTCGGCGGCATGATGCTTCACGCCTCTGCCGTCGAATACGGCGGTAAAGCCTATCTTTTCTCAGGGCAAAGCGGCATAGGCAAATCCACCCATACACGTCTTTGGCAGAGTGTGTTTGGCGAGGAAGTAAAAATCTTCAACGATGACAAGCCCGCTCTTCGCAGAATTGACGGCGTGTGGTATGCCTACGGGACTCCCTGGTGTGGCAAGGACCATATTAATATTAATATGAAGGTTCCGCTTGCGGGAATTTGTTTCCTGAAGCAAGGCGAGGAAAACCGTATACGCAGGCTGTCCGCCAAAGAGGCTATAGCTGAGATTATGCGTCAGACTATTCACAGGCTTGACGCCGAAAAAATGAGCTTGCTTTTATCTCACATTGACAAGCTCATTCGTGAGATTCCGATTTTTGAGCTTACAAACCGTCCCGAAGAGGCGGCGGCAAGGCTGAGCTATGAAACAATGAGCCGTGCGGCAAAGGAGGCAGGACTATGAAAATTAAAGAGGGATACGTGCTTCGTCAGGTAGCAGACAACTGGATTGTGCTTCCTGTGGGGCAGGCGAGCGTTGATTTTAACGGAATGGTTAATCTCAACGGATCAGGCGTGCTTTTGTGGCGTGCTCTCGAGAAGGGCTGTGACTTGCAGGCTCTCGCAGACGTTCTGCTTTCCGAGTACGACGTAGACAGCAGCACGGCTCTTTCCGATGCAGAGGAATTTGTCTCGGTGCTTCGGAAAGCCGGCTGTATTGAAGAATAAAACTTAATGCGGCAAAAAGCCGCACGTAGCGTTTGCGCTGCGTAATGGGCCGGAAAATCCGACTCATTACTGAGCGCAAAAACTATTTTTTGTTTCAAAGAAAAAATCATATAAAGTTGCATTTTTTGAAATTGACAGGAGGTCATTATGTTAAAGAAATTATTTGCAGGACTGCTTGCAGGGGTTCTTCTTATTTCTTCTGCGTCAGCATATACGGAAAAACAGCAGAACACAGCAGACGCTCTTAATAGCCTTGAGCTTTTTCTCGGCACCGGCAACAGCTACGAGCTTGACGGAAAGCTTACAAGAGCTCAGGGAATAACCCTGCTTGTCCGTATGCTCGGACACGAAAAGGACTCACAAAACAAAAGCTACACCACTCCCTTTACCGACGTTCCGGACTGGGCAAAGGGTTATGTTGGATATGCATATGAAAACTCTCTGACTAACGGTATTTCAAAAACCCAGTTTGCACCGGACAGTGAAATGACGGATTATATGTTCTTGACGCTTGTTCTTCGTGTGCTCGGACATACCGACAGCGGTGAAAGAGCAGAATTTGTATGGGATAACCCCTATGCACTTGCAAAATCTATTGGTCTTATAGACAGCACAGAAAAGGACACGAGCTTTACAAGAGGCGAGGCGATTGAAATATTCTGGAGAGCTCTTCTTGCCTATGATAACAAGCTTTCAGATGACCTTATAAAGCGTGGCGTATTTACAAAAGAGCAGTTTAGTAAGGCATGCGACATAGAGAAAAACGGCAAAAGTCAAAACCCCGGTGTGCCGGTTATTCCGGATACGGAAAGCGGTGATAGCAAGCCCACAGAGCCGTCAGTACCTGTAACACCCTCAACGCCTTCAACCCCATCAACTCCATCAACCCCTGAAACTCCCGGTGAAAACGGAAATCCTACAGAGCCGGAAAAGCCGATAAGTGAGTATAGCTATGAGGATTATATTTCAATGACCGGTGACGAGCAGGCGGCGTTTATACAGCGCTTTGACAGCATTGCCGATTTCTTCACCTGGCTCAACGCTGAAAAGAAGGAATACGAGGACGCCCAGGACGTTATTGAAATAGGCGGCGACGGTACGATTGACCTTGGCGATGCCGAAAATAAGAATAATGACTAAGAATAAAGAAGTTACGGTAAAGATGTCAAATCTTTCACCGCTTATATGTGAGATGCTTGAGAGCGGAGGATGTGCTGAAATAACCGTTACCGGAAACAGCATGAGACCTATGCTGCGGCACAGAGTCAGCCGTGTAAGGCTTGCCGCACCCGGTGAGCTTAGAACTGGCGACGTACCGCTTTACAAAAGAAGTAACGGGTCCTTTGTTCTTCACAGAATAATCAGAATAAACGGCGATGAGTTTACCATGTGCGGTGACAATGAGGGCTTTCCCGAGCCCGGAATACTCCGTGACAGTATCGTGGCAGTAATGACTCACTTTTCCCGTGAAGGAAAGAAATGGACACCCTGCACAAGCACCCTTTACCGCATATACATAAGACTGTGGATGCTTAGTCGCCCGGTGCGGTATTTGCCACAGATTGCTGCGGCAAAGCTTAAAAGAATAGTAAGAAAATAATGTTTTTGGCGGTCTCCTTACTACGGGATAATGCCCCAAAGCAGACACAGATAAAAAACAAATGGCAAAAGCGAAAGGATAAACTATGAACAATCAGGCTACAAACAGTATGGTCGAAAATGACGTAATGCAAATAGATCTGCTTGACCTTGTAAAATTGCTGTGGCGCAAGCTATGGATAATTATTTTAAGTATGGTGCTTTGCGGAAGCATTGCCTTTGCATCGTCAATTTTTTTGGTTACTCCAAAGTATACCGCAAGTGCAATGATGTATGTTAACAACAGCTCATTGTCGGCTGTTGGAGGTACTATTACATTCAGCTCGTCACAGCTTTCTGCGGCAAAGAGCCTTCTTGATGTATACGTAATTATTCTCAAATCAAGACCAACGCTTGAAGCTGCAATTGAAAAAGCAGGTCTTGATTATACATACGGAGAGCTTCGTGGTATTGTATCTGCCGGCTCTGTTGACAACACTGAAATTTTCACTATTACCGCAACCTGTAATAACCCCGAAGATGCAGAGCTTATAGTTGATACTCTGGTTGACATTCTTCCGGACAGAATTTCCGATATCGTTGACGGAAGCTCGGTGCGCCTTGTTGAGCATGCAATACTTCCTACCGCAAGGTCATCTCCCTCGTATACAAGATACGGAATTATAGGAATAATCATAGGCGCAGTGCTCAGCTGTGCGGCAATTATTCTTCAAGACTTTAGCAATAATACTGTAAGAGACGAGGAATACCTTAAGCAGAGATACGATATCCCGATTCTTGCAATTGTGCCCGATGCATACAGTAGTCCAGGAAAATCCTACGGATATAAGTATGGCTATAAAAGTAAATACCGGTATGGATATCACGCAAAGGGTGGCTACTATAGCAAAGTTCACGAAAGAAAGTACGAGGAAAGCTATGAAAGTGCGCAGAAGAACGTGCAGGATGGTGAAAGCAAATGATTAATACTAAAAAGAAAAAGCAAGATAAATCAAAGTCTGCGACTGCGGCAAGAGAGCTTGCCAATACCATCGGCAAGAAACGCTCCTTTGCAATGGCGGAGGCGCACAAGAGACTCAGAACCAACGTGATGTTTAGCTTTGCTGACGACAGTGAGTGCCATGTAATAGGAGTCACAAGCACAATGGCGCACGAGGGTAAAAGTACAACTTCAATAAACCTTGCATACGATCTTATGAAAGCCGGAAAAAAAGCCATTCTTGTAGACGCCGATATGCGACTTTCAAGAATCGCCCGCCTTTGCGGGATTGAACACTCACCGGGGCTTAGTAATATGCTGGTAGGAAAGAATTTCGGTCAGAATCTCGTGCAGTATTCAAAGGAGCTTGACGGGCTTGCGGTAATATCCTGCGGTGATATTCCTCCGAACCCTACAGAGCTATTGTCCTCAAAGAGATTCGAAGTAATACTCGGAGTTCTAAGGAAGGCTTATGAGTATATCATTATTGACCTTCCGCCGGTTGCTGAGGTTTCCGATGCGCTTATTACCTCAAAGCTTTCTGACGGTATGATAGTTGTAGTACGCAGGGAATACGTTGATAAAAGACTTCTCGATGATACTATCCGGCAGCTCCAGATGGGCGGAGCAAGAATTCTCGGCATGGTAGTGACCTGCGCACAGTATAACACTAAGTACGGAAAGTATAAATATAAAAAATCGGGAAATTATTCCAGAGGCGGATACTCAAGAGTGAGTGCATATAGTGACAGCCTTGGTGAAGTTGTCGGGGATACCCCAAAAAAACCCTCGAAGGAAGAATAAAATATGAATAATGCTTTGTATACGTCACGTGAGCCTTATAGAGTAGTTGACTTTCACACTCACATTCTCCCCGGCGCCGACGATGGAAGCAAATCCTGTGAGGAAAGCGTGCAGATGATAGGAGCTCTTGCAAATAGCGGAGTTTCAGCAATTGCGCTCACGCCCCATTTTTATGCTGACAGGGATAACCCGGAAAGCTTTTTGCGGCGTAGAAGCCATGCCTTTGAAAGGCTCAAAGAGGCACTTTTAAAGGAAAATGTAAAACAGCCTCCCCGCCTTATCCTCGGCGCAGAGCTTGAGTATTTCGAGGGAATAACCGTTATGTCAGAGCTTTCTGCGTTTAAGATGGGCGATGGCGGATGCTTGCTTCTTGAAATGCCCTATGGCACCTGGAGCTCCCATATAATTGACGATGTTTTGCAGCTTAATAGTCGTGGCAATTGCCATGTGGTGCTTGCCCACGTTGAAAGATACATTGGAGCACAGAAAAAGGACAGGATAAAAAAGCTTCTTGACAGCGGCGTTCTAATGCAGTCAAATGCGTCTTTTTTTCTCTCAAAAAGAACGCTTCCGAAAGCGATTCATATGCTGAAAAAAGGTATGATAAATCTTATCGGCTCGGATTGCCATAATATGACGACCCGACCGCCAAATGTGGGCGAAGCTCTTGACGTAATATCAAGGTATGCCGGAGAAAATGCAGTAATTGAGCTGATGAACACAGCAGAATATCTTATTGGCGGTGACATTTGCGACGAGAATAAATCCTATGAATTGCAGGTGCAGTGATGAAAAGTAATAAGATTCAAAGAAGCAAAATTATATACGCTGTGTTGCTTGTTATAAGTCTTTGCTGTATAGGTGTGTGTATATATATGAACGTGCAGTATAAGCAAAGCGTAAGGCAAAATACTGAGGACTTTCTGGAGAAGAAGGACGAAATAAAGCAGTTTGATACAGCTGAAAAAGATATAGCAGATACCGGCGAGCAAAGCTCCGAGGCGGCAGGAAATCAGGAAAGCACAGAGCAAGAGGTTAAGGTCGAAACGCTTGATTTTGAAAAGCTGTGGGAGATAAATCCCGATATATGCGCCTGGATAGAAATAAAGGGTGCGGGAGTGGATTATCCGGTGCTGCAAAGCAAAGAGAACGATAAGAAATATCTTAATACAGCTTACGACGGCACACCCTTTATAGGTGGTTCGATATTTACCGAATCAAAGTATAACAGTGATGATTTTACAGATCCGGTAACTGTGCTTTACGGACATACAATGAGCTCCGGAGCGATGTTCGGAAGCATTCGCAAAACCTATTCTTCTGCAGAGTCCTTTAAAGAAAACAGCAATATAAGGATTTACCTTCCGGATAGGGTGAACGATTATACAGTATTTGCGGCAGTACCCTATAAAAAAACTCATCTGCTTCACAATTACGACTTTTCAAACGACTATTGGTATAACAATTTTTTTAAGGAAATCGGGCGTATACGTGCAATAGGAGCAAATCTAAACCCAGATATATTTCCTAAGCCCGGTGACAGGGTGATTATCCTGTCTACCTGTCTTGACGAAGACCGCTCAAGACGTTTTCTGGTTATGGCTATTCATCAGGAAGATATCTATTAAAGATATTGACCTTGTGTGTATAGAAATTTTTATTAAGGAGAAGAAAAAATGAAAACAATCAAATTATTAACCGCTATCGTACTTGCTACTTCTATGATGATTATGTCAGCTTTTGCGACAGAATTTGTGCCGAGTATCGAAGAGAAGGACAGCCCGAAACTCAATGACTATACTGTGGAAGAAATCAACGCCTCATGTTGTACAGTTCTTATAATTCCTTATGGTCATATTAATTTCGAGGATTTTATTGATGAAGAACACATTAAAATCGAATATGAAACCTCGAAAGAAATGGAAGATGAAATTAGAGAAAGCCTGAAAGCTGCAGCCGAAGAACTGAGGGGCAAGCTCATTAACAATCTTGTTCCCGGCTTTGAAGAGGCATGGGTTAAAGCCACAGGTGGCGCTCCACTGGAAAATTCTGTTGTTTCTGAGCTTTTCGAAATAGTTATGATTTGCAGTGATACACAGGAATTCAATACGGATGATAAGCTTTCTGTTTCCTTTACCGTGGATGGACTCAGTGCCGATGACGCATTTATTATTGTACACAAGCCTACAGATTCCGATGAGTGGATTATAGAAGAGCACGAAATCGACGAAAATGGTGTTATCACCATTCATCCCGATAAGCTTTCACCCTTTGCTATAATCAAGGATAACGGCAACCCTCCCGTAGTTGACCCTGATGCACCGGATTCACCTCAGACAGGCGTTGAGGAATCTGATTATCTCGCTATTGGTGGACTGATTTTTGCCGCTCTTATGGCAAGCTGCGCATTTGTTTGCATAAGAAAGATCAAAAAAGCTTCTGCTAAGTAAAGCTTTAAGTATGGTATAACCATGAAAAAAAGAATAACATCAAACGTAATTGCGTTAATTCTCTGTTTCATTGGATTTTTCGCTCTGCTGTATTTTGCCTTTTGTATAATTGAACGAACTGCTGATAATATCAACAGCAAATCAAATTTGAATGATTCATTTTCCTACTCCGATTATTCTGTGGGTCAGGCTTATTACGAGGGGGAATGGTATATTCCTGATGAGTCAATTGAATCAATTCTTATTACGGGTGTGGATAATAAAGAGGACGGTTCGGAAAAACGGCAGAATTCCCAGCAGGCAGACTTTCTTGCACTGTTAGTTATAAACAAGGAGCAGAAAACCTATAAAATTCTGCATATAAACCGTGATACTATCACTGATATCCCGCAGACTGATGCATTTGGCGAGGAATACGGCACAGTCAAAGCTCAGCTTGCACTTGCACACACCTATGGTGATGATGAAAAGGTGAGGAGCAGAAACACGGTAAAAACCGTAGAACATCTGCTTTACGGAATTAATATTGATCATTATATCACTATGACTATGGATGCAGTGCCCATTCTGAACGATAGCGTGGGCGGTGTTACATTGCAGTTGATGGACGATTTTACTTCGCTTGATGAAACCTTTGTAAAAGGAGCTGTTGTTACGCTCAAGGGCGAAAATGCACTTGCATATGTGCAGGCGAGAGGTGCCCTTGAGGATAGCAGCAACCTTCACAGAATGGAAAGGCAGCAGCAGTACATTTCTGCTTTTATGAAACAGAGCGCTGATATGGATTTATCCAGTATAATTGATGCAGTATTGTCGGCAAACAGCTATATAGTTTCAGACTGCACTATTGACCAGCTTTCTTCCTTCGCAGAGCTTATTGAAAAATGTTCCTTTGAGGGAACCCATACTCTTCCCGGAGAAACTGCTCTTGTTGGTGGCTATGTGGAATACCATATCGACGAAGTGCTTTCTCAAAAAACGGTTATTGATATTTTCTATCAACCTAAGGAGAAGTAAATCACTATATGAATGAAAAACTTAAGATTACTGAAGATTCAAGTGTGTCAGAGGTAACAAGAAGACGCAGACATATCCCCCTTGAGGTGTATGATTTTATATTGCTTTTGTTTGTAAACCTTATGCTGCTTGGCATAAATCCCAGCAGCACCGATGAGCTCAGCATACTTTCTTTTGTTTCTCACTTGATGCTGTCCTCGGTGTGCGTGTACTGCGCAAGACGCATCGGCGGAATATACAGACAAATATGGCGTTATGGCTCTCCGCAGGCGTATATTCGTCTTATTTGCGCAGATTTTTTCGCAGGGATGCTGTACCTGGTTCTTGCAAGATTTCTACCGATATGGAAAATTTCCTTTATTCGTATTTTTTCCATCATAGCCTTCAACCTTTTGCTTGCGCTCAGCATAAGGCTGCTTTATAAATATCTTTATGAAGCGGCAAACGTAGACGATGACGAAAAGGGCTTTCTTCGCAGCTTTCTCGGATTTGTCGCAGGACTTACCTTTGACGACTATACCGGAAGCGTTGGCAGTGCGCAAGGCACAAAAGAAAGCGGCTCTAAAATCAGAATTGCAATAGTAGGAGCAGGTCAGGTCGGAGTTATGCTTGCAGAGGAGCTTTTAAAAAATCCCCGTGCGGCGTATGTGCCTTGCTGCTTTATAGATATTGACAACTGCAAAATCGGCAGAGAAATATTCGGACTTCCGGTGCTTTCCGGTGCTGCCTCGATAATACGGGAGCTTGCGGCTTACTCCGTGCAGGAAATAGTATTTGCCTTGCCTCGTCTTGAGCCGGAGAGAACCAGAGAGCTGTATGATTTCTATAAAAAAACAGGTTGCAAAATCAAAGCCTATGATTTTCCTACCATACAGACAGCCGATAAAGGCAAACGCCAAATGCGTGAGTTTGATATTGAGGAGCTTCTTTTCAGAAAACCTATTGAACTAAACAATGAAAAAATAAACGCTTACTATAAAAATAAGGTTGTACTTATAACCGGCGGCGGAGGCTCAATCGGAAGTGAGCTGTGCAGACAGATTGCAAGAATGAGCCCCGAAAAGCTGATTATTCTTGACGTTTACGAAAACGGAGCATACGATATTCAGCAGGAGCTGAAAATGGCATACGGCGAAAAGCTCAAGGTTTTCGTGGAAATCGTTTCTGTCTGTGATGAAAAGGGCACACAGAAGGTGTTTGAAATCCATAAGCCGGATATAATTCTTCACGCCGCAGCCCACAAGCACGTTCCTCTTATGGAGCGCAACGTATGTGAAGCGGTGAAAAACAACGTATTCGGAACTCTTAACGTGGTTAGCTTATCGGAAAAATACAAGGCAGAGCGCTTTATTATGGTTTCAACGGACAAAGCGGTAAATCCCACTAACGTAATGGGAGCAACCAAGCGTGTCTGTGAAATGATAGTGCAAAGCCACAGCAGAAATAATTCCTATACGACCTTCAGTGCCACAAGATTTGGCAACGTTCTTGGAAGTGCGGCGTCGGTAGTACCGCTGTTTAAAAAGCAGATAATGGCAGGCGGTCCGGTTACTGTAACCGACAAGCGTATTACTAGATATTTTATGACTATCCCGGAGGCAAGCAGGCTTGTGCTTGAATCGGGGGCAATGGCGAAAAACGGCGAGCTGTTCGTGCTTGATATGGGTAAATCCATACGCATACTTGACCTTGCGGAAACAATGATACGTCTTTGCGGATACGAGCCCTATACGGATATTGATATTGTGGAAACGGGACTAAGACCCGGAGAAAAGCTGTACGAGGAATTGCTTATACGCACCGAGGAGCTTGATAGAACGGAAAGTGACCTGATTTTTGTAGAGCGTGACACTCCGCTTGCAAAGTCAGAGCTTCAGAAAAAGCTTGATATATTGAGCGTGATGCTGGAGAAAGGCGACGATGCTGAAATGAAAAAGGCGCTTATGACGGTAGTGCCTACGTATAAAGAGCCGGCGGTTGTCAATTCCGAGGCTATTACAGAAAAGAAAAAGCAAGAGCCTTTACATAGTATCAAAAAAGAGCTTCAATATAGCTGAATAAAGCAAAAGTAAAACGCAGATGCAAGGTATTATGCATCTGCGTAAATTTTTATATAATGAAAACCGCCGGCAACACGAGTGATTAAAAAACTTTAGCTTTGCCCATATTCCACTGCATATGGCTCTCCCTGCGGGAGAGCTGTCAGCAAAGCTGACTGAGAGGGTTGCCCTCTCCGACACGCCATTCAGCGTGCCACCTCTCCCAAAGGGAGAGGCAAATATGGCTACCTATTATTAAATTCGCTTTTCAGAATGTGCTCGTATGCCTTCTATCTTACCGGCCTTGCCACAAGTCTGTTAATAGTAAAGCCCCTTGCGGAGAAGGTTGCCTCGTATTCCGTCACCACGTTTTCTGCGTTATATTCGGAATTGTGCAGGTCAAAGGTAACGTCGGAAAGTACGTATCCCGCCTCGGGAAATTCTTCAAGGGAGAAGTCAAAAAACGGGCGGTTGTCGGTTTTAAAGTAAATTACACCCTCCGGCGAAAGAAGCGTCTTGTACATCTCAAGGAATTTGCGGTAGGTAAGTCTTCTCTTTGCGTGGCGAGCCTTGGGCCAGGGGTCAGAGAAGTTAAGGTATATCTCGTCTATTTCACCGGGAGCGAAAATTTTCGTAAGATCCTCGGCGTCACCGCAAATGAAAAGTACGTTTTTGATTTCTTCATCTGCCTTTACCTTTTCCATAGCAAGCATTATAACGTCACGGACCTTTTCCATTGCAATAAAAAATCTGTCCGGATGCTTTTTCGCCATTCCGAAAACAAAGCTGCCTTTGCCGCAGCCTATTTCAAGACATAGCTTTCTTTGACCTGAAAGCTGGTGCCATTTTCCGTAGTTTTCTTCAGGATTTGTAACGTTAAGCGCACCGCAGGCGTCAATTCTTTCCTCGGTGTGCTTCTTTTTTCTCATTCTCATATTGTGTCCTCGTTTTATAAAGTAATTTTTAAAATTTTTTCCTTAAATATCCTCTTTTTATTTGGGTATAAATTTTTCTTATCTGACAAAAATATTAGCGTCGCAAACAAGCGATTTTGAAATTTCATAAGACTCGAAAGGAATGAATATATAATGCTTGACAGAATAGCACTTATTCTCGCAATAATCGGCGGTCTTAACTGGGGTAGCATCGGTCTTTTCGGCTTTGACGCAGTAGCCTGGCTTTTTGGCGGACAGACTGCAATCTTCAGCCGTGTGGTTTACGTGGTGGTTGCCCTTGCAGCGCTCTGGTGCGTATCTCTCCTTTTCAGAAGCAGAGAAGAAATCACAGGAGTAGACGAAGCCTGAATACAGACAAGCCCGCTATAAATTTTCCGTACCCTTTGTGTGCGGAAAATTTTTGCTTTGAGTACCTTGGATGCTACTACATAAGATAATCAATACTGCCGGTTGCAACGGTAAGAAATCCGTTATAGAAGCTTTCCGGGTCGTCGTCCATACGGTTATAGACCTCAAGCGCCTCACGGCTTTTCGCAAAAAACAAGGAGGTAGAAAAATACAGCTTTCCACCGGCAAGCATTTTAAATTTAACGTAAGTGCCGCCCTCTGCCTGCTCAAGACTTATGTCGTAATCAATACCGCAGGTGAGCTTTTTGTACTCACGCATAGCCCTGTTTATTGCACTTCTGCACAGAGACTTTCTGTGTTCAAGCGTTTTTACAAGCTCTGCGCCAAGGTCTGTTATTCCGATATAATTTTCGCCCTTGCTGTTTTCCGTCTTACTGCTTCCTGAAATTTCACCGTCACGGTCAGCGCTATATATCTGACCTGCCTTTTCAAGGCTTTCAACATATTGGTCTATTTCCATAGCGTTAAGCTCGCCGCAGGCTATAAGTATACTGCGCAGCTCTGATGACGTTACCTCGTCGGGAAGCTCGTCTATTATAAACAGCGCAAGCATCTGCGCTTCGCTTTGGTTGTTTATCATTTTGACCTCACATTTCTTCATCGTAAAACAGAAACCAAATTTTCAATGTTTTCTGTTACCTTTACCATGCATTGCAAGGCAAAGGCATATTTCGCATTATATTATATCATACCTTCTCCTGGCGGTCAAGCCGTTTTTTATAAATTTTGCAAGCGGCGGAAATGTCATAATATAAGCAGACGAAAAATAAAATTTATAAGAAACAGATAAGGTGCGGAAAGGATATTTACATATGAAAATGCAAAAAAGCGGAGATGCCGCTAATATACGTAAGATAACACATACCATGAAGCAGTTTTTCTTTCTTAGCTTTGCATCGCTTGTGATTTACGGAATGCTGCCGGAAAATGCGGTAGATGAATATGTTCCGAAAAAAATATCCGGCCCGGTGTTTTCCCATCAGGTAGACACAGCTGTAAAAGAAGAAAATGACGAGGTGTTTTCTCTATATACAGAAGTACTTGCAACGCCGACTGTCAGCGCACAAAGTGCGGCGCTTGTCAGCGCAGACACAGGGGAACTGATTTACGGCTGCAATTCAAATAAAATGCTTCCAATGGCAAGCACCACAAAAATTATGACGGCACTCGTGGTGCTTGAAAATGCAAATCTTGACACGGTTTTTACTGTGCCACAGGAGGTGTGCGGTACCGAGGGCTCGTCAATATATCTTTCACCGGGGGAAAAAATAACAATTCGGGACCTGCTTTACGGGCTTATGCTTGAATCCGGAAACGATGCGGCAAGTGCACTGGCGGTAGCCTGCTGTGGCAGCACCGAAGCCTTTGCCGAAAAAATGAATACAAAGGCAAAGGAGCTTGGACTTATCTCTACAAGCTTTAAAAATCCTCACGGACTATCTGCAGACGGTCATTACACAACAGCATACGAGCTTGCAAAAATCACTTATCACGCTATGAAAAATCCGGTTTTCAGGCAGATTACTTCTACAAAAAATTATACCGTTACAAATTCCGAGGGTGTTCCCACCCATTATTTTGCAAATCACAACAAAATGCTTCGTACATACAGCGGCGCAAACGGAGTTAAAACAGGGTATACCATTGCTTCCGGCAGATGCCTTGTAAGCAGTGCCGAAAGAGACGGCAGTAGCTTTATAGCCGTAACGCTGAACGACAGAAACGACTGGCGTGACCACGCCGAAATGCTTGACTTCGCCTTTGAAAATTACAAGGCAAAAAACTATTTTAAAGAAAATGAATTTGATTTTACCTTTGACGGCGTAAGCTATTCAAACGCCGAGGATATTTCGGTTGTCGTACCACACTCCACACAGAAAATTGAGCTTGACATTGTACTTGCGGCGGATAAAGCATAAATTGCTTTTTTTCAAAAAGGGTTTTGAAGCTGAGTACTTTGGAAGCCCTCACAGCCGACTTCGTCGACAGGTCGGGTGGGGGGGATATGTTACTTTTCTTTCCAAAAAGAAAAGTAACCAAAAGAAGTTGCTAAGAGGCAAGCCTCTTAGAACTCCTTTTTGTCTCGCTACGAGTCTAGTATAGATTTCCACTTTAGCACACGAAAAAACTTTCGTTACTTTGGAGTTTAACCGGTGCGCCGGGGACGTCGCACCCTACAATATGAGCAACATTGTAATCAATATAAAGATTTAAAGCTGAACGTAGTGCTTTATAGTATGGTTAAACTCTAAGATTACGAGAGTTTCTTGCGACAACAAAAGATGCACGCTCACTAAAGCTGTTACGTGCCAAGAGGGAGTTTTCAGAGGACTTGTCCTCTGAACGACTTCTTTTTGAATACTTTTTCTTTTCGGAAAGAAAAAGTATTGTCA
>JAZOCR010000066.1:0-3288 GCA_045596605.1 Eubacteriales bacterium | reverse complement strand
GTCTTCCTAAGGAACGACTGGCTATCCGACTTTAAATACTCGGATTTTTGGAAAGTAATAAGTAATAGTGAATAGTGAAGAAGTTTAAGGAGTCCGCTGTGTGGACAATTTTATTTTGAGAGTTTAATCTTATACGACACGGACATCTATTCTATGCTACCCCACCAAAAATCCTCGTACAATGAGTACGGGGATTTTTACTTTTTCACTATTAACTCTTCACTCTTCACTTTTCTCTTAAATATTCGGATTTTTGGAAAGTAATAAGTAATAGTGAATAGTGAAGAAGTTCTAAATGCCTTACGTCAGGAAAAGATATGTTGATTTAATTTCACCGTGAGCACAGCGAAGAATTTCATTATCTCTCTCCCTCTTGCAATTTTTGTTTTTATATGCTATAATAACCATTAAATTCGGGCAAGACTAAAATAAAACGGAGGGAATTACCTTGGGTAGCGTATGTCAGCAAATCAAAAGCAAGCAGAATCATAACGTAGCAAACTTCATAACTATGCTGCGCATTGTCGGCACCTTTATACTGCTGTTCATAAAGCCATTGTCTACAGCGTTTTTTACAATATATACTTTAACCGGAATTACAGATGTTCTTGACGGTTTTATTGCGAGAATAACCCATACGGCAAGCAAATTCGGTGCAAAGCTTGACAGTGTGGCGGATATGTCCTTTTACGCAGTTATGCTTATAAAGATTCTTCCGGTTTTAAAAAGCAAAATTTCAATGCAGCTTCAGCTTGCGGTAGTAATTATACTTATTGTCAGAATTTGCTCCTACGTTCTTGCTGCGGTTAAATACAGACAGTTCGCTTCCCTTCACACTATTCTCAACAAGCTTTGCGGCTTTGGGGTGTTCTGCGTTCCTTACGCAAGCATCTTACCCTTTGCTGTGACTATATACTGGGTTGTATGCGGTATTGCCGCTCTTGCGGCTGCCGAGGAGCTGGTTATCCACTGGAAGCGTGGCGGCGTAAAATCAGGGCTTTTGAGATAAGTGCCTAAAAGGAACAAATATATGAAGAAAAAGATACTGACTGCTTTTGTGGGTGCAATTTCACTTGCTTTCGTGGGACTGCTTATTGCGCAGCTCTTGTTTTATATGGTTTGGAACGGTGTGGTTTTACTCAATAATCCGCCAAAAAGCATATATCCGGTGCGTGGAGTTGACGTTTCCCACTATCAGGGCGAGATAGATTGGAAAACCCTCTGTGGCGAAGGTATTGACTTTGCCTTTATAAAAGCAACCGAGGGAAGCAGCTTTGTGGACGATAAGTTTTTATACAATTTCACCGAGGCGCAAAAGTGCGATATAGCGGTAGGAGCATACCACTTTTTCAGCTTCGACAGCAGCGGCAAGGCGCAGGCGGAGAATTTTATAAACACGGTTGAAGCCTTTTCCGGAATGCTTGCGCCGGTAATTGACATTGAATTTTACGGAGCATACGCATATACGCCAAAGGAAAAGGAAGCGGTAAAGGCGGAGCTTTATGATATGATTTCTGCCCTTGAGGAGCACTATGGGCTTTCGCCGATTCTTTACGCAACCGAGCAGGCTTACGACTTTTATCTTGCACAGGATTATGCAGAGTATGACATCTGGATAAGAAACGTCATAAAAAAGCCATCTGTCAAGGACGGCAGGAATTGGACCTTCTGGCAGTACACAAACAGGGAGAGGCTTCCCGGATACAGCGGCAAAGAAGAATATATCGATATGAACGTATTCTCCGGCACGAAAGAGGAATTTTCGGCATATCCGAGGTATAAAACCAAATAATATGCGCAAAACCGCAGAGAATTTATGCTCTCTGCGGCTTTTATTATACATAAAAAAGGAAGCATGCTTTATGTGCGATGCGCCGGACGCTGCAATTAATTCTTCGCCTAAAGTACAAAAACCGTCATATCCGGTGGTTTTTCCCATATAAATATAGTACTAAACAAAAAGGGGTGCTTTAAAATGTGGCAAAAAATAAAGCCGTATATTATCTCTGTTTTAATTTCCCTTGGCACAGGTGGTCTTTCTGCGCTTCTTACTATGGGAAGCATGGACATATACAGCGAGCTGAAAACTCCGCCTCTTGCTCCGCCGTCTATTCTTTTTCCGATAGTATGGACGGTGCTTTACGTGCTTATGGGCATAAGTGCTGCAATTATTTACGAAAAACGCAAAGAGGAGCCGGAAAAGGTGCGCAGTGCTCTGACGGTGTACGGTGCAAGTCTTATCGTAAACTTTTTATGGAGTATTATTTTTTTCAACCTTCGCTGCTTTCTGGTTGCCTTTATATGGATTATTTTGCTTTTTTATCTGATACTTCGCACTATTATGCAGTACAGACCCATAAGCTCCACGGCGGCATACCTTCAAATCCCCTATGCCATCTGGGTTGCCTTTGCAGGTTACTTGAATTTCGGAATATGGTTTTTGAATATGTAAGTAACCGGGTACGGAATGGGCATTGGTATTTGCAAAACAATTCCAAATCAAGGGTGTGGCAAGAAACGCAAGCCGCACTCTTTTTTGCGGGAAAATATACAAAAATACAGGTATAAAGTCAAAGGAAAATCATAAAATAAACGCAAAAGTAGTTGTGCATAAGTATTATAATAACTGCAAAAAACCGTCTTTTTACTGTCAAAAGATTAGAAATTTAAAAAATCACCAAAAAAGTACTTGACAAAACAGCGTGTTTGTGGTATCATATTCGAGCGGTAGAAAAAATCGCTATATGCGGGTGTAGTTCAATGGTAGAATTCCAGCCTTCCAAGCTGATTACGAGGGTTCGATTCCCTTCACCCGCTCCAATATGCTGACGGTTTCAGATGAAAATCGAAATCGTTTTGTATTTTATCCGTGCCTTTAGCTCAGCTGGATAGAGCAACTGCCTTCTAAGCAGTAGGTCGGGGGTTCGAGTCCCTCAAGGCACGCCAACAACTTTTATATGGGTTGTAAATGTGCTGAAAACACACGCCACATTAATATTCGGTGGAATTAGCTCAGTTGGCTAGAGCGCCAGGTTGTGGCCCTGGAGGTCGTCGGTTCGAGCCCGATATTTCACCCCAAAAAATCCGTACACTATCGTGTGCGGATTTTTACTTTTACAACGGCGCATACAGGCGCAATGAAAAATTCTATTTTCAAAAGCCCGACGACAACGAAAAAGTCTTAAGACTTTTTCTTATGTTTGAAGAATTTGCAAGCAAATTCTTCCTGTACCAACCACTTCATCGTCAGGTCGGGGGAATGTATGTTACTTTTTCTTTGCAAAAAGA
>JAZOCR010000065.1:0-12777 GCA_045596605.1 Eubacteriales bacterium | reverse complement strand
AGGAAACAGGATTACCGTTAGCATAAGCATATCTGTTAAGAGTAATTGCGTTGGAAATTTCACCTGCAATAATATCAGCATTGACAAATCTTCGCATCTCAGGGGAATAATAACGGGCACGCATATAGATAAGGCCGTTTGAGTCTGTAACTACACCGTCTCTGCCGTTGTAGCCGAAGATAACAATGCTATTGTTTATATTGTCAGTATAACACACTTTGACGTTTTTTGCAAGATGTTTTTATGAAAACAACCGCACCCGAAGGTGCGGTTGAACTAAACTAGATTATTCGCATAACAAATCCATTAAAGTTTTATCTTGAAGTTGTACTGCATAATCATATGCGGTCATATTTCTATCATCTTTTAAGGTTTTGTCAGCATTGTAAGAAAGCAAAACCTTGCAAGCATCATAGGATTGTTTTTGTACTGCACAAATCAATGCAGTTTTATTATCATCAGTTATAGTTTCATTAATGTCGTATAACTTCTCGGAGCACATATATTCAACGATGAGAAAACTGTTTTGGCTTGCCGCTATTCCAAGAAGTTTATGAATACCGTTAGGGCGAACAACATGAGAATCATCAGGAGCATTGTGTTCTAACGCATATTTGTATAATTCAAGCATTATGTCAGCCTTTTCCATATCGCCGTTATTTATCGGTGTGGCAACTATTTCACAAAGAACAGTACGTTTCCACGGGGTTCTGTCTACAACAGTAACGTCTGCTCCGTGGTCAATCAAATACCATACCAATTCAAAGTTTTTACGTGTAATTGCTTCAATTATCGGGTAACATCTTAAACCTTTATTGACATCGGCTCCGTGTTCGACTAATAAATATGCGATGTCGTTATTTCCGTATTGAATAGCTGATAAAAGTGGCGTAGAATCTGAACTGCCTATCATATCTAATACTAATTCAACAACAAATGAAGTGTACAGGTCTTCGTTTGCAAAAGTTGAATCTTTTTCTAATATTTGTTCCACTGTCTTTATATCATTTGTTTCTATAGCATCAAACAAAATGTGTTTTGTTTTATTTCTATTTATAGCACTTATAATAAGAAAACAGCACAATAAGATAAATGCCAAAATCATCAAAACAATAAAGCTAATCTTTGTTATTGTATGACTTTTTTTATTCATAATAATCTTAACCCCATTTTAACTCTAAAAGCTTTGTCACTTCACTCCTGTTATTATAAGCATAACACACTTTGTCATCTTTTGCAAGATGTTTTATGAAAACAACCGCACCTGTGAGGGTGCGGTTGAAACTGCTTGTTTATTATTTGAAAATCAGAGTCATTGAATTTTGGAATTTCAGTACCTGCGCAAGTTACATATAATCATTCCACTCTGGATTGTATATTCCTGCACGACTTCTGAAATAATCACTACGTTCATCAGGCACGGCTGAACCCGCACTCGTAACTACTAGACTATACACACCTACATTTTTAGGATTCTCTTTATCCATATAATAACATTTATATGATACAACTATAATTTTTCCGGATGCTGTTGTTATTTCGCATGCTCTTGAGCCGAATGTGGATACGCCAAGATAAGTGCCGTTATTATAACCGGAGAATTCCTTAGATACTATTTCATCATTCTCATCAAAAAATGAACAGCTGTATTCAAATCCTTTCTCGAAATCATCTGTTTCTAACGCAGCGAGAGACATAACCTCTTTAAGTGCTTCTATATCTTTTTTTACAAGTGCGTCTGTTATTTGATTTCCTGCATTTTCAAGTATTTCGCCGTTTTTATCATAAGAGTGGATATAATTGTAGCGAGCAACTGTCAAATCTATGAATCTTTTGATCGTACCGCACCCCACCATAGTAGTTAAAACTAAAACGAGAACACCAATTAATGTAATTTTACGAATAATGCTACGTTGCATTATAAATCCACCTCCTAAATATAGTCTGGCTTTACCATCTCTCGTTGTTGCTCTTGAGAGCTTATCATAAGTATAACACACTTTGACATCTTTTGCAAGATGTTTTTACAAAAACAACCGCACCCGAGGGTGCGGTTAGTCGTGGTAATAATTTTATGTAAATTCCTGTTATCTGCGTCGTTTTTTCTTTTTGCGCTGTGTTTTTTTTGAAGCAAAAGCGGCACCGACTATGGATAAGACGGTAGTAAGTACATAAATTATCACTGAAAAGGCAATATCTTTTTCAGAGCTGCCATTATCAAATAAAAAAGAGAGGCCGGTGATAAGTGCACAGAGTACAAGAGCAGATACTGCACCTGTTACAAGAAAATGCTTTGAGCTTCCTTTGGCTGCTGCAAAACCGCAGAAAAACGCAGTTATTGCAACGGTTGCACCGGCTGCCGCAGAAACGAAGGACGCAGGGTCATTGCTTCTCATAAGCAAAAGCGGCATAAGAAGAATACATATTGCAAAAACTGAAATTCCTGTTATAACAATGCGTAAAAAATAAAACCCGATGCCCTTTGATGCACCCCTTGAGTGTTTTGATGCAGTGACGTTCTTTTCCATACTTGTAAATATCCTTTCCGGTTTCTCTGTAATATCCTTGTTAAAGTTTATTCGGGGAGGCAACGGATTATTACGCAAACAGGTACACGGGTAAAAAAATCCGTACCGATACAGTCTGTTCGGTACGGATAAGCTTTTATGTTACTTTTTCACCTTGAACGTTGCAGGCTTCGGTTCTTCCTTAGGCTCTTCAATCTTCTTTTCAACAGAACGAACAGCCCAGCGTGCAATTTTGATTTTTGTTCTTGCAGTGCCGCTTTCAATTACAATCATATCTTCTCTGATGTTTACGATTCTGCCTACGATACCGCCTATAGTTGTGATTTCATCGCCTACCATAAGACCGTCACGCATTGCTGCCGTCTGCTTCTCCTGCTTCTTCTGGGGTCTTATGCCTATGAAGTAGAATACCGCAACCATTGCAACTATAAGAATAATTGAGGTGAACATGCTACCGCCTGCTCCTGCAGTTGCAGTATCAGCTGCTGCTTCAAGTGAATAAACGTGATTAAAAAGTGATGTCATTTTAAACCTCCGAAATTTTCTATACTAACATTTTTATATTATACCATTATTTTCTGCCTTTTGCAACAGTAAATTTAAAAATAAACATGAAAAGTCAAATGTTTACAAAATAGTGAGTTTTATCTCTATTAGTCGTCAACACGCATACCCAGCTTTTCTACGTATTCATTGTAGAAGCCGTGCCACCTGTCCTCGTCGAGAGCCTTTCTGATTTCCTCCATAAGCTCGTTGTAGAAATAGAGGTTATGAATTACGCAAAGGCGCATAGCGAGGGTTTCACGGGCTTTAAAGAGATGTCTTATATAAGCTCTTGAATAACTCCTGCAGGTCGGGCAGTTGCAGTCCGGGTCAAGTGGACGGGGGTCTTTTTCATATTTGTTGTTATTAAGATTCATATGACCCTTCCAGGTAAAGAGGTTTCCGTGTCTTGCGTTCCTGGAGGGCATTACGCAGTCAAAGAAGTCAACGCCTCTGTTAACCGCTTCAAGGATATTTACCGGTGTTCCAACGCCCATAAGGTATCTTGGCTTGTTCTTGGGTGCATAGGGCTCTACCTGCTCTATAATGTGATACATTACCTCGGCAGGCTCGCCAACAGCAAGACCGCCGATAGCGTAGCCGGGAAGGTCAAGCTCGGCAATCTGCTTCATATGGTTAATTCGAAGGTCGTCAAAGGTTGCGCCCTGATTTATTCCGAAAAGCACCTGACCGGGATTTATTGCGTTTTCCTCCTGTCTGTTCTTTTCCACCTCGTCACGGCAGATTTTAAGCCATCTGGTGGTTCTCTCGCAGGAAGCCTTTGCATAGGTGTATTCTGCGGGGTTTTTAACGCACTCGTCAAATGCCATAGCGATATCAGAGCCAAGGTTTGCCTGTATTCTCATACTTTCCTTAGGACCCATAAATATTCTCTTTCCGTCCATATGGGACTGGAAGGTAACGCCCTCTTCGGAAATCTTTCTTATTGCCGCAAGGGAGAAAACCTGAAATCCGCCGCTGTCGGTGAGTATCGGGCCGTCCCAATTGAAGAACTTATGAAGTCCGCCAAGGTCACGAATGAGCTCGTCACCGGGGCGTATGTGCAGGTGGTAGGTGTTTGAAAGCTCTACCTGGCACTTTATTTCACGAAGGTCCATAGTCGAAACGCCGCCCTTTATTGCCGCAGAAGTACCAACGTTCATAAATACGGGAGTCTGTATTGTGCCGTGAGGAGTTGTAAACTCTCCACGTCTTGCGTTACCGCAGGTCTTTTTCAGAATAAACATATTTTAGTTTCCTTTGCTTTATCTTTATTGGTTGTTATATAAATTATGTTCTTGAGAACATTTTATCAAGCTTTGTTTTTGAAAATTCAAGAATTACCGGACGTCCGTGGGGACAGTAAAGCACTGCCTCGTTTGAAAAGAGAATGTCTGCAATCATTGTAGAGGAGAGCTTTGAGGTTTTCGTGCCTGCCTTTACCGCCGCCTTGCACGCCGCAGTATACAGTGCTCTGTCGAAAATATCGCCTATTGCTCTGCCTCCGGATTTTGCTATCTGTCCTGCAAGGAAAATGAAGGTTTCCTCGGCTATAGACATATCAATTTCCGACGGTACTCCACGAAGAAGATATGTATTTGTCCCAAATTCCTCAAAAACGTAGCCTATTCTTTCAAGGTATTCACCGTTTTCAGTAAGTGCTATTGCTTCTTCAGAGGTAAGGCTTACGGATATAGGAATAAGTAACAGCTGGGTGCCGCCGTCTTTTTTTCCTTTTTTCAGAGCTTCGTATATAATTCTTTCGTGGGCGGCGTGCTTGTCTATTACGTACAGTGTGCCGTCACGTTCTACGAGTATATAGGAATTAAAAGCCTCGCCTATAACTGTAACACCTTGCTTTACCCGCTTTAGAAGCTCATCGGATATATCGCTGTCTGCGTTTTGTGAGAAGGGAGCATCAGGAGCTTTTTGTGCCTCCTTGGGCATACTCTGAAACAGTGAAATTTCCTCGGGAGAGTACTTTACTGCAGTGTCGTTCTCGGCAGTCGCCGTTTTTGGCAGTTTCTCGTCAGAGCTTTGAGGTGTATTATTATCTGTATCGATATTCAGCTTAGGCGTAAAGCTAATGGTTTTCCGGCTTTCGCTCTGTGCTGATATTGTATCTTCTTTTATAATTTCTTTTGTAGCTTCTTTTTCAGCCTCTTTGATTTCGCTGCTTTCCTTTTGCACCACTGCATAGTCAGGCATACTGTAATCAAAGTTTTTCTCGCCAGGGGTATTGCCACTTTGTTTTCCATAAACAAGCTCTATACTGTCAGGGCTTGGAACGGAAATCTTGCCCTTGTCGCTGATAAATTCCGGTGATTTTTGCAAGGCTGCATCAAAAATGCGGCTTTCATTTTCAGCACCGCTTATGACAGTGCTTCCAAATCCCGTCTTTATATCGTCGGGGGAGCGTGTAGGCTTTGGCGGTGTGTATCTTCCAAAATCCGCTTCCTCACCGGGAAGAAAAGAAGACATTCCTCTTGAAAGGGAGTTTCTTACAGCGTACATTACCGCTTCAAACACCGGTCGTTCATCAGAGAATTTCACTTCAAGCTTTGCCGGGTGAATGTTTATATCTACTGCTCTATAGTCAATTTTTATAAAAAGCACGCAGGCAGGGAATTTTCCGATAGGGCAGAAGCTTTTGAAACCTTCCTCAAGACCTGCCGTCATTGTACCTGATTTTATGTATCGTTCATTTATAAAAAAGTTCTGCAGGTTTCTGTTGGGTCTTGCAATTTCCGGTTTTCCGATAAAGCCGGAAACCTCAACGCCGGAGAAGCTGTAGCCAACCGGAAGCATATGGTCTGTGAAATCCCTGCCAAGGCAAGCGTAAATACAGCTTTTAAGCTTTCCGTCACCGGGAGTTTTAAGTTTTATACCTCCGTCTGCTATAAGAGTTACCGCAATATCCGGCTTTGATAGCGCAAATTTTTCCACTACTGCGCATACCGCCTTTGTTTCGGTTGCATCACGGCGCAGAAATTTTCTTCTTGCAGGTACGTTTTCAAAAAGATTTTCAGCAATAATTGTTGTGCCCGCAGGACAGCCGGTTTCACTTATGGATTTTTTTTCTCCGAAGTCTGCTTCAAAATAGGTGCCGCTACTATCTTCTTTGCGTTTTGTCATAATCCTAAGGCGGCTTACAGATGCAATTGCTGCAAGAGCCTCTCCTCTGAAACCGAGCGTGGATATTGCTTCAAGGTCGCTTTTTGTGCGTATTTTACTCGTTGCGTGTCTGAGAATACACACAGGCACATCTTCCGGTGCTATTCCCGAACCGTTGTCGCTCACACGGATATATGTGCTTCCTCCGTTTTTTATTTCAACGGAAATCTGTGTTGCACCTGCGTCGGCACTGTTTTCAAGCAGCTCCTTTATAGCACTTGACGGTCTTTCCACAACCTCGCCTGCCGCAATAAGATTTGCTGTATGCTTGTCAAGAACGTTTATTATTCCCATTTTTTCACCTGCCTTCCGGAATTTGTTTTATAATTTTTCTTTTAAGTTTTACGTTGTATATTTCTTTAGCTCGTAAAGCTTCTGAAGTGCTTCGATAGGTGAGAGGGTGTCAAGGTCAGTATGCTTTATAAGACTGTATATTTTGTCTTTTGAAAGGTCTTCAAAGGAAAGGGTAGAGTCCTCCTCAAGCCTTTTTGCACCCCTTGCAAGCGGAACGCCATTGCCGTTTTCAAGCCCTTCAAGCACTTCTTTTGCACGCTTTATTACGTCATTCGGTACTCCTGCAAGCTTTGCAACCTCGATACCGTAGCTGTCGTCTGCCGCACCCTCAACTATTTTGCGAAGGAATATAAGCTCGTCGCCACGTTTTTTTGCGGCAATTGAATAGTTGACGATACAAGGGAAGCTTTCAGATAGCTCTGTGAGCTCGTGATAGTGGGTTGCAAACATTGTCTTTGCACCGATTTTTTTGCCTGCGGTATATTCGGCAATTGCTCTTGCGATACTCATACCATCGTAGGTGGAAGTACCTCTGCCGATTTCATCGTATATTATAAAGCTCTTTTTGGTTGCGTTTTTAAGAATATACGCAACCTCATTCATTTCAAGCATAAAGGTGGACTGTCCTGATGCCAGGTCGTCGCTTGCACCTACTCTTGTAAATACCTTATCCACAATGCCTATTCTCGCACTCTCACAAGGAACAAACGACCCTATCTGCGCCATTATAACTATAAGAGCATTCTGTCGCATATAGGTGGACTTACCCGCCATATTAGGTCCGGTAATAAGCATAATGCGTCTGTTTTCGTCAAGATAGGTGTCGTTTGGCACGAACATCTGCGTGCCGGACAAAAACTTTTCAACTATAGGGTGTCTTCCGCCCTTTATGTCAAGCTTGTCCGAGTAATCTACCTCGGGGCATACGTAGTTGTTTTTGCTTGCAACGTCTGCAAGGGATACATAGGCGTCAAGACGTGCAAGAAGTGAAGCAGTTTTCTGTATTCTTGTTACCTTTGAGGAAATAAAGCCGCAAAGCTTTACGAAAAGCTCGTATTCAAGCGCCACGATTTTATCCTGAGCACCTATTACACGTGCCTCCATATCCTTGAGCTCCTGGGTTATGTATCTTTCGCAGCCCGTCAGAGTCTGCTTTCTTATGTATCTGTCGGGCACAAGGTCAATATAAGACTTTGTAACCTCTATATAATATCCGAAAACACGGTTGTATCCGATTTTAAGGTTCTTTATGCCGGTGGCTTCCTTTTCCACCGATTCGATTTTGGGAATCCAGCTTTTTCCCTCGTCCATTATTTCACGAAGCTCATCAACCTGGGCGTTATAGCCCTTGCGGATGATGCCGCCCTCACGAACGGAAAATGGAGGATTATCGTCAATTGCCGCATTTATTTCTTCTCTTATATCAGAAAGCTCGTCCATATCATTGTAAAGCTCTAAAAGCTCCGGGCAGGAAAATTCTGCAAGAAGCTCACGGATTCTCGGCAGGTGCTCGCAGGTATTCATAAGGGACTGCAGGTCTCTGCCGTTTGCTGTGCCGTAAACTATTTTTGTGAGAAGTCTTTCAATGTCGTTTATGCCGGAAAGCTCAAGCTGAAGCTCTTCCTTTGCAATAAAGCTTGAATAAAGCTCCTTCACCGCTTGCTGGCGTGCCGTTATTCTGTTCACCGACACAAGAGGCTGTTCAACCCATTTACGAAGAAGTCTTGAGCCCATAGCCGTTTTTGTTTTATCAAGAACCCAGAGGAGTGTACCTCTTTTTTCTCTTGTGCGCATAGCCTCACAAAGCTCAAGATTTCGTCTTGTGTTTACGTCAATTGCAAGAAATTGCTCGTTGTTGTAGTAGTTTAATTTCTGTATATTTGAGATATCCTTTTTCTGAGTTTCCGTAAGATAGTCAAGAAGTGCGGAAAGCGCAATAAGGGCGGGGGATTCGGGAGAAATGCCGTATGTCGCAAGATAATCGTCACCAAACTGCTTTGTGAGAAGATCAAGTCCCTTTGAAAAACGCTCGGTGTCGCCTGCTGCAAGATATGCACCAAGACGTCCTCTTATATAATCACTCATCTCATCGAGATTCTCTTCGCCTATATTAGTGATTATCTCGGCAGGGGAATATACGGCAAGCTCGCTAGTGAGCTTGTTTATAATGTCGCCCTCGGAAAAGTCGGTTGCATATACGTCAGCGGTTGAAATATCCGCAACTGCAAATCCCGCACGTGAGCCCTCGATATACATTGCACAAAGATAGTTGTTTTTGCTGTCAAGAAGAAGGCTTCCCTCAGTAACTGTTCCGGGAGTTATTATTCTTACAACGTCACGCTTTACGATGCCCTTTGCACTTGACGGGTCTTCCATCTGCTCGCATATTGCCACCTTGTAGCCTCTGCCCACGAGCTTTGCGATGTAGCCCTCCGCACTGTGATAAGGCACGCCGCACATCGGAGCACGCTCCTCCATGCCGCAGTCACGGCCCGTAAGCGTCAGCTCGAGCTCACGGGAGGCGGTTTTTGCGTCGTCGAAGAACATCTCGTAAAAATCTCCGAGACGGTAAAACAGTATATGGTCTTTGTATTGATCCTTTACTTCAAAATACTGAAGCATCATTGGCGTGTAGGGCATTTTCTTATCCTTTCTTTCCGATCTCTTGTCGGAAAATTGCCTTTAAAGTCTTTTAGTGACTGCAGCCCTTGCAAGAGGAGCAGTTTCCGGAGCATGAGCCGCTTGCGGATACTTCGTCGGGGTCTTTAAGGAAGGAGCCGATAGTGGTATTTACCGCACCGAGAAGCATATTAAATTCCTGCTCTGCATTCTGAAATCTGACAAATACCGGGTTTTCGTTTATCTCTCTGTAAAGAAGCTCTGCTCTTGCGCCTATTGCATCTATAACTACCTCGTCGGCGTTTTCCAGCTCTGCCTGCTTGTCGAGAAGTGCTTTTTGTACTTTGAATTCGCTGAGCTTTGTCTTAAGCTCGTCGTTTTCAAGAAAATCCTTTTTTGCCGCCATATATTCCTTGAATTTTTCGCATTCCTGAAGCTCTTTTCCGAGCTGCTTTGCAAGTGCAACTATTTGTAGTTCTGTCATGTTTTTATCCTTACCTTTCTTATCTTTAAAATCATATTATTTCAGCGTATATGCTTGCGCCCTCGGCGCATATTACACGCACGTTTATATACTGACCGTAAAAGTCCTTACTTGATTTGAATTTTATTATTTTGTTTCCACTGTTTCTGCCTGAGCAGTTACCCTCAGCATCAGGGTGTGTGTCCACAAGAATCCTCAGTTCACGTCCTACAAGCTTTTTGCCAAGCTCTGCGTTGACCTCCGACTCAAGTGCGAGAAGCCGTGAAAATCTTGCGCTCTTTTCTTCCTTTGAGGTGGGGTCCGGCATCTGTGCCGCCGGTGTTCCGTTTCTCGGCGAGAAGATAAAGGCGTATATCGAGTCAAAGCCAACCTCACGAACTGCACTCAGCGTATCCTCAAACTGCTTCTCGGTTTCTCCCGGGAAGCCTACGATTATATCTGTAGTCAGAGTAATATCCGGCATAGCCTCTTTTATTTTTCTTGCAACCTCAAAATATCGCTCTCTGTCGTAATGCCTGTTCATAGCCCTTAGAACTTCACTGCTTCCCGACTGCATTGGCAGATGAAAGTGCCGTGCAATTTTGGGGTTTTCCGCCATAACCGCTATCAGCTCGTCGGAAGCATCCTTAGGATGAGAGGTCATAAAACGAACAAGGAAGTCACCCTCGATTTTGCATATCTCTGAAAGAAGCTGTGCAAAGCTTATGCGCTCATCTTCAGGAAGTGTCTTGCCGTAGGAGTTTACGTTCTGACCAAGGAGCGTAATTTCCTTGTAGCCTTTATTTACAAGCTCTCTGACTTCGTCAAGTATTGCCTTCGGGCTTCTGCTGCGTTCTCTTCCACGAACGTAGGGTACAACGCAGTAGGTGCAGAAATTGTTACAGCCGTACATAACCGAAACCCAGGCACGGAAGCTGCTGTCACGCTCTGCGACTGTGCCCTCTACAACGGAATAGTCTTCGGTGTCAACATAGTATCTTCTGCGCTTTGAGGTGACTACGTCATACAGTATTTCCGGAAATCTGTGAAGCATATTCGTTCCAGCAACAAAATCAACGTAAGGATAGCTGTGCTTTATGGCGTTTTTTCTGTGCTCCTGCGCTACCATACAGCCCCAGAGACCGATGATAAGCTCAGGATTTTTTTCCTTGAGATGCTTTAGCTGTCCCGTCTTTGACAGGGCTCTCAGCTCTGCGTGCTCACGCACCGCACAGGTATTAAAAACTATAAGGTCTGCGTCTTCAATATTTTCGCATTTCTCATATCCGCACGCTATCGCCCAGCCGAGCAACTTTTCGCTGTCCGCTTCATTTTGCTGACAACCAAAGGTCTGAACGCAGGCACGAAGCTTTCTGCCAAGGCACTTTTCCTTGTCACTTGCAATTTTGAAAAGCTCATTTGCAAGTCCCCGCTGTGCGTTTATGTCGTTATAATTAAAATCAGTATACTTTTTCATATTTCTCCGTATAGATATAAAGCTCGTTTATTTTGCGTTTTCGTAAAGCTTTTTCATATGCCCTGTGTCAAAAACGTACTTTTTACCGCAGAACTGACAGCCTACCTCGATAGGCTTTGCTTCGTTTATAATGCTTTCAAGCTCACCTTTGCCGAGGGAAATAAGGGCACGTTCCACTCTTTCTTCCGTGCAATCGCAGTGGTATGAGCAGTCTATTTCATCGAAAATATCAATTTCAATGTCGCCCATTATTTCAGAAAGAAGCTCTGTGTTGCTCTTGCCCTCGCTGAACATATGGGATACGTTTGAAAGACAAGGCACACGCTCCATAAGTCTGTCTATAAACTCATCCTCCGCACCCGGCAGCAGCTGAATCATAACTCCGCCTGCACCGATGCACTTGTAATCTGTGCCGATAAGAACACCGAGAGCGCAGACCGTCGGAATCTGCTCGCTTCTTGCATAGTATTCGGTAATATCCTCGGCAATTTCGCCGGAAACTATCGGTATCATACCAACGTAAGGCTCACCCTCGCCGCAGTCACGGATAATATACATATTTCCCTTACCTACAGCGCCTGCAACGTCAAGCTTGCCTTTCGCATTTACAGGAAGGTCTGCAGTGGGGTTCTCTGCACAGCCCTTGACGTTTCCGTAATAGTCGCTTGTGGCAATAAGCTTTCCGCACACACCGTCTCCGTCAAAGGTAAGCGTTGCACTGTCGGTTTTGTTTTTAAGCATTACTCCGATAAGTGACGCCGCAGTAAGCGTTCTTCCCAGTGCCGCAGCACAGGTGGGGGAGAGGCCGTGAATTTCGATAGCGTCATTTACCATTTCCTTTGAGTTTATTATAAGTATTCTTGCGCTTCCGCATCTTGTCATAGCTCTTGTTATTGTGTTCTGCTTCATATTTTTAGTCCTTTTTAAGTTTTTTTGCAACGATATACAGTCTTTCGTCTTTTTCCTCGTTTCCTTCGGTAAAATCATAATCCGAGAAAACCCCGCAAAGCTCAAAGCCGCAATCCGAGAGAAATTTTTTCACCGAGCGAAGCGTATACATTCTTTCTCTCTGATGCTCGTCGGTGCGCAGGCATCTTCCGTCTTTGCACTGCGTGAAGATAGAAAGATAAAAGTCGCAGATTTTACTTTTTGCATTATAGAAATTCTGCCATGCACAAAGCACGTTCTCGTTTTCGATAACGTAGGCGTTGTCGCTATAGGTATTTTCAAACTTGTATTTTGAATTAATATCAAAAATGAAAAGTCCGTCTTCTGCAAGATTTTTATATACGCTCTTTACCGTGTCGGAAAAATCCGACGGTGAAAGAAGATAATTCATACTGTCAAGAAGACATACGCATACGTCTGCAGGACTGTAAAGGGAAAAGCTTCTCATATCTGACGAAACGTACCTTACCTCTGCGCCCGCTTTTCTTGATTTATATTCTGCTTCTGTCAGCATTTCCAATGATATATCCGATGCTGTAACATCATATCCACGCAGGGACAGCTCCGTTGCCATAGAGCCGGTGCCGCAGGCTATTTCGCAAATACGTTTTACGTCACGCTCTGAATATTTTTCAAATATACGTATTAAAAAGTCTGCCCACGCTGCATAGTCAATGCTGTCGTTCAGTGCGTCGTAGACCGACGCCATTGTGTTGCCGTATATCATAATG